>NZ_MAQA01000007.1 GCF_001692445.1 Oerskovia enterophila | reverse complement strand
GGTCAAGGGGGCCGGGGCCTGGACGCCTCGCCGCCTGCAGGTCGCGGGCTCGGACGGCACGGTCCTTGGCCTCGCGCAGGTCCTGGTCCGTTCGCTGCCCGCGCAGTTCAAGGCGCTGAGCTACGTGCCCCGTGGTCCGGTCGTCATGCCCGACGGCACGGGCTACCCCGCGACCCGGTCGGGCGTCACGGAGGCCGTGGTGGGCTGGTGCCGCGAGAACGTCGGCGGCGTGGGCATCACGCTCGAGCCGGACTGGGACGCGGGGACCTCGCTCGAGCTCGACGGCGCGGCCCCCGCGGTCAACCCCGTGCTCTACCCGACGACCCTGATCCTGGACCTGCGCAAGACGCCCGACGAGCTCATGGCCGACATGGCCAAGAAGACCCGCCAGTACATCCGCAAGTCCGAGCGCGAGGACCTCGAGTTCCGGCCGGTCACCACGCGTGCTGAGCTCTCGGCGTGCCTGCGCCTGTACCGCCAGACCGCCGAGCGGGCCGGGTTCGGCCTGCACGAGGACTCCTACTACGAGCTCGTGTTCGACCAGCTCGGCGAGCACTCGCCCGTCTTCGCGGCCTTCGCCCGCTCGCGCGAGGGCGGCCCGCACGACCGGCCGGTCTCGTTCGTGTGGTTCGCGGCCTCGGCGCGCACGTCGTTCGAGCTGTACGGCGGCATGGACGAGGAGGGCCAGCGGCTGCGCGCCAACTACGGTCTCAAGTGGTACGCGATCAACGCGATGCGTGAGCGCGGCGTGCTGCGCTACGACGTCAACGGTCTGCTCAACGACGGGATCTCGACGTTCAAGCGCGGCTTCGCGAGCCACGAGGACGAGCTGATCGGGAGCATCGACGTGCCGTTCTCGATGTGGTACACCGCCTGGAACAAGGGCCTGCCGACCGCCAAGAGGGTCGTGCGCAAGCTCCGCGGAGGCCACTGACCTCTCCACGGGCGAGACTGCGTATCGCCCAGATCGCCCCTGATTTCCCCGACGGACCTGCCTCGACCCCTCTGGTTGAGCGGGTCCGTCGGCCGTTGCAGATACTCGGTCTCACGCTTTCGTGCATTTTCCCGGTACCGTGGGTAGCCTGTACCAACGCTGAGCGGTGACGCTCAGGGACACCGCCGTCCAGATCAGGAGATGCCATGACTGTGGCCAGCAAGGGTTCGGGCTCGCGCCGGACCGTCCGCGACGTCGTCTTCGTCGAGGGGGTGCGTACGCCGTTCGGCAAGGCCCGTCCCGACGGCATCTACGCCGACACCCGTGCCGACGACCTCGCCGTGAAGGCCGTGCGCGAGCTGCTGCGTCGCCGCCCCGAGCTCCCGGTCGAGCGCATCGACGAGGTGGCGCTGGCCGCGACGACCCAGACGGGCGACCAGGGCCTGACGCTCGGCCGGAGCGTGGCCGTGCTGGCCGGCCTCCCGAAGTCCGTCCCGGGCTTCGCGATCGACCGCATGTGCGCGGGCGCCATGACCGCGGTCACCACGACCGCGTCGGCCATCGCGATCGGCGCCCAGGACGTGACGCTCGCGGGCGGCCTCGAGCACATGGGCCACCACCCCATGGGCGAGGGCGCGGACCCCAACCCGCGCTTCGTCGCCGAGAAGCTCGTCGACTCGACGGCCCTGGTCATGGGTGCGACCGCCGAGAACCTGCACGACCGCTTCCCGCACCTGACCAAGGAGCGCGCGGACGCGTACGGCGTCGCGAGCCAGGCCAAGTACGCCAAGGCGCTCGCCAACGGCGACGTGACGCCGGACCTCGTCCCGATCGCGCTGCGCGACCCGCAGCAGGGCTGGGGCCTGGCCACGGCCGACGAGCTGCCCCGCCCGGGCACCACGGTCGAGGACATCGCGCACCTCAAGACACCGTTCCGTCCCGGCGGCAAGGTCACCGCGGGCAACGCGTCCCCGCTGACCGACGGCGCGGCGGTCTCGCTCCTCGCGGCGGGCGACGTCGCGGCCGAGCTCGGCCTGCCGGCCCGCATGCGTCTCGTGTCGTTCGCGTACGTGGGCGTGGACCCCGAGGTCATGGGCATCGGGCCCATCCCCTCGACCGAGAAGGCCCTGGCCCAGGCCGGCCTGAGCATCGAGGACATCGGCCTGTTCGAGATCAACGAGGCCTTCGCCGTCCAGGTCCTGGCGTTCCTCGACCACTTCGGCATGCCCGACGACGACGAGCGCGTCAACCAGTACGGCGGCGCGATCGCGGTGGGTCACCCCCTCGCGGCGTCGGGCGTGCGCCTCATGACCCAGCTGGCGCGCCAGTTCGAGCAGCACCCCGAGGTCCGCTACGGCCTGACCACGATGTGCGTGGGCCTGGGCATGGGCGGCACGGTCGTCTGGGAGAACCCGCACCACGCCGACTACTCCGGCCACACGACGACCGACGGGGAGAACTGACCCATGAGCACCCAGACCACCACGCCCCGTGCCGAGCGCGTGACCCACTCCCTCGTCCGCGACGTCGAGCTGCCGGGCGGCGCGGGCACGCTCGCGCTCCTGACGCTCGACAACGGCCTGGACCACACCAAGCCCACGACGCTCGGGCCCGAGGGCATCGCCGAGCTCACGGCAGCGCTGACCGCGCTCCAGGCCCGCGCGGCGCGCGGCGAGATCGCGGCCGTCGCCGTGACGGGCAAGCCCTACTTCCTCGCCGCGGGCGCCGACCTCACGCAGGTCGCAGGCGTCCGCACGCGCGAGGAGGCCCTCGAGCTGGGCCGCAGCGGCCACGCGGCCTACCGCCGGCTCGGAGAGATGGGCGTCCCGACGTTCGCCTACGTCAACGGCCTGGCCCTGGGCGGCGGCCTCGAGGTCGCGCTCAACTGCGACTACCGCACCGTCGCGACCGACGCCCCCGCGCTCGCGCTCCCCGAGGTCGGCCTCGGCCTGGTCCCGGGCTGGGGCGGCGCCTACCTCGTGCCACGCCTCGTGGGCATCGAGAAGGCCATGGACGTCATCCTCACGCGCCCGAGCGCCAACAAGCCGTTCAAGGCCAAGGAGGCCTTCGAGATCGGCCTGGCCGACGCGCTGTTCGAGGCGCCGGACTTCCTCGAGTCCTCGATCCGCTGGACCGCCGACGTCGTGCGCGGCACCACGGTCGTCGAGCGCCGCGAGCTCGACCCGGTCCCGGTGTGGGACGCGGTCGTCGCCGGTGCGCGCAAGCAGCTCGACGCCGTCGTGCACGGGTCGCGGCCCGCGCCCTACCGGGCGCTCGACCTCCTGGCTGCGGCACGCACCGCGACCAAGGACGAGGCCTTCGCGGCCGAGGACGAGGCCCTGGCGGACCTCATCATGTCCGACGAGATGCGTGCGAGCGTCTACGCGTTCCAGCTCGTCTCGCACGGCAAGCGCCCCGCGGGCGCCCCGGACCCGAAGCTCGCCCGCCCGGTCACCTCGGTCGGGATCGTGGGCGCGGGGCTCATGGCGGCTCAGCTCGCGCTGCTGTTCGCACAGCGCCTGGGCGTGCCCGTGACGATGCGCGACCTCGACGCCGAGCGCGTGCAGCATGGGCTCGACTACGTCCGCACGACGGTCGAGAAGCTCGTCACGACGGGCCGGATGAGCAAGGACACGGGGGCCAAGGTCCTGTCCTCTGTCCACGGGACCACGGACATCACCGAGTTCTCGCGCTGCGACTTCGTGATCGAGGCGGTGACCGAGGTCCTGGGGCTCAAGAAGAAGGTCTTCGCCGAGCTCGAGGGCATCATCGGCCCCGACACGATCCTCGCGACCAACACCTCGGCCCTGTCCGTGACCGAGATGGCCGCGGACCTGGCACACCCCGAGCGGGTCGTGGGGCTGCACTTCTTCAACCCCGTCGCGCAGATGCCGCTCGTGGAGGTCGTCCGGGCCGAGAAGACCTCGGACGAGGCCCTCGCCACGGCCTTCGCGGTCTCCAAGGCCCTGCGCAAGACCGCGGTGGGCGTCGCCGACCGCCCGGGCTTCGTGGTCAACCGCCTGCTCGTGCTGCTCCTGGGCAAGATCGTGGAGGCCGTCGAGAACGGCACCTCGGTCGAGGTCGCCGACCGTGCGCTGCGTCCCCTGGGCCTGCCCATGGGTCCGTTCGCGCTCTTCGACCTCGTGGGCCCCGCCGTGGGCCTGCACGTCCTGACCTCGCTGCGCGAGGACCTGGGCGACCGCTTCCCGTCCTCCCCCGGGCTCGAGAAGCTCGTGGCCGAGGGCACCAAGGTCGTCCTGCCGGCCCCGGCGCGCGGCATCCCCGCGAGCGTCGACCCGTCGATCCAGGCGTACTTCGGCACGGGCGAGGCCTGCGGACCGGGCGCGCTCGACGAAGCAGGCGTGCTCGACGCCGTCCTGGTGGCCCTGACCACAGAGATCGGCCACATGCTCGACGAGGGTGTCGTCCAGGGCCCCGAGCAGATCGACCTCTGCATGATCCTGGGTGCGGGCTGGCCGTTCCACGACGGCGGCATCACGCCGTACCTGGACCGGACGGGCTACACGGAGAAGGTCCTGGGCCGCCGTCTCCTGCCCGACGGCGTCGCGAACGTCCCGGCGCAGGTCGCCTGACGCGCAGCTCGCCACTGACTGCCGAACCCGAGGGGGTCGGGCAACTCCGAGTTGCCCGACCCCCTCGGGTTCGTCGTCTGCCAGCCGGGTCGCAGGGAGCGGAGGTGATGCGACGCGGTGATAGCGTCACGGAGCCTCTCGATCCGTGGCACCGCGACCGCCGATCCTCGTCGAGAGTCCGTGCTCCCCGCCGACGCCCCCAGGAGTTCCCGCCCGATGACCGCGCCCGACGCTCCCCGCCCGACGCCCGAGCAGGCACGGGAGGTCGTCGCGCTCGCCGACGAGGTCGCGGCGCTGCTCTCGGGTCTCGCCGGGGCGCCGGCCCGGTTCCGCGAGCACGTGCGCACCGCGTTCGGGTCGAGCCAGGAGGACAAGGTCCTGGGCGAGCTCTCGGCGATCGGGATCGAGCGGCTGCGCGAGGTCAGCGGTGAGCGGCTGCGCGTCGGTCGCCTGGTCGACGGCGGCATCACGACCGTCGGAGCCGTGCTGCGCGCGGGACCCGCCGGGCTCGAACGGCTGCCCGGGATCGGGCCGCAGACCGCGACGCACTGCCTCGCGGCCGCGGCGCAGATCGCGCAGGCCGTCCAGGAGACCCTGCGGTTCCGGATCGACGACGCCCCGGGCGACCCGTTCACGACCGGACTCGTCCAGGCCCTCGCTGGGCTCGACGCCGCGCGCGCGGCCGCCACGGTCCACCGGCAGGTGATCGTCACCTTCCTCGAGGGGCACACGGAGCACCGTGCCGCGGCCCAGGAGGCGACCCGCGCGGTCCGGTCCTTCTTCTCGCTGCCCGCGCGGCGCCGTCGGGCAGCGGACGCCGTGCGCGACCTTGCGCGGCTCACCCGGGACGCCGAGCAGTCCGGGGCCGTCGCGGCCGCAGGGCGCGTCGGCGCCCTCCAGGCCGAGCCCGTCGACGCCTTCGAGGCGTGGACGGACTTCCGGGCACGCTCGGCGACGTACTACGCGCTGCTCGACGACGTCGTGGACATCGGGCGCGACCTCGAGGCCACCGAGGGCCACCTGCCGCCCGAGCTCCTGGCCCGTGTGAACGAGCAGCCGCTCGACCAGTCCCTCCTGACCGCGTCCCTGCGCGGGTACCAGGTGTTCGGGGCGCGCTACGCCCTCGCCCAGCGACGCACGATCCTGGGCGACGAGATGGGCCTCGGCAAGACCGTGCAGGCCATCGCCGCGATGGCGCACCTCGCCGCGGGCGGCGCGACGCACTTCCTCGTGGTGTGCCCCGCGAGCGTCATGACGAGCTGGGTGCGCGAGGTCGGGCGGCACAGCACGCTGCGCTCGCTCGACGTCCACGGCCCCGAGCGTGCCGAGGAGGCCGCGCAGTGGGCGCGCGAGGGGGGTGTGGCCGTGACGACGTTCGAGCAGGTCGGGCTCCTGCCGCTCGACCTGCCCACGCCCGCGATGCTCGTGGTCGACGAGGCGCACTACGTCAAGAACCCCGAGGCCAGGAGGTCGCAGGCCGTGGCCGCCTGGGCGGGACGCACCGAGCACGTGCTGTTCCTGACCGGCACGGTCATGGAGAACCGCGTCGAGGAGTTCCGACGCCTCGTGGCCTACCTCCAGCCCGACGTCGCCGAGCAGGTCAGCGCCGCGCACGGCGCCGCGGGGGCCGAGAGGTTCCGCCTCGCCGTGGCACCCGTGTACCTCCGGCGCAACCAGGAGGACGTGCTCGAGGAGCTGCCCGAGCTCGTCCAGGTCGAGGAGTGGGAGTCGTTCGGTCCGGCCGACGGCGCCGCCTACCGTGCCGCCGTGCGCGAGGGCAGCTTCATGGCCATGCGCCGCGCCGCGTACGCGGTCGACCACCCCGAGGACTCGGCCAAGGTGCGCCGGCTCGTCGAGCTCGTCGAGGAGGCCACGGGGAACGGCCGCAAGGTCGTGGTGTTCACGTACTTCCGCGACGTCGTCGACCTCGTGGTGCGCGCGCTGGGCGACCTCGCCGCCGGACCGCTCACGGGGTCCGTGGGGGCGAGCGCCCGCCAGACGATCCTCGACGACTTCACGGCCTCGCCCGCGCCCCGGGCGCTCGTGAGCCAGATCGACGTGGGCGGGGTCGGCGTCAACCTCCAGGCCGCGTCCGTCGTCATCCTGTGCGAGCCGCAGGTCAAGCCCACGACCGAGGCCCAGGCCGTCGCACGCGCCCACCGCATGGGTCAGGTGCGCACCGTGCAGGTCCACCGGCTGCTCGTCGCCGACACGGTCGACGAGCGCATGGTCGAGATCCTCGGGACCAAGGCCCGGCTGTTCGACGCCTACGCGCGACGCAGCGTCCTGGCCGACGCGCTGCCCGGCGCGGTCGACGTGTCGGAGGCCCGGCTCGCGCAGACGATCGTCGCGGCCGAACAGGCACGGTGGCTGGGCGGGGAGCCGGTCGTGGCAGGCGCCGCCGGGGCGACGGTGGCCCGAGGGCTCGTGGCGGACGGCGAGGTGCTGGACCCCGACGTGCAGGACGCGCCGGTCGACGCGCCGTGGGGCGAGGGCAGCACCGACGTCTGACGGTCAGGTCCCCGTCACCGCGTCGGTCTTGAGGTCGTCGACGAACGCCTGGAACTCGTCGAGCTCCTCGGGGCAGTAGATCTCGATGATGAGCAGCTGCCCCTGGACCACACGACTGTCGGCGATGACGGGCCTGGCCCCGGGACCGGTGGCCCCGTTGGCCAGCTGCGCGAGCAGCGTCGCCCGGCTGAGCGCCTCGTTCGGGTTCGCGCAGGTCGCGCCGCCGTCCTCGCCGAGGACGCGCACGATCTGGTCCTTGTCGGGGGTGCGTGCGCCGGCGTCCTCGAGCGCGGCGATCAGCTCGTCGGCCTTGTCCTGCGCACGTGCCGTCTCCCGGACGACGCTGAAGGCGAGCACCGCCCACACGCCCATGGCGACGAGGATCACGCACGCGCCGACGTAGATCCATCGGCGTTCGTGTCGCGGCTGGTTCTCCGCCGGTGTGCTCACGAGGCCACCTCCGTCGACTCGGCCTGCTTCCAGGACGGCTTGCGGAACCGGTAGAACAGGAACGGCACGAACAGGCCCAGGCCCAGGGCCCCGCCGCCCACGATGAGGAAGTAGACCAGCGGGCTGCCGGAGGAGAACTGCGACGGCGGGATGAACCCCACCAGCAGGGCCGCCAGGGAGGCCGCGAAGCCGACGCCGCACATGCTGACGAGCATCGGGGCCCGGAACCCTCGCGGGTGGTCGGGCTGCTTGCGACGCAGCTTGATCGCGGCCACGAACATCAGCAGGTACATGATCAGGTACACCTGCGTCGTGATGACCGAGAAGATCCAGTAGGCGCTCGAGACGTCGGGGATCAACGCGTAGGCGAGGCCGATCACGGTGGTCACGATCCCCTGGACCACCAGGATGTTCTGCTGGACGCCGTTCTTGTTGAGCCGCTGCAGGAACGGTGGGAGGTACCCCTCTTGTCGGGAGATGAGCAGCAGGCCCTTGGAGGGACCGGCCAGCCAGGTGAGCATGCCACCGAGCGACGCCGTGACCAGCATGATCCCGACGATCGGGGTCAGCCACTGCCACCCGAAGTTCGCGAACACCGCGTCGAAGGCCTGCATCACGCCGGCCGTGAGCGAGAGCTCCTCGGCCGGCACGATCCAGCTGATCGCCAGCGCGGGAAGGATGAAGATCGCGAGCACCATGCCCATCGCGAGGAACATCGACTTCGGGAACTGCTTCCCGGGGTTCTTCAGCGACGACACGTGGACCGCGTTCATCTCCATCCCGGAGTAGGACAGGAAGTTGTTGACGATGAGGACGAGGCTCGAGAGCCCGGCCCAGGCCGGCAGCAGGTTGTCGGCGGTCATGGGCGCCGCGGACTCGTTCCCCTGACCGAGGAAGACGACACCGAGCGTCACCAGGACGACCCCCGGGATCAGGGTCCCGATGATGAGCCCGCCGCTCGCGAGACCGGCGACCCCCTTGGTGCCGCGCGAGGAGACCCAGACGCCGGACCAGTACACGACGATGATCACCGCGGCCGTCCACACCCCGCTGCTCGCGAGAGCGGGGTTGATGACGTAGGCGAGCGTGCTCGCGACGAACCCGAGCAGGCTCGGGTAGTAGAAGATCGTCATCGCGAACTGGCACCACACCGCGAGGAAGCCCATCGGCTTGGAGATGCCCTCGGAGACCCACTTGTAGATACCACCGGTCCAGCCCGAGGCGAGCTCGGCGGAGACCAGCGAGGTCGGCAGCAGGAAGACGACCGCGGGCAGCAGATAGAGGAACACGCAGGCCAGGCCGTAGACGGCCATCGTCGGCGCCGCGCGGAGGCTGGCGACCGAGCTGGTCGTCATCATCGCCAGCGCGACCCACGAGATCCACTGGGTGTTCGTCGCGCGGGCGCGGGCGGCCGGGACCGCCGCCGCACCGTCGACGGGTACGTCCGCGGGGACGTCCGCGGCGCTCATCGCGCTTCCTGAAGGGGGGTGTGCGTGGTCATGACTGCCTCCGTCGACTCCGTCGGTCAGGCCTTTGTTCGAGTGTGCAGCCCGGGGAACCCTTCACACGTCATTCACATCGCGTGAACCGCAGTCGCCGACGAGGAGCCGGCACGACCGTTCAGCCCCGGTCCGACCCGGTTTGTCCCGCGGTCGCCGAGGTGGGCAACGTGAAGGAGACCGCTGCGGCCGCCGCGGCGGCGTCGTCGAGCGTCCCCTTCGCCGCGCGGTGGCGGCCCATCACGACCGCCATGAGCACGCCGAGGAGGCTGAAGATCGCCATCATCCACGCGGCGGCAGCCAACCCCGAGGCCAGCGCGTCACCCTGCACGGCCCCGGCCGCGGTCCGGGACGCGATCACGTTGCCGTAGATGGTGGCTGCCAGCGCCGTCGCGACCGCTGCGCCGACGTACCGGGCCATGTTGGAGATCCCGGACGCTCCTCCCACCTGGTTCTCGGGCACCGCTGCCGTGGCCGCTGCCGACGCAGGGCCGTTGGACAGGCCCATGCCGACCGCGATCGCGACCAACGGCAGCAGGAATGCGGGGTAGAGCCACGACGCGTCGACGAAGCCCACGAGCACGAAGCCGGCCGTGGTCAGGGCGAACCCGAGCCCGATCGTCTGCCGTCCGCCGATCTTCGCCGCGAGCCGCGGCACGAGCGGGGCGATCACCACGAGCCCCACGGTCGCCGGGAGCGTCGCGAGCCCCGCCTGGAGCGGGCTGAAGCCCAAGGTGGCGGGGTCCTGGAAGTACAGGCTCAGGAGGTACATCAGGCCGTTGATCGTGCCCGCCCCGATGAGGATCGCGATGGTCGAACCCACGAGCACGCGGTTGCGCAGCAGCGCGAGGTCAACGAGCGGGACGGCCACCCGCCCCTCGACGACGACGAACGCGACGGCCGCCCCGACAGAGATCGCGAAGCACCCCAGCGTGGCCACCGAGAACCAGCCCCAGTCGCCGCTCTTGGTCACACCCAGGATGAGCGGGGTCAGCGTCAGCGCGATGAGCACGGTGCCCGCGTAGTCGATCGTCCTCGGCCGGTCCGGATCCCTCGACTCGGCGACCGTCAGCGCCGTGAGGACCATGCAGAGCACCGCGATCCCGGCGTCGATCCAGAACAGCCCCTGCCATCCGGTCACGTCGACGAGCACGCCGCCGACCAGCGGACCGGCCGCCGCGCCCACGGCAGCCGCCGCGCCCCACAAGGAGACGGCCCGGAGCTGGGCGTCTCCCGAGTTCGCGACCGAGAGGAGGCTGAGCCCGCAGGCCAGGATGGTCGCCCCCGCCGCCCCCTGGATCACGCGCCCGGCGATGACCATGCCCCCGGAACCGGCGAGCGCGATCATGACGCAGGACGCGACGAACAGCAGCAGCCCCAGCTGGAAGACCCTCCGACGGCCGAACACGTCGCCCAACGAGCCCGACGTGACGATGACCGCCGCACCCACCAGCGAGTATCCGGTCACGGCCCACTGCAGCGTGGTCACGGACGTCCCGGTGTCCTCGGAGATCGCCGGGAGCAGGATGCTGACGGCCGACGTGTTCGCGTTCACCACCAGGGTCGAGATGCACGTGGCCGCGAGCACCCCGCCCGTCCTGGCACCGACCTGCCCACCAACCTTCGCAGCGTCGCTCATCGCACTGCCCTTCCCGTGACCGGCTCGGGGCGGGTACCCCTCACACACGGTAGGGCAGATGATCGCGGCGCTCCTGTCGAACGCGCGACCCGGCGGGGCACGGTGCGGCGCTAGTCGTCCCAGCCCATCTTCAGCACCTCGAACGCCGTGGCGTGCTCGACGCCCATGCGGGCCCCGCCCGCCCGGCTCATGGTCGCGAGGAACTCGGCCGGGTCGAAGTGCTCCCACCCGAGTCCGGCGATGTACGCGGCGTGCGCCCGGAGCGAGGCGACGCCCGCGTCGAACGTCCCGGTCACGTCCACGCCGTGGGCCGCGTCGGGGGATCCGGCGACCCAGACCTGCCGCACGCCTCCCCAGGGCTCCAGACCCGCCTCGACCTGGTCGTGGAAGACCCACCGGTTCCCGGCGTCTCGCACGGCGTCGACGACGGCGCGACCGGTCGCGATGTGGTCCGCCTGGTTGAGCATCCCGCCCGGGAAGGTCTCGCGGTAGTTGCCCGTGATCACGACCTCGGGGCGGTGCCGCCGGACCGCCGCCGCGACGGCCGACCGCAGCGGCAGACCGTACTCGAGCACGCCGTCGGGCAGGCCCAGGAACTCGACCTCGTCGACGCCGACGACCGCGGCCGACGCGACCTGCTCGGCCTCGCGCACGCCGCGCGCCTCCTCGGGGGCCAGCCCGTCGATCCCGGCCTCGCCGCTCGTGACCATGGTGTAGACCACGGTCTTGCCCTGCCCGGTCCAGCGCGCGACCGCGGCCGCCGCCCCGAACTCCATGTCGTCGGGATGAGCGACGACCGCGAGCGCCCGCGTCCAGTCCTCGGTCAGCGGGGTCAGGGGCGCCTGCGGTGGGTGGTCCATGCTTCCCACGGTATGCCCGGGCGCCCGGGCCGGCAGGTCAGCGGACCGCCGCGACGGCCTCGACCTCGACGAGCTGGTCGTCGTAGCCGAGCGCAGCGACGCCGAGCAGCGTGCTCGGCGGGTCGTGCGGGGCGAGCGCGTCGCGCACGACCTCCCACGCGGCCACGAGGTCGTCCTGGGAGGTCGAGGCGACGTACACGGTCGTCTTGACGAGGTCCGCGAAGGTCGCGCCCGCGTCCTCGAGCGAGATCCGCAGGTTCGCCATGGTCCGGGCGGCTTGTGCCCGGACGTCACCTGCCCCCACGGTCGCGCCGTCGTCGTCGAGCGGGCACGCGCCTGCGGCGTAGACGAGCCGCACGCCCGACGGCACGACCGCCGCGTAGGCGTACTCGGCGACGTCGGACAGGCGGGGGCTGCGCACGAGTCGCGCGGCGGGGGTCGACGGCTCAGCGCTGGACGGGGCGGCGGGGACAGCAGGCACGGGTTCTCCTCGGGTCGACGGGTGTCCCCCGATCCTCGACCATCTGCCGCCGGGGATCCAGGCATTTCGGTCCGGCGTCCCGGCGTGCGCGATAGCGTGGTCGTCCACCTCGCGCAGCGTCGGAAGGACCTCGCCATGCCCCTCGAACCGAGCACACCCACCTCCACGTCCCGCGAGGCCACCGCGACCCTCCACGACGGCAGCACCCTCACGGTCGAGGTCACCGGCACCGGCCCGGCGGTCCTGCTCCCGGTCAACCCCGTCCCGGCCACGGGGCCCTCGGCGGACGAGCTCCGGACGTGGGGCGTCGACCCTGCGCTCGGCCGGACGCTGATCGACGCCCTGTCCCCCACGTTCCGCGTGGTCGCCGCCGACTACGAGGGCCACCGCATGTCCCACCCGGCGGCGGGCACGCTGACCCCGGAGAACGTCACGGCCGACCTGCTCGCGATCGCCGACGCCGCGGGCGCCGAGACCTTCGCGTACTACGGCTACTCGTGGCTCGCCCTGAGCGGCCTCCAGCTCGCGCTGCGCACGGATCGCCTGACCGCTCTGGCCATGGGCGGCTTCCCGCCGCTCGAGGGCCCGTACGCGGGCATGCTCGCCGTCACGCGCGCGACGCACGGCATGACGTCAGCGTCCCCCGCGGCGATGCCTACCGCGCCCACGGACGGCCCGACGGCGCCGCTCGAGACGAGCGACGCCGTCGGGCAGGAGGAGCGCGCGCAGTCGACGGACGCCTCTCCCGGCGCCGGGGGCGACGCGGCGGCGGACCCCGAGGACTTCGACTGGGAGAGCTTCGACATGACGCTCGGCGAGGAGCAGACGCGCCAGTTCGTGACGCTCTACGAGGCCCTCGACACCTTCGACGACCGAGGCGCGCTGGACCGCGTGACGTGCCCGCGCCTCGTGTTCGCGGGGACGGCCGACGAGATCGAGTACGGCGAGAGGTGGGGCGGGGTGCACGTGAGCATCGGTGGCGCGCTCGCAGCGCACGCCGCCGAGCTGCGCGCTGCGGGCTGGGACGTGGAGCTGCTCGACGGGCTCGACCACACCCGTGCCATGCAGCCGGACGCCGTGCTGCCCGTGCTGGGACCGTGGCTCGCGTCCACCCTCGCCGAGACGTGAGCTGTGGCCCCTGGATCGCTCGATCCAGGGGCCACAGCTCACGTCTCGGGGTCCGAACGGTCAGTAGACCGTGAGGCCCTTCGCACGGAACTGGTCACGCACGCGGTCGACCAGCTCGACGTCGGGAGCGGGGGTGTCGGTGAGCTCGTACTCGCGCCCGAGCGTCTCCCACTTGTCCCGGCCCATCTGGTGGAAGGGCAGGACCTCGACGCGCGTGACCGTGCCGGGCCGGATCTCGTTGAGCGAGGCCGCGTAGTCCGCGACGACGTCGACGTGCTCGGCCTGGTCGGTCAGGCCCGGGACCAGCACGTAGCGGATCCAGACCTCGACCGGGTGCTCGGCCGTGACCCCGCCGGGCAGGCCCGACTCGGCGAGCCGTCGCCCGAACGTCAGGGTGGGCTCGAGCGCACGACCCGTGACCTTCTCGTAGGTCGCGGGGTCGCCCGACTTGACGTCCAGGAGCACCAGGTCGGTGTTCGCGAGCATCTCGTCGCTCAGGTTCGCCCCGAGGAAGCCCGAGGTGTCGAGCGTGGTGTGCACGCCCATCTCCTTGGCGCCCGCCAGGATGCGCGCGGCGAACGCGGGCTGCATGAGCACCTCGCCGCCCGAGAGCGTCAGACCGCCCTTGGTGGCACGGAAGACCGGCAGGTACCGCTTGACGCGCGCCAGCAGCTCGTCGGCCGTGACCGGCTCGCCGTCCTTCATCTGCAGCGTGTCGGGGTTGTGGCAGTACAGGCACCGCAGCGGGCACCCGTTGAGGAAGACCGTCAGGCGCGTGCCCGGCCCGTCCACCGCGGTCACGAGCTCCCACGAGTGGACCGAGCCCAGCTCGCCCGAGCGCATCATCGCGAGCTTGTCGTGCCGGTCGAGGTCCTCGGCCGTCGAGAGGCCGGAGACCCCGGCCCCCGTCCGGCGGCGGGGGGCCTCCGGTGCGTCCAGGTCACTGTCGTGGCCCAGGGCGTCACCGGAGGTCCGCCACGGCAGCGGAGCCGAGGCGACCCCGTCGACCCCGTAGCGGGCGGCGGCACGCGCGGGCACCTGGCCGGCTGCGGGCGTCGAGAGAGTCGTCATGATGTTCCGCCGATCTGCGCTCAGAGAGCGCCGTGGAAGGTCCGCGAGAGGACGTCGAGCTGCTGCTCGCGGGTGAGCCGCACGAAGTTCACGGCGTACCCGGAGACACGGATCGTGAGCTGAGGGTAGTTCTCGGGGTGCTCCATGGCGTCCTCGAGGGTCTCCTTCACCAGCACGTTGACGTTCATGTGGTAGCCGTCGCCACCGACCGACGCGTCGAGCAGACCCGCGAGGTTCGCGACCTGCTCCTCCCGGGTGCGGCCGAGGCCGCTCGGGACGACCGTGTTGGTCAGCGAGATGCCGTCCTGCGCCTCGTTGTACGGCAGCTTCGCGACCGACAGGGCCGAGGCGAGCATGCCGTGCGTGTCGCGGCCGTTCATCGGGTTGGCACCCGGGGAGAACGGCTCGCCCGCACGACGACCGTCGGGCGTGTTGCCCGTGGCCTTGCCGTAGACGACGTTCGACGTGATGGTCAGGACCGACTGCGTGGGCAGCGCGTCGCGGTACATCTTGTGCGAGCGGATCTTCGCCATGAACGACTCGACGAGCTCGACCGCGATCGCGTCGACCCGGTCGTCGTCGTTGCCGTAGGCGGGGTACTCGCCCTCGGTCACGTAGTCCACGACGATGCCGCGCTCGTCGAAGACGGGCGTGACCTTGGCGTACTTGATGGCCGACAGCGAGTCCGCCGCGACCGCGAGGCCGGCGATGCCGCAGGCCATGGTCCGCAGCACCTCCTTGTCGTGGAGGGCCATCTCGAGCCGCTCGTACGCGTACTTGTCGTGCGACCAGTGGATGCAGTTGAGCGCCTCGACGTAGGTCTCGGCCAGCCAGTCCATGGTCTTGTCGAAGCGGGCGCGGACGTCGTCGTAGTCGAGGGGCTGGCCCTCGGGCACGGGCGCCACGACCGGCGAGACCTGCTTGCCCGTGACCTCGTCCTTGCCACCGTTGATGGCGTAGAGGAGGGTCTTGGCCAGGTTCACGCGGGCACCGAAGAACTGCATCTGCTTGCCGACCGCCATGGGCGAGACGCAGCACGCGATCGCGGCGTCGTCACCCCAGGCCGGACGGATCTGCTCGTCCGACTCGTACTGGACGGCCGAGGTGTCGATCGAGACCTTGGCGCAGAAGTCCTTGAACCCCTGGGGCAGGCGCGGGCTCCAGAACACGGTCATGTTGGGCTCGGGAGCCGGGCCCAGGTTGTACAGCGTCTGCAGGAAGCGGAACGAGTTCTTGGTGACGAGCGGGCGACCGTCGTCGCCCATGCCGCCGATGGTCTCGGTGACCCACGTCGGGTCGCCCGAGAACAGGGAGTCGTACTCGGGGGTGCGCAGGAAGCGCACGATCCGCAGCTTGATGACGAAGTCGTCGATGATCTCCTGCGCCTGTTCCTCGGTGATGACCCCGTTCGCCAGGTCGCGCTCGAGGTACACGTCGAGGAAGGTCGAGGTGCGGCCCAGCGACATCGCGGCGCCGTTCTGCTCCTTGACCGCGGCGAGGTAGCCGAAGTAGAGCCACTGCACGGCCTCGCGGGCGTTGGTGGCCGGACCCGAGATGTCGTAGCCGTACGAGGCGGCCATGGCCTTGAGCTCGCCGAGCGCACGGATCTGCTCCGCGTGCTCCTCGCGCTCGCGCACGATCTTCTCGCTGAACGGCTGCGTGTCGAGGTCGAGCTTGTCGAGCTTCTTGGCGGTGACGAGCTGGTCGACGCCGTAGAGCGCGACGCGGCGGTAGTCGCCGATGATGCGGCCGCGGCCGTAGGCGTCGGGCAGGCCCGTGATGATGTGCGAGCTGCGGGCGGCACGGACGTTGGGCGGGTAGACGTCGAAGACACCCTGGTTGTGGGTCTTGCGGTACTCGCTGAAGACCTTCTTGAGCTCCTGGTCGACCGGGTAGCCGTAGGTCTCCAGGGCGCCCTCGACCATGCGCCATCCGCCGTTCGGCATGATCGCGCGCTTGAGCGGGGCGTCGGTCTGGAGGCCGACGATGACCTCGGCGTCCTTGTCGATGTACCCGGGCGCGTGGGCCGTGATGCCCGCGGGCGTGTGGGGGTCGACGTCGTAGATGCCCTTCTCGCGCTCGGCGGGGAACATCTCGGAGAGCTTGGCCCAGATGCCTGTGGTGCGCTCCGTGGGTCCGGCGAGGAAGGAGTCGTCACCCTCGTACGGGGTGTAGTTGCGCTGGATGAAGTCGCGCACGTCGACCGTGTCCTGCCAGGGACCCGCGGTGAAGCCGGCCCAAGCGGGGACGGTCGCGTCGTCCTGGCCGCCAGTGGTGCTGCGAGCCTCGGAAATGCTGGTCATATCACTCTCCTCGACGTCCACGCCGCGCAGCCTGCGCGGCGGGGGTAAAGACCTTGGTCGACGCGGGAAATCCGTGCCGTCCTGCCGTTCTCCTTCGCCCTTTCAGGCTACGACCCCGAGAGGGTCCGGGGGTGGTCAAGACGCTGTCACCTGGCTCACAGGGTGAACCGTCGGATGTTGAGCCACGCTCGGCAGAACCGCGAGATTGCAACCTTTCTGGCTACTGGAACACCTCCGCAGGGCCGAGCATTCCCGCTTGTGACAGTCTTCACATGACCCTTCCTTGGGCGTTCGACGAGTGACTACTCGGGACCAAAGTCCCTTGCGGAATGCGTCCGGGTTGCTTTTTTCTCCCGCCTTGCCAGGAGCATCCACGATACGCAGCGAACAACGGCCCGGCATTTCCGCACCGACCATTCTCGGCGTCGGCGCCCGCAACCTCCCCCGCCCCGGACCGCCGCCCTCTCGCCCGGGGCGCGCGCCGCCGTCGGGCCCCCTGCGTGCGAGCGGCCCCCGCCACGTGTGAGACTTCCTCGATGCGAACCATGGGAGTGGAGGAGGAGTTCCTCCTCGTCGGACCGGACGGCGTCCCGAGCGCCGTCGCGGCCGAGGTCATCGAAGCAGCCGGCACGAGCCGGCCCACCGAGGCCGGGCTCGGGGCGTCGGGCGGCTCGCGCCCGGACCAGGCCGGCGACGCCCCCGGGGGCGACCTCGAGCTCGAGCTCATGGAGGAGCAGCTCGAGACCGGCACGCACCCCTGCGCGGACCTGTCCGAGCTGGCCCAGGAGATCCGCGACGGGCGCATCCGGGCCAACAAGGCGGCCGAGCAGCGCGACGCGCGCATCGTCGCGCTCGGCACCTCACCCGTGCCCGTGTCCCCGACGACCGTCGGGAAGCTCCGCTACCTCGAGGCACGCGCCGCGTTCGGCCTCACGGCCCGCGAGCAGCTCACGGGCGGCTGCCACGTCCACGTCGCGGTCTCCTCGGACACCGAGGGCGTCGCGGTCCTCGACCGGATCGGGCCCTGGCTCGCCCCGCTCCTCGCGCTGAGCGCCAACTCGCCCTACTGGCAGGGCGAGGACAGCGGGTACGCGAGCTTCCGCTCCCAGGTGTGGTCACGGTGGCCGACGGCGGGCCCCGCGCCCTCGTTCGGCACGCCCGAGGCGTACCGCGCCACGGTCGACGCACTGGTCGGCACCGGGACCATCCTCGACACCGCGATGATCTACTTCGACGCCCGGCTCTCGGCGTCCTACCCGACCGTCGAGATCCGCGTCGCGGACGTGTGCCTCGACGCCGACACCGCGACCCTGCTCGCGGCCCTGGCCCGCGGGCTGGTGGAGACCGCCGCTCGCGAGGCCGCGGCGGGCGCGGCCGCGCCCATGCTCCATCCCGAGCTCCTGCGCACGGCGTCGTGGCGTGCAGGCCGGTCGGGGATCTCCGGCGACCTGGTCTCGCCGCTCACCTGGAAGCCCGCGACCGCGCACGACGTCGTGGGGCAGCTCGTCGCGCACGTGCGCGAGGCGCTCGTCGACGCGGGCGACCTCGACGCCGTGACCGAGCTCCTCGGGCGGCTGTGGTCGACGGGCGGGGGCGCCGCACGGCAGCGCGCATGGTTCGCCACGTCGGGTGACCCGCGCACCGTGATCGAGCGTGCCGCGGAGGCGACGCTCGCCTGAGTCCCTGCGCGGCCGGGCTCGGCCCGGCTCCGCCCGGGGTCGAGCCGACCCAGGGCGCAGGACGGGGCACGGACCGCGCGGTCCGTGCCCCGTCCTGCGTCTCGACCCGCTGCGTCAGAGCAGCGCGAGCGCCGTGAGCGCGTCCCGCGTGACGTCCTGCGCCGTCAGGCGGTGCGTCGTCCTCACCTGGTCGATCGTCATGTGGTCCAGGAAGACCGTGGGCAGGCCCAGCGGGACCACGGGGACCGTGATCCCGGCCTCGACCGCGCGCTGGCCCAGGAGCGAGCCCACGCCGCCGTCGGCGATGCCGTCCTCGATCGTGACCACCAGGTCGTGCTCGCCCGCGAGCTTGACGAGCGCCGACGGCAGCGGCAGGACCCAGGTCGGGGACGCGACCGTGACCTCGACGCCGTGGGCCGCGAGCGCCTCGCCCGCGGCCATCGCGGTACCGGTCATGGAACCGACGCCCACGAGCAGGACCTTGCGGGGCGCGCCGGCCGCAGCCTTGGTCTTCTTGGCGGGCACCGCGTCGTGGCGGGCGACCACGTCCACGCCGTCGAGCGTCTCGATCGCGGGGATCGGCGCGACGACCGCGCCCTTGGGGTAGCGCACGACCGAGGGCGCGTCGTCGATGTCGACCGCGTGCCGCAGGGCCTCGCGCAGCGTGGCCTCGTCGCGCGGGGCCGCCAGGTGCAGGCCCGGGACGATGCGCAGCATGGCCATGTCCCACATGCCGTTGTGGCTCGCGCCGTCCTCGCCCGTGATCCCCGCACGGTCGAGCACGAACGTCACGCCCGCCTTGTGCAGCGCCACGTCCATGAGGACCTGGTCGAACGCACGGTTGAGGAACGTCGCGTAGACCGCGACGACCGGGTGCAGGCCCGCGAAGGCCATGCCCGCGGCCGACGTCGCGGCGTGCTGCTCGGCGATGCCCACGTCGAACGTGCGCTCGGGGAACGCCTCGGCGAAGGGTGCGAGGCCCACGGGGTGCAGCATGGCCGCGGTGATCGCGACGACGTCGGTACGGCGTCGGCCGATCTTCACGATCTCGTCGGCGAACACCGAGGTCCAGCCGAAGCGCGAGGGCGCGACGGGCAGCCCGGTCTCCGGGTGGATCTGGCCCACCGCGTGGAAGCGGTCGGCGACGTCCTGCTCGGCCGGGGTGTACCCGCGACCCTTCTCGGTGATGACGTGCACGATCACGGGCGCCCCGTACGAGCGGGCCCGCACGAACGCGTGCTCGAGCGCCTCGATGTCGTGGCCGTCGACGGGGCCGACGTACTTGATGCCCAGGTCCTCGAACATGCCCTGGGGTGCGACGACGTCCTTGAGGCCCTTCTTGAGCCCGTGCAGCCACTCGTACGCGAACCGGCCGGGGGCGCCCGAGCGCGAGAGCGTGCGCTTGCCCCAGTCGAGGAAGTTCTCGTAGCCGCGCGTGGTGCGCAGCGTCGACAGGTGGTGCGCCATGCCGCCGATGGTCGGCGAGTAGGAGCGGCCGTTGTCGTTGACCACGATCACCAGGCGCCGGTCCTGGCTCTCGGCGATGTTGTTGAGCGCCTCCCAGGCCATGCCGCCCGTGAGCGCGCCGTCGCCGATGACCGAGACGACGTGCCGGTCGCGCAGGCCGCGCACGACGTTGGCCTTGGCGATCCCGTCGCCCCAGCTCAGCGCGGTCGACGCGTGCGAGTTCTCGACGATGTCGTGCGGGGACTCGGCACGGCTGGGGTACCCGGACATGCCGTCGCGCTTGCGCAGCGCGGAGAAGTCCTGGCGGCCCGTGAGCAGCTTGTGCACGTAGGCCTGGTGGCCCGTGTCGAACACGAACGAGTCCTTGGGCGAGTCGAAGACGCGGTGCATCGCGAGCGTCAGCTCGACCACGCCGAGGTTCGGCCCGAGGTGCCCGCCCGTGCGGGACACGGCGGAGACGAGGAACTCGCGGATCTCCGCTGCGAGGGTCTCCACCTGCTGGGGGGTCAGCCGCCGGAGGTCCTCCGGTGACGTGATGCTGCTCAACAGGGTCATAACCGCTCCGTTCCGCCTGCCATTCGACTAGCCCGACAACTCTAGGCGCTCCGGGCGGGTGCTCGCGCCCGGAGCGGCCGGATCACGACCTCTCCACGCGCTGGGCACCCGATCCGCGCTCGCTCTCTCGACAGCCTCCGTAGACTGCTGGGGTGCGCTTCCTGCCGGGCCAGCAGCCCACCACCGACCTGACCTACGGCGACGTGTTCCTCGTCCCGTCCCGCTCCGAGATCACCTCGCGCTTCGACGTCGACCTCGCGTCCGACGACGGCACGGGCACCACCATCCCGCTCGTCGTGGCCAACATGACGGCGGTCGCGGGCCGCCGCATGGCCGAGACCGTCGCACGACGCGGCGGGATCGTCGTGATCCCGCAGGACGTGCCCACCGACGTCGTCGCGGACGTGGTCGCCGACGTCAAGGGCAAGGACCCGGTCATCGAGACCCCGGTCGTGGTCTCCCCCACCGACACCGTGCACACCGCGCTGACCCTGATCGGCAAGCGGTCGCACGGCGCGGCCGTGGTCCTCGACGGCGACCGCCCCGTGGGGGTCGTGACCGAGGCGGACTGCCTGGGCGTCGACCGCTTCACGCAGGTCCAGCAGGTCATGTCGGCCCAGCCGCAGACCGTCGACGCGTCGGTCGTGTCGGGTCCGGGCGGTCTGCAGGCCGCGTTCGACGAGCTGCACCGCTCGCGACGCAAGGTCGCCCCGGTCGTGCGCGACGGGCGCCTCGTGGGCGTCCTGACGCGTCGCGGCGCGCTGCGCTCGAGCGTCTACTCCCCCGCCCTGGACGCCCAGGGGCGCCTGCGCATCGCGGCGGCCGTGGGCATCAACGGCGACGTCAAGGCCAAGGCCGCCGAGCTCCTCGCCGCGGGCGTGGACGTGCTCGTGGTCGACACGGCCCACGGTCACCAGGTCAAGATGCTCCAGGCCCTGGAGGCCGTGCGGTCCCTGGACCCGCAGGTCCCGATCGTCGCGGGCAACGTCGTGACGGCCGAGGGCGTGCGCGACCTCGTGGCCGCGGGGGCGGACATCGTCAAGGTCGGCGTCGGGCCGGGCGCCATGTGCACCACGCGCATGATGACGGCCGTGGGCCGTCCCCAGTTCTCTGCCGTCCTCGAGTGCGCGGCCGCGGCCCGCGAGCTGGGCAAGCACGTGTGGGCCGACGGCGGCGTGCGCCACCCGCGCGACGTCGCCCTCGCCCTCGCGGCGGGCGCGTCCCAGGTCATGATCGGCTCGTGGTTCGCCGGGACGCACGAGTCCCCGGGCGACCTGCACGACGACGGCACGGGTCGCCTCTACAAGGAGTCGTTCGGCATGGCCTCGGCCCGAGCGGTCGCGGCCCGTGGCGCGGGCGGGTCCCCGTTCGAGCAGGCGCGCAAGGGCCTGTACGAGGAGGGCATCTCGTCGTCCCGCATGTACCTCGACCCGGTCCGCCCGGGCGTCGAGGACCTGATCGACGAGATCACCGCGGGCCTGCGCAGCTCGTGCACGTACGCGGGAGCGGCCTCGCTCACCGAGTTCGCCGAGCGGGCCGTGGTCGGTATCCAGTCCGCGGCCGGCTACGAGGAGGGGCGCCCGCTGCCCGCGGGCTGGTGACGGTCCCGCCGACCGCAGGCTCGGCGCGCGCCGGGCTCGCGGCCCTCGCCCAGGACGGCTCGCCGTGGCCCCGCCCGTGGCGCTACGCGATCGGGACGCTCGACGAGTCGCGCGTGCGGCAGGCCGCGGTCCTGGTCCTGTTCGGCGTGCTCGACGACGTCCTGGCCGCTCGTGACACGTCCGGGCAGGACCCGACGGACGACGCGCCCGCCTCGCCCGTGCCCGCCGACCTCGACGTGCTGCTGCTCGCCCGCGCCTCGACGCTCAGCCACCACCCGGGCCAGGTCTCGTTCCCCGGGGGACGGCTCGACGACTCGGACACGGACCTGGTCGACGCGGCCCTGCGCGAGGCCGTCGAGGAGACGGGGCTGGACCGCGACGGCGTCGAGGTCCTGGGCGCGCTCTCCCCGCTCCCCCTGCCCGTGAGCAACCACCTCGTGACCCCCGTGATCGGGTGGTGGGCTCGGCCCACACCGGTCGCGGTCGTCGACTCGGCCGAGTCTGCGCACGTCTTCCGGGTGCCCGTCGCGGACCTGACGGACCCCGCGAACCGGCGCACCGCCGTCGTGCGCCGGGGACGCAGCACGCACAAGAGCCCCGCCTTCCTGGTGTCCGCGGACGGGCGCGAGCACCTCGTGTGGGGGTTCACGGGCGCGATCCTCGACGCGCTCCTGGACCGGCTCGGCTGGGCCGAGCCGTGGGACGCGGCGCGCACGGTCGAGGTGCCGGTCTAGTGGCACTGCGGCCCGCCGCGGAGGTCGACGTCACGGCCGACCTCGTGCGCGCCCTGCTCACCGCCCAGCACCCCGACCTGGCCGGCCTGCCCCTGGAGGTCGTCGCGAACGGTTGGGACAACGTGGTGCTGCGCCTGGGCGACGAGCTCGCGGTGCGGGTCCCGCGCCGCGAGCTCGCGGCCGCGCTCGTGCGCCACGAGCAGGAGTGGCTCCCGGTGCTCGCACCGCACCTCCCGGTACCGGTCCCCGCTCCCGTGCGGGTCGGGCTTCCCTCCGACGGGTCTGCGGACCCCTCCTTCCCCTGGTCGTGGAGCATCGTCCCGTGGTTCGACGGGCTGAGCGCCCTCGCGGTCGACCCCGCGCTGCGCCGCGCGTTCGCCCGCGACCTCGCCGCGTTCCTCGTGGCCCTGCACGTCCCCGCGCCGCCCCAGGCGCCCGCGAACCCGTTCCGCGGCGGCCCCCTGGCTGCGCGCGACGAGTCGGTCCGGGGCCGCCTCACGTCGGGCCAGGTGCCCGACGACGGAGCGCTCCTCGACCTGTGGTCCCGCCTCGTCGAGGTCCCCGCGTGGGACGGGCCGGCGCTGTGGCTGCACGGCGACCTGCACCCGGCGAACCTGGTGCTCACCCCCGGTGACCACCGCCTGGGGGCGGTGGTCGACTTCGGGGACATGACCAGCGGGGACCCCGCCACGGACCTCGCGACCGCCTGGATCACGTTCGACGCCGTGGGACGCCACGCGTTCCGCGAGGCCGTCACGGCCCGTCGCGGGACCGACGACGCGACGTGGGCCCGGGCGCGGGGCTGGGCGCTCGTCCTCGGCACCGCGTTCGCGGCCCACTCGGACGACGACCCGGCGTTCGCCGACCTGGGCGCGCACACGCTCGCGCAGGTGCTCGGCGACGACTGAGCCGCTCGAGGAGTCCGCGACCTCGTCGATGCTCTGTGAGTGGCGGCTCCTAAGGTGGGCCGCATGACACGCACCGACTCGTTCTTCGCCCTGTCCTCCGGTCGCCCCCAGGGCACGCCGTACGCCCAGACGGTCCACGACCTGGGGCACCTGGTCCTGCCCAGCGGTCGTCTCGAGGCGAGCGACCCGTTCGTGTCGCTGGGCGAGTCGCTCGTCGTCACCGTCCCCGCGGGCACCTACCCGGTGCGGGTCACGGTGGCCGACGTCTCGGACGCGCAGGACGGCAGCCACCTGCGCGAGGCCTACCTGAGCCTCGTCCTGGCCGACGGCGAGGTCTCGCGCGTCGAGGGCATGGTGCCCGAGGGCGTCTCGGGCGCTGCCGATGCCGACGCGAACGACCGTGAGGACGACGAGCGGCTCCACGGCGTCGGGGTCGACGCGGGCACCGTCGCGTTCGCGGACGCTCGGGCCGTCAAGACCTCGATGCCCGAGGGCGACTGGTACGAGGACCTGTTCGACGACGGCACGGAGTCGAGCTGGTTCGCGCGCATGGACGATCCCGCGCACCTGCGGGCGGGGTGCGCGAACATCGTCCTGCCGCTCACCACGGCCGGTGAGAACCTCGTGCTCGCGCACTCGGGCTGGGGAGACGGGTGGTACCCGGTCCTCGGCTCGTACGCGGCCGACGGCACGCTCCTGGGGGTCCACATCGACCTCCTCGTCGCGGGCGAGCAGGAGCAGGACGACGAGGACGCCGCCTGACCGCGCCCGTCCCGGGCACGCGGCCCCCCGCCGCGCGATACTGGCTCGCATGGCTACCGAAGCGAAGACCCGCCCGCACGACGGCGACGTGGACGCGTTCCTCGCGACCGTGACCCACACGGTCCGCCGCCGCGACGCGGACACGCTCGTCGCGCTCATGCAGCGCGTCACGGGCGAGCCGCCCGTGATGTGGGGTCCGTCGATCATCGGGTTCGGCCACTACCACTACGAGTACGCGAGCGGGCGCCAGGGCGACGCGGGGGCGGCCGGCTTCTCCCCGCGCAAGGCCGCGTCCACGGTCTACCTGCCCGACGGGACGGGGGCCCACGAGGACCTGCTCGCGCGCCTCGGGCCGCACACCACCGGACTCGTGTGCGTGTACCTCAAGGACCTGCAGACCAACGACCTCGACGTCCTGGAGGAGATCGTGCGCCGCTCCTACGCAGCCGTCACGGCGGGCACGTTCACGCAGCGGGCACGCGAGTCCTCGTCCTGACCGGAGAACGACGACGGGGCGCCCCACCCGAAGGTGAGACGCCCCGTCGTCGTGCGTCCTGGGCGGGGTGCGCGGCGCCGTCGGGCAGCCGGGAGATCCCGGGCCCGACGACGCCGCCCACCGCGGCCGACGCTCGTCAGTCGTTGACGAGCGAACGCAGCACGTACTGCAGGATGCCGCCGTTGCGGTAGTAGTCGGCCTCTCCGGGGGTGTCGATGCGGACGACCGCGTCGAACTCGACCGAGGTGCCGTCGGTCTTGGTCGCGGTGACCTTGACCGTCGAGGGCGTCGTGCCCTCGTTGAGCGCCGTGACGCCCGAGATGTCGAACGTCTCGGTGCCGTCCAGACCCAGCGAGCCCGCGGACTCCCCGGCCGGGAACTGCAGCGGCAGGACGCCCATGCCGATCAGGTTCGAGCGGTGGATGCGCTCGAAGCTCTCGGTGATGACGGCCTTGACGCCCAGGAGCGCGGTGCCCTTGGCGGCCCAGTCGCGCGACGACCCGGAGCCGTACTCCTTGCCGCCGAGGATCACGAGCGGCGTGCCGGCCGCGGCGTAGTCCTGCGCGGCGTCGTAGATGGTGTCCTGAGCGTTCTTCACGAAGTTGAACGTGAAGCCGCCCTCGACGTTGTCGAGGAGCTGGTTGCGCAGGCGGATGTTCGCGAACGTGCCGCGGATCATGACCTCGTGGTTCCCGCGGCGCGAGCCGTAGGAGTTGAAGTCGCGACGCTCGACGCCGTGCTCGGCCAGGTACACACCGGCCGGCGAGTCCGCCTTGATGGACCCGGCAGGGCTGATGTGGTCGGTCGTGACCGAGTCGCCCAGCTTCGCCAGCACGCGGGCACCCGAGATGTCGGTGACCGGGGACGGCTGCGCCGACATGCCCTCGAAGTACGGGGGCTTGCGGACGTAGGTGGACTGCTCGTCCCACTCGAACGTGTTGCCCTCGGGGGTCGACAGTGCGCGCCAGCGCTCGTCACCCGTGAAGACGTCCGCGTAGTCCTTGGTGAACATCGCGCGGTCGATCGAGGAGTCGATCGTCGCCTGGACCTCTTCCGGCGTGGGCCAGATGTCGCGCAGGAAGATCGGCGAGCCGTCCTCGTTGCGGCCCAGCGGGTCGTGCTCGAAGTCGAACTCCATGGTGCCCGCGAGGGCGTACGCGATGACCAGCGGCGGGGAGGCCAGGTAGTTCATCTTGACGTCGGGGTTGATGCGACCCTCGAAGTTGCGGTTGCCCGAGAGCACCGAGACGACCGACAGGTCGTGCTCGTTGACGGCCTCGGAGACCTTCTCGTCGAGCGGGCCCGAGTTACCGATGCAGGTCGCGCAGCCGTAGCCCACGAGGTGGAAGCCGAGCTTCTCGAGGTAGGGCCACAGGCCCGCCTTCTCGTAGTAGTTCGTGACGACCTGCGAGCCCGGTGCCATGGAGGTCTTGACCCACGGCTTGGCCTCCAGGCCCTTCTCGACGGCCTTCTTCGCGAGCAGCGCCGCAGCGAGCATCACGGACGGGTTCGACGTGTTGGTGCACGACGTGATCGAGGCGATCGCGACCGCGCCGTGGAACAGGTCGAACTGCTTGCCGTTGGTGTCCGTGACCGGGACTGTCCGGCGGCCGTTGGCGTGGATCGCGGGCGAGTCGGAGGCCGGGAAGGACTCCTTCTCGGCCTCGTCGACCATGTCGACGACCTCGGGGGCGTAGGTCGGCAGGTCGCGGGCGAACGCGGACTTGGCGTTCGACAGCTCGATGCGGTCCTGGGGACGCTTGGGGCCGGCGATCGAGGGGACGACCGTCGAGAGGTCGAGCTCGAGGTACTCGGAGAAGACCGGCTCGACGTAGCTCGGGTCGGTCGGGTCGAGCCAGAGACCCTGCTCCTTGGCGTAGGCCTCGACGAGCGCGAGCTGCTCCTCGGAACGGCCCGTCAGGCGCAGGTAGTCGACCGTGACCGAGTCGATCGGGAAGATCGCGGCGGTCGAGCCGAACTCGGGGCTCATGTTGCCGATCGTGGCGCGGTTGGCCAGCGGCACGGCCGCGACACCGGCGCCGTAGAACTCGACGAACTTGCCGACCACGCCGTGCTGGCGCAGCATCTGCGTGATCGTGAGGACGACGTCGGTCGCGGTGACGCCCGAGGGGATCTGGCCGCTGAGCTTGAAGCCGACGACGCGCGGGATGAGCATCGAGACGGGCTGGCCGAGCATCGCTGCCTCGGCCTCGATGCCGCCCACGCCCCAGCCGAGCACGCCCAGGCCGTTGACCATGGTCGTGTGCGAGTCGGTGCCGACGCACGTGTCGGGGTAGGCCCTCAAGACGTCCCCGCCGGCAGTGCTCACGGTACGCGTCATGATGGTGCGCGCCAGGAACTCGATGTTGACCTGGTGGACGATGCCGGTGCCCGGGGGGACGACCTTGAAGTCGTCGAACGCCGTCTGGCCCCAGCGCAGGAACTGGTAGCGCTCGTGGTTGCGCTGGTACTCGAACTCGACGTTGCGCTCGAACGCGTCGCGGCGACCCGCGACGTCGATCTGCACCGAGTGGTCGATGACCATCTCGGCGGGAGCCAGCGGGTTGATGCGCGACGGGTCGCCACCGAGGTCGGCGACGGCCTCGCGCATGGTCGCGAGGTCCACGACGCAGGGCACGCCCGTGAAGTCCTGCATGATGACGCGACCCGGCGTGAACTGGATCTCGGTGTCGGGCTGCGCGTCCGGGTCCCAGGCGGCGATCGCCCGCACGTGGTCCGCGGTGATGTTCGCGCCGTCCTCGGTGCGCAGGAGGTTCTCGGCGAGGATCTTCAAGCTGTACGGGAGGCGCTCGGCGCCTTCTACCGCGGAGAGGCGGAAGATCTCGTACGAGTTCTCACCGACCTCCAGTGTTCCCTTCGACCCGAACGTGTCGACGCTGCTCACGGTTGCTCCTTCTACCTGGCGAGGGTGGGTGACGACCACCTCGCCTGGGGCACCGCGCGGGCTCTGTGGCCCACGTCGCACGCCCGACGTGGCAGGTCGTCGGATGACGATCAAGATGGTTCTGGGGGCTTTGCCCAGCGTACGCCGGGCCGGGCGACGCACCGAAATGCCGCCGACACACAGCATACCGCATTTATCTTGACGTCAAGATATTCACGCGCGGTGCCACCGCAGGATCCACGGGACGAAGAACCGGTACACGGCCTCGATCGCGACCCAGCCCACGAGCACCGCGACGGTGATGACCACGGCCTCCTGCGCCGTCGGGACCTGGAGCGCGAAGAAGTCGCGGACCCACGGGACCGCCACCGCGAGCGCCGCGCACGCCGCGAGCGCGGCGATCAGGAGGAGCTTCCACCCGTTGAGCGGCCGCGCCTGGATGCCCACGACCCACAGCGAGACCCCGATCAGCACGAGCGTCGAGGCCGACCGGGCGTCGCCCGTGCCCACGAGCGGCCGCAGGTACCCGTACACGAGCAGGATCACGGCCCCGATCACGACCCCCGCGGGGACCGCGAAGCTCAGCACCCGGCGCAGGAAGCCCGCGAGGTAGCGCCGGTTGTTGGGCGGCAGCGCGAGGAAGAACGCCGGGATGCCGATCGTGAGAGAGCCCGCGATGGTCATGTGGCGCGGCAGGAACGGGTACGGCCACACGAGCAGCACCACGGCCACCGCGAGGATCGCCGCGTACGTCGTCTTCGCGAGGAACAGGCTCGCGACCCGCTCCATGTTGGCCATGACCCGGCGCCCCTGGCCCAGGACCCCGGGCAGCGTCGCGAACCGCCCGTCGACCAGCACCACGCGCGCGACCGCCTTGGTCGCCGGGGCGCCGTTGCCCATCGCGATCCCGAGGTCCGCGTCCTTGAGCGCCAGGGCGTCGTTGACCCCGTCGCCCGTCATGCCGACCACGTGACCGCGCGACTGGAGCGCGTGCACGATCGCGCGCTTCTGCTCGGGCGTCACGCGCCCGTAGACGTCGTGCGCGTCGACGACCTCGGCGAGCTCGGCCGGGTCGTCGGGGAGCCGGCGCGCGTCGAAGCCCTCGACCCGCTCGCCCTCGCCGTGCAGCGCGACCTTGGTCGCGATCGCCGCGACCGTGTCGGGGTTGTCGCCTGAGATGACCTTGGCCCGGACACCCTGGCGGCGGAAGTACTCGAGGGTCTGGGCCGCGTCGGGGCGGATGCGTTCGCCCAGCACCGCGAGCAGCGCGGGCACGAGGTCCTCCGGGAGGGGCGCCTCGGTCGGCGGGAGGCCCGTCGGGGCGTGCGCGAGCAGGACCACGCGCGCGCCCGTGTCCGCTGCCTCGCGGACCTCCGCGAGCGCCGTGGTCGCCGGGGCGTCCGCCCGCCCCGCGAGCAGGATCTCGGGGGCACCCAGCACGAACGCGCCCGCGTCGGTGCGCAGCGCGCTCCACTTGCGGGCCGAGGAGAACGGGACCGACTCGCGCACGGCTGCGGCCTCGACGTCCGCGAGCCCCTCGGCGAGAGCCTGCGACGTCGCGTTGCCCTCGGGGTCGGCCGCGACGGCCGCGAGCGCCTCCCGGGCTCCCTCGACCTGCTCGAGCGCGCGCAGCTCGGTCAGGGCCACGTGCCCGTCGGTGATGGTGCCCGTCTTGTCGAGGCACAGCACGTCGACGCGCGCCAGGATCTCGACCGCGGGCAGCTCCTGGACCAGGACCTTCTGGCGCGCGAGCAGCATCGCGGCGATCGCGAAGTTGAGCGAGGTCAGCAGGACGAGCCCCTCGGGGATCATCCCGACGACGCCCGCCACGGCCGCGACGACGCCGTCGCGCCACGTCCCGTCCGCGATCGACTCGCGCACGCCGCCCGTGTAGTAGAGCTGGCTCCAGAACAGCAGGAGCGAGATGGGCACGATCCCGATCGAGACGACCCTGAGGATCTTGTCGACCCCCTCGCGCAGCTCCGAGCGCACGACCGAGAACTTCTTGGCCTCGGCCGTGATGCGCTGGGCGTACCCGGCCTCGCCCACGCGGGCCACGCGGCACACCGCGTGCCCGGCGACCACGGACGAGCCCGAGAGCACCTCGTCGCCGACGGCCTTGTGCACGGGGCGCGACTCGCCCGTGAGCATGGACTCGTCGACCTCGAGCCCCGTGACCTCGAGCACCTGGGCGTCGGCCGGCACCTGGTCGCCGATGCTCACGAGCAGCACGTCGTCGAGCACCACCCCGTCGAGCGCGACCTCCTGCTCGGTCCCGTCGCGCACCACGCGGGCCGAGGGGGCGGTGAGGATCGAGAGCCGGTCGAGGGTCCGCTTGGCGCGGTACTCGGTCACGATCCCGATCCCCGCGTTGATGACCACGACGAACCCGAACACCGCGTCGGGCCACCGGCCCGTGAGGAGCACGAGGGTCACGGCGATCGCGAGGATCAGGTTGAAGAGCGTGAACACGTTGGACCGCAGGATCGCGCTGAGCGAGCGCGAGGTCGCCTGCGAGGTCCGGTTGGTCTGCCCGGCCTCGACACGCGCGGCCACCTCCTGGGCGCTCAGCCCGCGGGGCCCGGCGGTCACGGTGCCCGACGACGCGGCGCCCGGCGGGCGGTCGGGTCCGGTCGCGGGGGCGCCGTCGTCGGCAGAGGTGCTCACCTGTCGATTGTGCCCGTCAGCAGCAGTTCTGCCCTGTCGGAGCGGGGTGCAGTCCGCCTGGGTGGGTCAGAGCCACTTGTGCCGCTTGAAGATCAGGTAGAGCGCGAACCCCATGGCGACCATCGCCGCGACGGCCGCCGGGTAGCCGAGGCCCCAGCCGAGCTCGGGCATGCGCTCGAAGTTCATGCCGTAGATCGTGCCGACGAGCGTGGGCGCGAAGAGGATCGCCGCCCAGGACGAGATCTTCTTGACCTCCTCGCCCTGGGCGAGGCTCGTCTCGGACAGCCGTCGCATCTCCTCGTTCTGGTGCTGGGCCACGAGCGTGGCCTGGACCATGAGGGCGTTCTGCAGGAGGACCCGGAAGGAGTCGGCCTGCTCGGCGAGGCGCAGCGAGTGGTCGAGCACGTCGCGCAGGTTGCGCTGGAGCTCGATGTCGACGCCGTACTTCTCCGAGCCGCGCTCGAGCGACTGAAGGATGCCCACGACGGGATGGGTGGCCCGCTGGAAGGCGATGACCTCGCGCGAGAGCTCGTAGATGCGCCGCGAGACGGCCGGGTCCCCGCTGAAGAGCTGGTCCTCGATCTCGTCGATGTCGTTCTGCAGCCCCGCGACCACGGGGGCGTACTCGTCGACGACCTGGTCGAGCACCGCGTAGAGGATGGCCTCGGGACCGAGCCGCAGGAGCTCGGGCGTGGACTCGAGCCGGCGGCGCACGGCCCCCACGTCCGGCGACTCGGCGTGCCGGACCGTGACGACGAAGTCGGGGCCCACGAAGACGTGCAGCTCGCCGAACTCGACGCGCTCCTCGGCGTCGAGGTAGCGGGCCGGGCGCAGGACCACGAAGAGGTTGTCGTCGTAGCGCTCGAGCTTGGGGCGCTGGTGGGCCGCGATCGCGTCGTCGACCGCGAGGTGGTGCAGCGAGAGCTCTTCGGCGACCGCGCGGATCTCGGCCTCGCTCGGCCGGTACAGACCGACCCACGCGAGCCCGTGCCGCTCGCGCATGGTCTCGAACGTCTCGTCGAGGCTCGACGGGTTGGCCGTGCGCCGCCCGTCGACGTAGACCGCGTTGTCGACGATGCCCATGCTGGTGGCCCTCCTCCGGTCGTCGCGCCCGGGGAGCCGGCCGCGGCGACCATCATGACAGCCCAGGCGGGGCCGCACGGACGGCCCCTCCGGCGGGCGGCGCGCCCTGGGACGCCGGACGGAGCGGCGCGCTCAGTCCTCGTCGGTCGCGGGGGCCGCCTTCTCCCCCGTGAGCGGGACGACGGGCTCCGGCTCGCTCTTGCGGGGCCGGTAGACGACCTGGGCGTGGAAGACGAAGCGCAGGAGGAACGCGACGACCAGGGTCAGTGCCTGGGCGAGGACCGGCGGCATGCCCGTGAGCACCACGAGCCAGTGCAGGAACGGCAGACGTACCGCGGCCTCGATGCCGTTGAACGTGAACGACTGCGCCGCGCGCTTCCACACGTTGCGCCCCTCGTCGCGCAGGTCGTGGAAGACGAAGTGCTCGAGCAGCAGGAAGTTCGTCACGATCGTGACGGCCGCCGAGACCACCGCGGCGGGCATGTAGTGCACCCCGAGCTGCTCGAGGCCCCACATGATCGCCAGGTTCATCACGGCACCGAACGCCCCGACGAGCGCGAACGTGGACATCCGCCCGAACCGCAGCGCGGTGAGCTGCTGGAGGTAGCGCAGACCGTTCGCGAACGTCGCCTTGGACTCCCCCGCGAACCGCTCCCCGAACACGAACGGCTCCTCGACGACCTCGACCTTGTTGCGCGCCAGGATCTCCAGCAGGATCTTGAACCCCCGCGGGCGCAGCGCCGCGACGTCGATCGCGGTCGTGCGGACCGCGAAGAACCCCGTCATGGGATCGGTCACGTTGCGCAGCCGCACCGGGAACATCGAGCGTGCGAGCAGCGAGGAGGCCGACGAGACCAGGTGCCGCCACCGCCCGTCGAGGCCGCCCGCGTCGCCGTTGCCCGTGTACCGCGAGGCGACCACGATGTCGGCCCCCGTGGAGGCCGCGGTCTCGAGCAGGACCGGCACCATCTCCGGCGGGTGCTGCAGGTCGCCGTCCATGACCACGACCCACTCCCCGCGGGCCTCGCCGAGGCCCTCGACGACAGCGCCGCTCAGACCGCCGACCGGCTCGTCGCGGTGGAGCAGCCGGACCGGCAGGCTCGACGACCCGGCCACGCGCGCGACGACCACGGGGGTGTCGTCGGTCGAGTCGTCGACGAACAGCACCTCCGCGTCGATCCCCTCGACTGCGACGGCGAGCCGCCCCACGAGCTCCTCGACGTTCGGTCCCTCGTTGAACGTCGGCACGACCACGGTGACCTGCATGCGCCCTCTTCCGCTCCGCCCATCGCCGGTGGCTCCCGGCACATCAGTCCATCGTCGCCCGGATCCTCTCCGGGCGACAGGTGAACCGCCTGCTGCGAGACCAGCGTCCCGGGCGGACCTGGGCCGTGCCTGTACGTCCCCTGTGCAGCCCGCCCGGGACGGGTCAGCGCGTCAGGACCGCGATCGCCTCGACGTGGTGGGTGTGCGGGAACAGGTCGTAGCCCGTGACGGACTCGACCGTGTAGCCGTGCTTCGCGAAGTAGGCGATGTCGCGTGCGAGCGCGGCGGGGTCGCACGCGACGTACACGACGCGCGGGGCCTGGAGCGCGGCGACCGCGTCGACGACCTTGCGGCCCGCGCCGGTCCGCGGCGGGTCGAGCACCACGACGTCGGCAGTGGGCGCCGCGTGGTCCTTGGCCGCCAGCACCTTCTCGACCGGGCCGTGGTGGAGCTCGACCTGGGGCTTCTCGAACGCGTTGCGACGCGCGTCCTTGACGGCCCGCTCGTCGCCCTCGATCGCGACGACGCGCCCCGTCTCGCCGACGGCGTCGGCGAGCGGGAGCGTGAAGAGCCCAGCCCCCGAGTACAGGTCGACGACGGTCGCCTCCTCGAGCGGACCTGCGGCGGCCAGCACGGCCTCCGCGAGCAGCGCGGGCGCCTCGCGGTGGACCTGCCAGAACCCGTCGGCCGCGACGCGGAAGGTGTGCTCGGTGCCCGCGACCGTGACGGTCTCGGTCACGGCGCGGCGCGCGTGGGGACGGCGGTCGATGTGGCCCGAGTGCCACACGACCCCGTCCACGAGCAGGATCGGGTCGGTGCCGCCGGCAGGGGCGACGAGCTCGAGCCGGGTGCCCGGACGCCAGCGTCGGGTGAAGACCTCCTCGGCCTCGGCGAGCGCCGCGACCTCCGGGGTCGCGAGCGGCATCTCGTCGAGGGGGACGACGTCGTGCGAGCGGAAGACGCGCATGCCGGCACGGCCCTTGTCGTCCGCGACCAGGTCGATCCGCGTGCGGTAGCCGAGGCCACCGCGCTCGTCGTCGCCCGGCGCACCCTCAACCTCTACCTGAAGGTCAAGGCTGGCCAGCCGCTTGAGCTGCTCCTGGAGGACCGCGGCCTTCCAGCGACGCTGGGCCGGCAGGGAGACGTGCGAGAGCTCGCCGCCCCCTGCGCCGCCGGCACCGGCTGCGGGCCAGGCCGCGGGAACGCGGTCCGGCGAGGGCTCGAGGATCTCGATCGCGTCGGCCCGCCAGAACTTCGCGGTGTCGCCCTCCTCGGTGAGACGAGCGAGCACCCGCTCCCCCGGCAGCGCGTGCCGGACGAAGACGACCCGCCCGTCGAGCCTCGCGACGCAGTGGCCACCGTGCGCGACCGGCCCGACCTCGAGCTCGACCAGAGGTTGAGACTCAGGGGCGGTGGGAGTGGAGTTCAGGGTTTCAGACACCCCCCTAGTATCCCGGACGCGGACGGACTTCGTCCCCGATCCGATGCCCGACGTCACGTGGGGCCGCACACGTCCGGCTCAGTAGCGGCGGTTGATCCGCTTCTGCGCCGCGAAGCCCTCCTTCTCGAGGCCCGTCTGCCCCTTGGTCGAGGAGAGCTGCCACGGCACCGATGCCACGACCACGCCCGGGGTGAACAGGAGCCGCCCCTTGAGGCGCAGCGCGCTCTGGTTGTGCAGGAGGTGCTCCCACCAGTGCCCCACGACGTACTCGGGGATGTAGACCACGACCAGGTCGCGCGGGCTCTCGCGGTGGATCGAACGCACGTAGGACAGGATCGGTCGGGTGATCTCACGGAACGGCGAGTCCAGGACGCGCAGCGGGACCGGGATGTCGAGCGCCTCCCACTCCGCGGTGAACTCGGCGACCTCGTCCGCGTCGACGCCCACCGTCACGGCCTCGAGCACCGAGGGCCGCGAGGCGCGGGCGTAGGCCAGGGCCCGCATGGTGGGCTTGTGCAGCTTGGAGACCAGGACGAGCGCATGGACCCGGCTCGGCAGCGCGCGCGCGGCCGCGGGGTCCTCACCCAGGGTGAGCTCGTCGCGCACCGAGTCGTAGTGCTTGCGGATCGCCCGCATGAGCACGAACACGAAGGCCATCGCGAGGATGGCGATCCAGGCCCCGTGCGTGAACTTGGTGAGCAGCACGATGACCAGGACGGTCCCGGTCATGCCGAACCCGATCGTGTTGACGACGCGCGAGCGCTTCATCTTGGTCCGGAACCGCGGGTCCGGGGTGGTGCGCAGCTCGCGGGTCCAGTGCTTGATCATCCCGAGCTGAGACAGCGTGAAGGACACGAACACGCCCACGATGTAGAGCTGGATCAGTCGCGTGACCTGGGCGTCGAACGCCCAGATGAGGGCGATCGCCGCGACCGCGAGGGTCACGATGCCGTTCGAGAACGCGAGGCGGTCGCCGCGCGTGTGGAGCTGGCGCGGCAGGTATCCGTCCTTGGCCAGGATCGAGGCCAGGACCGGGAAGCCGTTGAACGCGGTGTTGGCCGCGAAGACCAGGATGAGGCCCGTGACGGCGGCCACGAGGTAGAACGCGATCGGGACACCCTGGAACACCGCCTGGGCGAGCTGACCGATGACCGGGTCCTGCACGAAGTCGTCGGGCACGGGCTGACCGTTGATCGTGAGCTGCTCGGTCGGGTTCTCGGCGAAGTGCACGCCGGTCTTCTGGGCCAGGAAGAGGATCGCCATGATCATGAAGGCCGAGATCGACCCGAGCAGGGCGAGCGTCGTGGCCGCGTTGCGCGACTTGGGCTTCTTGAACGCCGGCACGCCGTTGCTGATCGCCTCGACACCCGTGAGGGCGGCACAGCCCGACGCGAAGGCGCGCGCCACGAGGAACGCTCCCGCGAGCCCGGTCAGCCCCTGGTCGAAATGGCTCTCCGCGACGAGCTCGTAGGTCGAGCTCTCGGCCATGGGCAGGGTGCCCGTGGCGTACCGGACGAACCCGACGACGGCCGTCATCCCGATCGCGAACATGAACAGGTACACGGGGATCGCGAAGAACGAGCCCGACTCCTTGACCCCGCGCAGGTTGACCAGGGTCAGCAGCACGACCAGGGTGATCGCGAACGCCGCCTCGTGGCCCCGCAGGAACGGCAGCGCAGCCGCGGCGTACTGCGCACCCGAGGAGATCGAGACGGCCACCGTCAGGACGTAGTCGACCATGAGCGCCGACGCCACGCCGACGCCCGCGGTCGGCCCCAGGTTGACGGTGGCGACCTCGTAGTCCCCGCCGCCCGAGGGGTAGGCGTGCACGTTCTGGCGGTACGACGCCACCACGGTCAGCAGGACGACGACGACCGCCAGCCCCACCCACGGGGAGATGGTCGTGGCCGCGAGGCCGGCGATCGAGAGGGTCAGCAGGATCTCGTCCGGGGCGTACGCGACGGACGAGAGCGCGTCCGAGGCGAAGACCGGGAGCGCGATGCGCTTCGGTAGCAGGGTGTGCCCCAGGTCGTCGCTGCGGACGGGACGTCCGAGCAGCAATCGTTTGGCGGCATCAGCGATATCCGACACGTTGGCCCATGCTAGGCCCTCTGGGGGCCCTTGACCCCTCCACGGCCCGACCGGTCTCGTCGCCCGGCTCCTGTACGTGGACGTGACGCCGTCGCGGTAGCGTTTCGCTCGTGCACTTCGTGATCATGGGATGTGGCCGTGTCGGCGCCACCCTCGCCCAGTCTCTCGAGAACCGCGGCCACTCGGTGGCCGTGGTCGACCAGAACCCCGACGCCTTCCGACGGCTGTCCGCGGAGTTCTCCGGCAAGAAGGTCACGGGCCTCGGGTTCGACCGGGACACGCTCGTCCAGGCGGGCATCGAGGACGCCTACGCGTTCGCCGCGGTCTCCGACGGCGACAACTCGAACATCCTCGCCGCGCGCGTGGTGCGCGAGACGTACGGCGTCGACAACGTCGTGGCCCGCATCTACGACCCTCACCGTGCGGAGATCTACCAGCGCCTCGGGATCCCGACGGTCGCGACCGTCCGCTGGACCTCGGACCAGGTCCTGCGCCGCATGCTCCCGCTCGGCGCGACCGACGAGTACCGCGACCCCTCGGGCCAGGTCCGCCTCGCGCAGACCGACTTCCACCCGGGCTGGGTCGGTCACGCGGTCGGGACCATCGAGTCGGCGACCAGCGCGCGGGTCGCGTTCCTCGGCCGGTTCGGCGAGGGGGTCCTGGCGACCCCCAGCACCGTCCTGCAGGAGAACGACGTGCTGCACGTCCTCATGCGCAGCGCGGACGCCCCCACGGTCGAGCGCGTCCTCACGCACGCCCCCTCACTCAAGGAGAACTGATGCGCGTCGTCGTCGTCGGAGCAGGCTCTGTCGGGCGCTCGATCGCCCGCGAGCTGCTCAGCCATGACCACGAGGTCACCATCATCGACAAGCAGCCCGCGGCGATGCGGGTCGCGCAGGTGGCCGACGCGGACTGGCTCCTCGCGGACGCGTGCGAGCTCTCGACCCTGTCGGAGGCCAAGGTCGACGAGTGCGACGTGATCGTCGCCGCCACGGGAGACGACAAGGTCAACCTCGTCGTGTCGCTGCTCGCCAAGACCGAGTTCGGCGTGCCGCGCACGGTCGCCCGCGTCAACAACCCCAAGAACGAGTGGATGTTCGACGAGTCGTGGGGCGTGGACGTCGCCGTGTCGACCCCGCGCATCATGACCTCGATGGTCGAGGAGGCCGTCGCGGTCGGCGACCTGGTGCGGATCTTCACGTTCCACCAGTCGGGCGCGGACATCCTCGAGCTCACGCTGCCCCCGGACTCACCGCTCATCGGCACCCGGGTCGGTCAGGTCGCGTGGCCCCAGGACACGGTCCTCGCGGCGATCGTGCGCGGGACCCAGCCGATCACGCCGAGCATCGACGACACCCTCGAGGTGGGCGACGAGCTGCTCATCGTGACGGGTCGGGACGTCGACGAGGCTGCGCTCCTCAAGGTGCTGGTCGACCCGACCGACGACGGCAGCACCGGCATCGTCGACGAGACCACGGGCCTGCCCGTCTGACCACGGGTCGCCGACCCGCGCCCCGGTCCGCCCGGGCGTGGGTCGACTCGGGCCAGGTGCGCGGACCGGCTCGCGAGGCGCTGCAGCAGCTCGGCTCAGGCCGACGCAGGGGCAGCAGGCCCCTCGTCCGCGACCCGCGGGCGACGGACCAGCAGCCAGGTCACCCAGAGCGTCAGCGCCCACAACGGGATGCCCATGACGAGCCGGGCCGTGCCGAGCCAGGCGACCGCGTCCTCGCCCGCCATGAACAGCGGGACCTGCACGGCAAGCCGCAGCGCGAACATGCCGACCCAGAGCCACGTCGCGAGCGCGTAGCGACGCATGAGATCCGCGTCCCCGCGCCAGCGACGGGCCCACGCCGTGAAGGCCCCCGGGGCGGGCTCGTCGCCCTCGCGCGGGACCTGCGCCTCGCCCGCCGCGACGGGTGCTGCGGAGGTCGCTCCGGCGTCGGGCTCGTCGCTCGACGCGACCGCGGCCTTGACCTTGTCCCCGTCCGTCCACCCGCTGCGCAGCGCCTCGACGACGAGCCCGACCACGGGCCAGCGCACCAGCACCGAGACCGCCATCGCGACCAGGTACGCCGCGTTCGTCAGCAGTCCTGCGGCGTAGTAGTTCTGGGCCTCGCCCGACTTCCAGGCCCACAGGACGCCGATCGCGACCCCCAGGAACCCTCCGAAGGCCTGCGTGATGGGCGTGCGCTGGACCAGCCGCGCCGCCACGGCCACGAGCGCCACCGCGACCGACGCGATGAGCGCGGGCTGGAGCGTGTTGCCCGTGACGATGAACACGACCACGAACACGAGCCCCGGGGCCATGGACTCCACGAGCCCGCGCACCCCGCCGATCGAGTCGGCGAGCGAGAACGAGTCCCCCGTCAGGGCGCGCACACCCCGGGCGGCGCCCTCGTCCGGGGGCACGACGTCGTCGATCGCGTCCGCGACCTCTTCCACCTCCCGGGCGAGCGGCTCGGGGGCGGCAGGGTGCTCGTGCGTCATGTCGTCTCTCTCGCCTGCGGGGTGGGTCACGGGCTCACTCGCCGGCGCGAGGGCGCAGCTCGTAGCGGGGGTTGAACATGGTGCGCCGGCCCGCGATCTCGCAGACCAGGCCCTCGACACGGACGCGACGTCCCGGCTCGATCCCGGCGATGCGCCGACGACCGAGCCAGACCAGGTCGAGCGAGCCCGAGCCGTCGTACAGCTCGGCCTCGACCGTCGGCACACCCTCACGGGGCCGCAGGATCACCGAGCGCAGGACCCCCGAGACGTGGGCCCGCTTGCGGTTCGCGAGGTCCGCGACCGCCGAGCACCCCGTCTGCCGGGACGCCTCGTGACGTTCCTCGTCCGCGGCGATCTCCTCCTGGGAGGCCAGCACCGCGTGCAGCGCCTGACGCAGCGACATCTCGGGTCAGCGCCTCTCGGTGATCTCGGGCCCGCGCGTGAGCGGGTCGAAGGCCGGGAGCGACGGGGCCGCGCCGTCGGGGGCGGCGGCCGCGGGACGCGGCGCCTGACCGGGCAGGTGCATGGCCAGCAGGTCGCGCGGCGGCCGGGCGTTGTTGTCGCGGACCACGACGATGTTGGCGAAGACCGACTCGAGCAGGCGTGCCGCCTCCGGGTCCACGGCGGCCTTGCCCGTGAGGACCCCGCGCAGGAACCAGCGCGGACCGTCGACGCCCACGAACCGGGCAGCACGGAAGCCGCGCTGGCCGTCCGGTCCCGTGACCGGGAGCTTCGCGAGCAGCTCGCGACCGAACGGACCGGGGATGTCGTCGACCGTCCCGCCCTGCTGGGTCACGGACTCGGCGATCTCCTCGCGGATCTCGTCCCAGATGCCCATGGTCTTGGGGGCGGCGAATGCCTGGACCTGCAGCGCCGAGCCGTTGACCGCCGCGGCGGCCCCCGTGATCTTCTGGGTCTTCTTGTCGACCTCCATGCGCAGCTCCATGCCCGGGACGCCCGGGAGCCAGATGGCTCCGAGGTCCGCACGGGCACCGAGCTCGCTGACCTGGGAGGAGTCGAACGGGCCACGGGTGCCCGCGGCCGGGGCCACGGGTGCCGAGCTCTCGTCCGCACCCGCCGGAGCCTCCACGGACTCGGAGCCCTCGGCGACGACCGCCTCGTCGCTCGACTGCTGCGACGCACTACGCCGGAACAAACCCACGGAAGCTCTCCTTCAGCTCTTCGCCGCGTCGACCATCGACAGCGACTCGTACGGGACGGCGTGCACCGATCCCCGTCCCCACCACACTAGACCGCCGCGCCGCTCCCGTGACCGCCCTCGGCCACGAGCGAACACGGCGGGCACCCGGGCTCACTGCCCGGTGGCCCACCCGCCGCTCGAGCCGAACCCGCCCTCGCCCCGGTGCGACCCGGGCAGCCTCTCCGCCAGGAGGAAGCGCGCGTGCTCGACCTTCTGGATCACGAGCTGCGCGATGCGGTCGCCGCGGTGCAGGACGACCGGCTCCGACGCGTCGGTGTTGTGCAGGATCACCTTGATCTCGCCGCGGTACCCCGCGTCGACGGTCCCGGGCGCGTTGACGATCGTCAGGCCGTGCCGAGCCGCGAGGCCCGAGCGCGGGTGCACGAACGCCGCATACCCGTCCGGGAGCGCGATCGCGAGCCCCGTGGGCACGGTCGCCCGGCCCTGCGGCGCGATCACCACGTCCACGGTCGTCACGAGGTCCGCCCCGGCATCTCCCGGGTGGGCGTACGACGGGACCGCCGCGACGTCGTCGAGCAGCTGGACGAGCACCTCGACGTCGCCCGGGCGGGCGGACGAGGGCACGGGCACGCGCGAGGGCGCAGGTTCTTCGATGGGCACCCGCAGAGCCTAGTGCTCGACGGGCGGGGCGGCGAACATCGCCACGGGGCACCTCGCGGACCTGGGATGATGAACCCATGCCTCAGCCTGACGCCGCCTACCGCGAACGCCTCCTGCCCGGACCCGGCGGCTGGTCCGCCGCCCTCGCCTTCGCCGTCATCCTGGGCATCGCCCTGTGGCCCGTGGACGAGGTCCTGTCCTACGCCACCGCGGGCATCGCCCTGGTGGTCCTCGTGGGCCTGCTCTGGTGGACGTCGCCCGTGGTCGCGGTGGCGCCGGGCACCGACGGCACGCCCCACCTGCGGGCCGGACGAGCCGTCATCCCCACCTCGCTGCTGCGCGACGTCACGGTCCTGGACCGCGAGGCGATGACGCACGAGCTCGGTCCGGGGCTCGACGCGCGCGCGTACGTGTGCCTGCGGGCCTGGGCCCGCACGGGCGTCCGTGTCGAGGTCGACGACCCGGCGGACCCGACGCCGTACTGGCTCGTCTCCACGCGCCACGCCCCCGCGCTCGCCGCCGCGATCACGGCCTCGGCGCGGTCCGCGTCGGCCTGAGCCACCGGCCCCCGGGGCGCCCCCCGCCGGGGCCCCCTGCACGCGCGAACGGCCGCCACCCCGAGGGGTGACGGCCGTTCGTCGTGAGAGGGTTCGGCGCTCAGGCCGCGCACTCCGAGCAGATCTGCTGCCCGTTCTTCTCGTACGCGAGCTGGCTGCGGTGGTGCACGAGGAAGCAGCTCGAACAGGTGAACTCGTCAGCCTGCCGAGGAAGCACACGGACCGAGAACTCTTCGCCGGACAGGTCCGCGCCCGGGAGCTCGAACCCTTCGGCTGCTTCGGTCTCGTCCTCGTCCACAACGCCCGAGCTCTTGTCGGAGCGACGAGCCTGCAGCTCTTGGATCGAGTCCTCGCTGAGATCCTCTTCGCTCTTGCGGGGGGCGTCGTAGTCAGTTGCCATCTGTGGGGTCACACTCCGGAACGTCGTGGTCGAACATGGGGGTCGTTCGGTCCGGCGAAGGCCGTCGAACTGGCACTCCGTAGGACGCTTCGCGAGACGTCCTGACTGGTGTACGCGGTGTAATGCTCCGCCACCCGGAATTGTTCCCGGTGGCCCCCGGATTCTGCACCAAATACCGCGCGAGCGCACCCTCAGCGCGGGGTGTTCCTCGTCACCCCTGCGGCGGCCCGAGGATCAGACCCCCGAATCGGCTCCCGCCGACTCGAGGATCGCGACCAGCGCGTCGACCGCGGCGGGCGGTCCGGCGACCGTCATGTCCGCTCCGGCCGGGCGTCCCCGCAGGCCGGTCACGAGCGCTCCGGCCTCCTGGGCCACGAGGGCCCCGGCCGCGAGGTCCCACGGGTTCAGCCCGCGCTCGTAGTACAGGTCGAGGCTCCCGGTCGCGACCAGGCACAGGTCGATCGCCGCGGACCCGAGCCGGCGGATGTCGCGGACCTGCGGCAGGACCGTCGTCAGGACCTCGGCCTGGTGACGGCGCCGCTCGGCGTCGTACGCGAACCCGGTGCCGACCAACGAGGTCGCGAGCGGTCCCGCCGGGTTGACGCGTACGGGCTCGCCGTCGAGCGTCGCGCCCGCCCCGAGCCCCGCCGTCCAGGTCCGGCCGTCGACGATCGAGTGCACCGCCCCAGCGAGCACGGTCCACTGCGCGGGGTCCGGGGGGCCCACGACGACCGCGACCGAGATCGCGTACGAGGCCACCGAGTAGAGGTAGTTGACGGTGCCGTCGATCGGGTCGATGACCCAGGTGAGGCCCGACGTCCCCTCGGAGGCCCCCTCCTCCTCGCCGAGGATGGCGTCGTCGGGCCGCTCCCGCGCGATGATCCGGCGCAGCAGGGCCTCGGACTCGGCGTCCATGGCCGTCACGACGTCGACCGCGCTCGACTTGGTCGCGGCCACCTCGACGTGCTCGGGGCGGCCCTCGCGCACGAGCGCTCCCGCCTCCCTGGCCATGCTCTCGGCGAGCGCGCGCAGAGCGGCGATCGTGACGTCGTCGGGCAGGCGGGGGTCATCGATGAAGAAGGTCACGGCTCACATCCTGCCCGACCCCGCACCCCCGCGACGACCCGACCACGGCCCCGGGACGGTCCACCGGAGCCGGAGCGAGACCAGCCGGAAGCCGAACACCAGGGCGATCGTCGCGAGCTGGCTCCAGAGCGTGAGCCACCCCTCGTGCCACAGCACGGCCGTGATCGCGGCCCCGACGATCGCGGGGACCGCGTAGAGCTGGCGGTCCTGGAGGATGAGCGGCGCCTCGCTGCTCAGCAGGTCGCGCAGGATCCCGCCCCCGATCCCCGTGAGCGTCCCCACGATGACCGCGGCCATCATCCCGACGCCGTAGTCGAGGCCCTTGGTCGTCCCGACCACGACGAAGAGCGCGAGCGCACCGGCGTCGAGCACGATGATGCCGCGGCGCATGCGTTCGAGGCGTGGGTGGAAGAAGTAGATGACGACGCCGGCCGCGAGCGCCGCGACCACGAGCCTCCAGCTCGAGATCCCGACGGGGGGTATGGCGCCGATGAGCACGTCGCGCAGCATCCCGCCGCCCAGCCCGGTCGCCCAGGCGAGCACCAGGACCCCGAAGATGTCGAAGGACTTGCGGATCGCGGCCAGCCCTCCGGACAGCGCGGCGCAGAACACCGCGCCCAGTTCGAGGACGTCGTCCAGGGGGAACTCGATCACGGGGAGAATCATCCCAGCAGACCTCACCGGGCGGCACACCGAGCCGCCTGCGCCGTCCCGGCGCGCCGGGGTGGCACTCTCGGGAGTGCAGGCCCACCGGCGACGAGCCGGTCTGCGACGTCGTTGGAGGATTCATGAGTGAGCTTGAGCTGGTGAGGGTGCACGAGGACGGGGAGCATCTCGTCCTCGCCGGACCGGACGGTGCGCGCTTCACCCTGCCCGTCGACGACGCGTTGCGCGCCGCCATGCGCCGCGACCGCGCCCAGCTCGAACACCTGCGCTCGCAGTCCCCCGACGTGCTGCCCGTGCGCGAGATCCAGGCACAGTTGCGCGCAGGGCTCAGTGCCCGCGAGGTGGCCGAGAAGGCCGGCATCCCGATCGAGCAGGTCCACCGCTTCGAGGGCCCCGTGCTCGCCGAGCAGGAGTACGTCGTGGGTCAGGTGCTCAAGAACCGCGCGGGCCACGACGACGACTCCCCCACGCTGGGCGAGGTGGTCTCCGAGCGCCTCACGGCACGGGGCGTCGCCGAGGACGACGTCGAGTGGTCCGCCGCGCGCACGCACGCGGGCCCGTGGACCGTCACGGCGCTCTTCCTCATCGGTGACCGTGCGCGCAGCGCGCGCTGGTCGTACGACCCCCAGAACCGCACGCTGCACGCGCTCGAGGACGAGGCTCGCTGGTTGTCGGGCACCGACGTCGCCGAGGAGCCCGTCCGCGGGGTCCGCGGCGCGCTGTTCGACCACTCGGCCCGGGGCGGGCAGGCTTCGGCAGGCCCGTCGCCGTCGACAGCCCGGTCGGCACCGTCCGCCTCGTCGCCCGCGGAACCGGCGGACCACGACGACGCGCCGTCCCCGCTGCACGAGGAGACCGACTCGACCTCGTCGATGCTCGACGACCTCAGCCAGCGTCGCGGCGTCCGCCAGCACCGCGACGAGCCCTCGGCCCCGTTCGAGGGGTTCGGGCCTCCGCAGACGTTCGACCTCGGCGAGCGCTCGGGGCGCCGGGACGAGGCACCGGAGGACGATGAGCCCGCGGGGGCCAAGGTCTTCTCGCTGAGCAAGGCGAGCCGCAAGGAGCAGCGTCCGGCGCCCGACGACGGAGCGGCCGACGCGTCGTCGTCGCACCGGGGCACGGGGCACCCTGCGGGCACGGGCCACCGCGGGCCCCACGAGACCGACGACGACCGTGGCGCGGCCGACGCTGACCCGGGCCGGGACGGGGCCGCCGAGGCGAGCACCTCCCGTCCGGGCGCGCCCGCGCACGGAGGACGCGACGTCGTCGGGACCCTGCGGAGCGAGCGCGACGAACCCGACGCGACCGGTGAGCACGGCGAACGCCCCGCACCGCGAACGGGCGAACCGCGTCGCCCGCGCAAGACGCGGGCCAGCGTCCCCTCGTGGGACGAGATCGTGTTCGGCGCCAAGCCCGAGCACTGACCGGCTCTCCCCCGCACGGGTCGACGGCGCTCTCCGCCGGGCGTGCCCTCCGGGGCGCCCGGCGGCGCGTGGGGACCTGGGCCGTGCTCCTACCCCGCGGCCCCCGGCAGGTCGAGCGCGAGCCCGTCCGCGGTCGTCGAGCGCAGCCGCGCGGACGCCGAGGTCATGCGACGCATGTGGTGCCGACGGCACAGGACCTCGTACGCGACCTCGCTCGCGCTCTCGCCCGTGTTGCCGACCACGACCTGGGCCCCCTCGACGACCATCCAGCCGTCGATCGTGCGCGCGTTGTGCGTCGCACGCGCCCCGCACCAGCACAGCGACTGCACCTGGAGCACCTCGACGCGGTCGGCGAGCTCGATGAGCCGCGCCGAGCCCGGGAAGAGGTGCGTGCGGAAGTCGGCCGTGATGCCGAACGCGTAGACGTCGATCTCGACCTCGTCGACCAGGCGGGCCAGCTGCTCGACCTGGGTCGTCGAGTAGAACTGGGCCTCGTCGCAGATCAGGTAGTCGACCGTGGTGCCGCGCATGCGCTCGTCGACCACGAAGGTCCAGAAGTCGGTGTCGTCGCGGACCTCGTGCGCGGCGACCTCGAGTCCCAGGCGCGAGGACAGTCGGTCGGTCCCGGCACGGTCGTTGCGCGAGAAGATCAGTCCGCAACGACCCCGCGCGGTGTGGTTGTGGTCGAGCTGGAGGGCGAGGGTGGACTTGCCGCAGTCCATCGTCCCGGAGAAGAAGACGAGCTCAGCCACGGTCGTGGACCTTTCGGTGCGGGGGAACAGGTCCCCAGGAGGAGGTGACCGGGTGCTCGCGACGCCCGGGCGGAGGCGTCGTGCTCAGGTGGTCGTGACGAGCAGCGGGACCTGCATCTCGGTGCGCGTGAGGGAGCCGTGGACCCCGACGAGCTGCATCGAGGCCGGCGTCTGGGTCCGCGAGTCCACGACCGTGGCGCGGCCGCGCATCGCGACCACGACGTCGCCGATCGTGGGCAGCACGTGCTCCGCGACGGGTCCGAACCACCCCGCGGCGACCGCGTCCTCGCGCAGCGCGACGAGGGCCGCGTCCCCGAGGACCTCGGACCAGCGCCCGGCCACGGCCGCTGCCTGGTCCGCGTGCGTGTAGACGTGCACGGCGCGCGGCTCGCCGCCCACGAGCGCGACCCCGCGGCCGAGCGCGGGCGTCCTGGCGACGTCCCAGCGTTGCGAGCGGTCGACGTCGACCATCCCGTGGTCGGCCGTGACGAGCAGCAGCGTGCCGTGGGGCAGCGACCGGGCCAGGCGTCCGAGCTCGCGGTCGAGGTCGGAGAGCGCGTCGCCCCACTGCCGCGAGCGCCAGCCGTGGTGATGGCCCGCCTTGTCGACGTCTCCCCAGTACAGGTACACCAGGCCGGGGGCCGTGAGCTCCCAGGAGACCGTGTCGACGCGGTCCGCGATGGACTCGGCCGCGACGTAGCGCGCGCCGCGCAGGGCGGCCACGGTCATGCCCGAGCCCGCGAAGCGCGCGGGGCCCACCGACAGGACCTCGCGGCCTGTGGCCGCGACCTGCTCGAGGACGGGCGGCTCCTGCTGGAGCTCCTGGGGCGGGGCCGCTCCCTCCCACGAGACCATGTTGGCCAGACGCCCCGTGGCGGCGTTGCGCTGGGTGTACCCCAGCATGCCCGTCCGCCCGGGCGAGGTCCCCGTGCCGAAGGTCCCGATCGCCGCGGCGGTCGTGCTGGGGAAGCTCGAGGTGAGCACGCGCGAGGACGCGAGGAGCGAGCGCAGGAACGGGGCGTGCCCCGCGCGCTCGGTGAGGTTGGTGTGGCCGAGCCCGTCGACCAGGACGACGCACACACGGTCAGCGGCGGGTAGCGCGAGGTCGGTGCGCGCCTGGGTCGAGCGGGTCCCCGTGGCGGTCGTCAGGTCGACCCCGAGCGCGCCCGCGGCCGCGGGCAGGACCGAGCTGAGCGCGAGCCCGTCGTAGCGGGGGGCGAGCAGGCCGTCGGGCAGGACCTCGGGCAGGACCGTCACCGGCTCGCCCGGCCTGCGTCGCGGCGGGCCGTGGCCGTCGAGAGCTCGCGCGCGAACGCGAGCGCGTTGCGGACGGCGTCGCGGCCCTCCGCCTCGGCGCTCACGCGCACCACGATGTCGTCGGGAGTGATCTGGCCCGTCAGGCCGTGGTCGGCCTCGCAGCCCGGGTCGGGGCACTGGGCGGGCTCGAGGTCGACGCGCGAGACGGCGCCCCAGCCGATCGCGAGCGTGACCTCGATGGGGGGGGTGCCGCTGCGGTGCTTCTCGGGGTCGAGGACGACGTGCGTGAGCGAGACCGAGCGCAGCTCGGTGATCGGCACGGACTCGGTGGTCGCGGCTGCGGAGGCCGAGGGGTTCTCGCTGTCCGCGGGGTGGTCGTCGACGTGGGCCGTGATGAGGCGCGTCGGGGTCAGGACCAGGACGGTCAGGTGGCGACGGACCTCGGTGTCGAACGTCGTCTCGACGTACACCAGGTGGGACACGAGCTCCTCGCCGGCGATCGCGACGTCGAGGACGTCCTGGACCAGCTCGGGGTAGTAGCCCGCACGGCGCAGCTGGGAGGTCAGGTCGGTCCGGGAGGCAGATTCAGCAGATGGCACCCGCGCATTCTCCCACCGCTCGACGCGGCGGGGCCAGTCCGCCCCCGGGCTGTGGGCGCCTCGGCCCCGCGGGGGCCTGTGGACGCCTCAGCCCGGCAGGGCTCGGCGCAGGGTGTCGGCGCGCTGGGCCCCAGCGACCTGGACGCGGGCGCCCAGCACCGCCGCGCCGCGCTCGGCGACCACGACCGGGTAGATCTCGACGCTGCGCAGCTCGGGCAGCTCGTCGGCCATGAGCGACACGCGGGCCAGCAGGTCCTCGAGGGCCGCGGTGTCCGCGACGGGCGCGCCCATGTACCCGAACAGGCGGGGCGCGGCGCGGATCGAGCGGACCATGGTCGCGACGTCGACGTCCGTGAGGGGCGGCACGCCGTAGCTGACGTCGCCCAGGAGGTCGACCGCGTCGCCCGCGAGGCCGAACGAGACGACCGGGCCGAAGAGCTGGTCCTCGGTCGAGCGCACGACGCACGCGACGCCCGCGTCGGCCATGCGCTGGACCTCGAAGGGTGCAGGGCCGTCCGAGTCCCCCTGCTCGTCGTCACCGGTCCCGGTGCTGCAAGCTCCCGGCAGCACGGCCGCGAGCGTCTGGCGCATCTGCTCCACGTCGTCGCGCAGCTCGTCCTCGTCGCCGATGTCGAGGCGCACTCCCCCCAGGTCCGCGCGGTGCCGCAGCGACTCCGCGGTGCTCTTGAGCGCCACGGGCCAGCCGATGTCCTGGGCCGCCGCGACGGCCTCGTCGGCCGTGCGGACGCGGCGCGAGGGCCAGAGCTCGATCCCGTAGGCCGCGAGCAGGCGCGCGACGTCCTGGGCGTCGAGGTCCACCACGGTGTCCCCGACGAGCGCCGCCTCGACCAGGGCGCGCGCCCCGTCGGAGTCGACGCCCGTCGGCCGCTCGACCGTCCCGTGGTCGGCCTCGCGCCAGCGGGCGTACCCGACCACGGCCTCGACCGCGGCGACCGCGTCCTCGGGCGTCGAGTAGGCGGGCACGTGCACCGGCGGGCCGTCGGGGTTCGCCGGGTCGGGGGCCGAGAGCTCCTCGGCGAGCCCGTGCATGCCCAGGACGCTCGCGACCGTGGTGCGACCGCTCGCTGCGGCCGCGCGCGCGACGGCCCGCGAGAACGCCTCCCCGCGCGGTCGCACCGTGGGTACGTGCACCGCGACGACGACGTCGCACGCGTCGGGGGCGAAGATCGCCTCGACCGCGGCCTCGACCTCGGCGTCGTCGGCGTCCTCGGCCACGAAGCCCGACCGGTCCGAGACCACGAGCCCGGCCGACCCCACCGCCTCCGCGACGAGCGCGGTGAGCGCGGCCGACGACGTGAGGAGCCCGATGCGCCGACCGCCCGGCAGCGGCTGGTACGCCAGGAGCTGGGCGATGTCGACCAGGTGGTGGGTGTTCTCGGCGTGGATCACGCCCGACTGGCGCAGCATCTCGTCGAGCGTGCGGCGAGGGGCACGGGTCGAGCGCACCGCGTGCCCGGGCGGCACGACCTGCCCCGAGCGCCCCGCGGTCACGACCACGACGGGCTTGACCGACGCGAGCCTGCGCGCGATGCGGGAGAACTTGCGCGGGTTGCCGATCGACTCGAGGTACAGGCACACGACCGAGGTCTCGGGGTCGTCCTGCCAGAACTGCATGAGGTCGTTGCCCGAGACGTCGGCCCGGTGCCCTGCCGACACGAACGACGAGACCCCGATCCCGCGCCGCAGCGCGGTCGCCAGGAGCGTGACCGCGGTGGGCGCCGACTGGCAGAAGATCCCGATGCTCCCGGCGGGCGGCAGCGCCTCGGCCAGGCTCGCGTTGAGCCGGTGCTCGACGTGGGTCGTGAAGAGCCCGTACGTCGCGGGGCCGACCACGCGCATCCCGGCGGCGTGCGCGGTGCGCAGCAGCTCGCGCCGCAGGGCCAGGCCCTCGGGCCCGGTCTCGGCGTACCCCGCCGAGAGCACGACGACGGCGCGCACGCCCAGGCGCTCGAGCTCGGCCGTGGCCGCGATCGCCTCGCGCGGGGGCAGCGCGAGCAGGGCGAGGTCCACGGGCCCGGGGACGTCCGCGATCCGCCCGAAGAACCGGACGGCCGAGGGGGCCGGTGCGGTGTCGCCCTCTGCCCTCCCCTCGGCTCCTCCCTCCGCGGGCTCTGCGGCGAGGTCGCCGAAGCCCGCCGGAGGAGCGACCCCCACGACGTCGAACGTGCCGTCGCCCGGGTCCGTCGACGCGTTCGCGAGCACGCGCTCTGCCATGAGACGGCTCGCGGTGCCGGGCTCCGCCGTCGGACCCGGCCCGACGAGCAGGACGCGACGCGCCGTGAGCAGGCCGTGCATCGACCGCGCCTCGGCGCGGTGCTCGCGGTCCGCCATGACCGCCCGCGAGCGCTCGGTCGGGTCGAGGTCGACGCTGACGGCGACGATCCCGTCGTCGACGTGCTGGCTCGTGGCGTACCCGGCCTCCTGGAAGACCGCGAGCATCTTGCCGTTCTGCGGCAGCACCTCGGCGCTGAACCGCCGCACCCCGCGCTCCCTCGCCGCGACCGCGAGGTGCTCGAGCAGCACCGAGCCCAGTCCGCGCCCCTGCTCGGCATCGGCGATGTTGAAGGCGACCTCGGCCTCGTGCGGCGTCACCTTGTCGAAGCGCGCGACGCCGATGATGTCCTCGCGCGCGTCCTCTCCCACGCGCTTGACCGCGACCAGGGCCACGCGCTCGTCGTGGTCGACGACCGTGAAGCGCGCGAGGTCACGGTCCGAGAGCCGCTCGATGTTCGCGAAGAAGCGCAGGTAGGTCGAGCGCTCGGACTGCCCCATGTGGAAGCGCTGGAGGGCCGGGGCGTCGGACGGGCGGATGGGGCGCACGTGCGTCGTGCTGCCGTCGCGCAGCACCACGTCCGCCTCCCACTCGACCGGGTACTCCCCCTGGCCGGCGTCGTGGGGCCCCGCGTCGGGCTCCGCCGGGACGTCGTGTCCGCTCACCCGCCCTAGGCTACGTGGGTCGTGGCACCGCTGGTCAGCGGCACGCCCGGTTCGCGGGAGAATGGGGCCCGGGTGTCGGTGCCCCGCAGTATCGTTCGCTGGTGCTGCGCGTCCTGGACCACCAGGCCGCAACCGTGCCCGCCGTGCCCGCCGCACCCGAGCCTTCGCCACGCGACGACCGCTGTCCCCGATCCACCGACCCGCAGGAGCCCGACGACCCATGGCGCGCAGACCGTCCGCCTCGAAAGCCCCGCTCGACCCGAGCGAGGTCCACGAGAAGATCATCGACATCGACGTCACGACGGAGATGGAGGGGTCCTTCCTCGAGTACGCGTACTCGGTCATCTACGCCCGCGCCCTGCCGGACGCGCGCGACGGGCTCAAGCCCGTCCAGCGCCGCATCCTGTTCCAGATGTCCGACATGGGCCTGCGCCCGGACCGCGGCCACGTCAAGTCGGCGCGAGTCGTCGGCGAGGTCATGGGCAAGCTCCACCCGCACGGAGACACCGCGATCTACGACGCGCTGGTCCGCCTGGCCCAGCCGTTCTCGCTGCGCCTGCCCCTCGTCGACGGGCACGGCAACTTCGGGTCGCTCGACGACGGCCCCGCCGCTCCCCGGTACACCGAGGCCCGCCTCGCGACCTCGGCCATGGCCATGACCGTCGGGCTCGACGAGGACGTCGTCGACTTCATCCCGAACTACGACAACAAGCTGACCCAGCCCGAGGTCCTGCCCTCGGCCATCCCCAACCTCCTGGTCAACGGAGCCGCGGGCATCGCGGTCGGCATGGCGACCAACATGGCGCCCCACAACCTGGTCGAGGTCGTCGCCGCGGCCCAGCACCTCATCAAGCACCCCACCGCGGACCTCGAGGCGCTCATGCGCTTCATCCCTGGCCCGGACCTGCCCGGAGGCGGCAAGATCGTCGGCCTCGACGGCATCCGCGACGCCTACCGCACGGGTCGCGGCTCGTTCCGCACCCGGGCCACGGCGCGCGTCGAGAACATCACGGCCAAGCGCAAGGGCATCGTCTTCACCGAGCTGCCCTACCTCGTCGGCCCCGAGAAGGTCATCGAGAAGATCGCCGAGGGCGTGAAGTCGAAGAAGCTCGTGGGCATCACCAACGCGACCGACCTGACCGACCGCGCGCACGGTCTGCGCCTGGTCGTGGAGATCAAGACCGGCTTCAACCCGGAGGCCGTGCTCGAGCAGCTCTACAAGGTCACGCCGCTCGAGGACTCGTTCGGCATCAACAACGTGGCTCTCGTCGAGGGCCAGCCCCGCACGCTGGGGCTGCGTGAGCTGCTCCAGGTGTGGGTCGACCACCGCATCGACGTCGTGCGCCGTCGCAGCTCCTACCGCCTCGCCAAGCGCAAGGAACGACTGCACCTGGTCGAGGGCCTGCTGCTCGCGATCGTCGACATCGACGAGGTCATCCAGGTCATCCGCACGAGCGACGACGCGGACACGGCCCGCACCCGCCTGCGCGAGGTCTTCGACCTCTCCGAGCCCCAGGCCGAGTACATCCTCGAGCTGCGCCTGCGCCGCCTGACCAAGTTCTCCCGCCTCGAGCTCGAGAAGGAGCAGGAGGCCCTGCGCCTCGAGATCGCCCAGCTCGAGGAGATCCTCGGCGACGACGCCAAGCTGCGCGCGGTCGTCTCCGCGGAGATGAAGGAGGTCGCCAAGACCTACGGCACGCCTCGCCGCACCATCCTGCTCGAGTCGGCAGGCGCATCACCCACCTCGGCCCAGGGCGTGCTCGGGACCGTCTCGGCCGTGCCGCTCGAGGTCGAGGACACCCCCTGCTGGGCGCTCATGTCCGCGACCGGGCTCCTGGCCCGCACGAGCGACGCGACCGAGCCCGGGACGGGCGGGCGCCGCCACTCGCACGACGCGCTGCGCGGCACGGTCCTCGCGAGCGTGCGCAGCGACGTCGGGCTCGTCACGAGCCGCGGACGGATCGTGCGTCTCTCGGTGCTGGACCTGCCGACCCTGCCCCCGACCGACGGCGCCCCGAGCCTGTCCGGCGGCGTGCCGCTGAGCGAGATCGTGAGCCTCGAGCCGGGCGAGGCACCGTTGACCATCGTCTCGCTCGACCCCGACGCGCCCACCCTCGCGCTCGGCACCGCAGGCGGCGTGGTCAAGCGCGTCCTCGCGGGCGACATGCCGACCAACCGCGACGCCTGGGAGGTCATCTCCCTCAAGGAGGGCGACAGCGTGGTCGGCGCGGCCCCGGTCACCGACCAGGACGAGCTCGTGTTCGTCAGCTCCGACGCGAACCTGCTGCACTTCGACGCCTCGGCGGTACGCCCCCAGGGGCGCAGCGCGGCCGGCATGGCGGGCATCAAGCTCGGCCCGGACCAGCGCGTCACGTTCTTCGGCGTGGTCGAGGCCGACAGCCGCGACCTCATGACCGTCGTGACCATCGCGGGGTCGGCCGACGCACTGCCGGGCACGCAGGCAGGCGCCGGGAAGGTCACGCCCTACGAGCTGTACCCGGGCAAGGGACGCGCGACGGGCGGCGTCCGGGCCCAGCGCTTCCTCAAGGGCGAGGACTCGCTCATCTTCGCGTGGGTGGGCCGTGGCCCCGGGCGGGCCGTCGGCTCGGCCGGGCAGCCGGTCGACCTCCCGCCCGTCGACCAGCGACGCGACGGCTCGGGCGCCCCGCTCGACGTGCCGATCACCGCGATCGGCGTCGGCTGAGCACAGCACGACCCCGCCGCTCCACGCGGCGGACGGCCGAGGGGTCGACCGGTGTCTCCGGTCGGCCCCTCGGCCGTCTCACGCGGCCGGCACGGCCAGGCCGCCTAGGACTCCCCTGCCTCGGCCGCGTCGCGGCGCAGGATCCCGACCGCCAGCAGCGCCTGGCCCGCGAGGTAGGTGACCATGACCAAGAACCCCGAGGACAGCGGCCCCGGCACCTCGAAGCCCGGGACGAACGCCCCCAGGGCGATGAGCGCGTCGGAGACCAGGAAGATCGCCCCGCCGATGCCCGCGACCCGGTTCACCCCGGTCGACAGCACCGCCATGAGCGCCAGGCAGAGGCCGTAGACCATGACCGGGACCAGCAGCGCGCCCGCGTGCGGGGCGCACAGGACCACGAGCGCGACGAGGGCGAGCGCGTAGGGGACGAGCAGGACCGGGCGACGCAGCACGCTCGAACCGCGCGACGGCCAGAAGGCCGCGACGTACGCGACCTGCGCGAGCAGGAAGAACCCGACCATGGTCAGGAACGAGGCGTCGCCGCTCGACAGGTCGGGCGCGGAGTCACCGAGCCACGAGAACCCGAGCGCGACGAGCGTCCACCGCACGAGGCGGGACCGCCCGCGCGGCCCTGCGGCCGGTGCGGCGGCCGTGCCCCGAGGCGCTCCCGTGGCGGTCCAGACGACGAGCGCCAGGAGCGGCATGACGAACCACTGGGTCACGTTGGCGACCTGCTCCTGTCCGGCCAGGTGGGCGACCAGGTGCACCGCGGAAAGCAGCAGGAAGGCACCGGCCGCGAGCGCCGCCACGGGGCGGCGCCGCAGCACGGTCACGATCGAGACCGCTCGGCGCGAGGTGGGTGCGTGCGAGACACGAGGAGTCGAGGAGACCACGTCGTTCCTTTCCAGGAAGGGCGACCCGGGTCACGGGCGCCCTGGCGCGCGGCACCGTTGCCGCGCTGACCTGGGGACACGGTAGGGCCTCAGAGCTCGATCGAGTACATCCGGGAGCCGTCTTTCTTCTCGTAACCGAGGCTCGCGTAGAGCCCGTGAGCCCCGGACGGGTTCTCGGTGTCGACGTCGAGCTCGGCGAACTCGACCCCGCCGGCCTGGTAGGCGGTCATGCCCGCGCTGAGGAGCGCGAGCGCGATCCTGCGCCCGCGGTACTCCCGGCGGACCCCGAGGGTCTCGGTGTACCCGCTCGAGTACCCCGCGACGGGCCAGTCCTGCTCGTACCGGCCCGACAGGAGATACCCGGCCACGACGGGGCCACCGCCGGTGCTCGCGCGGGGAGCGACGCCGTCGGGCGCAGCGTCGTCGACGACGAGCACGCTCCACTCGGGCGCGAACATGCTGCGCCCGTGCACCCAGGACTCGGGCGTCGCGGGCTCGCTGCCCCAGTGGTCGCGGAACGCGTCGTTGTGGGCCAGGCGCGTGGCCTCGTCGAGCTCGGGAGACCACGGGACGACCCGCAGGCCGTCGCCCAGCGCGACCTCGGGGACGGGCAGCGACAGGTCTCGACGCAGGGTCGAGTAGTAGCGGTTGGCCGTGTAGCCCGCGGCCTCGAACAGGCGGCACTCGGGCGCGTCGCCGTCCTGGACGTAGCCCGCGATGCGCGCGGGCAGCTCCTTGCCCGAGGCCGCGAGGAGCTGACGCGCACGCCCCGTCGACCAGGCCAGGACCTGACGCCCGACGCCGCGTCCCCGCCACCGCGGGTGGACCGCGCCCTGGACGAACGCGCGGACGACGCTCGCGTCGCCGGGGCGGGTGTCGACCGACGCGTAGGCGCGCGGCTCGCCGTCGACGTCCAGGCCCACCAGGGTGTCGCGGGCGAGGTCGCGCCACTCCCCCTCGAACATCTCCTCGGTCTCCTCGAGCGAGGTGCGGAACGGATGCCGGTCGTGCTCCTCGACGGCCGCCGTCAGCGCGAAGAGAGCCGGTGCGTCCGCGAGCGTCAGGGAGCGCCAGACCAGGCCGTCGACCTCGGGGAGCGGCAGGTGGGCGGGCGCGGCCACGCGCTCGGCGATCGGGGCGAGGGCCGGCGGGGAGGACGGTTCGGTGCTCATGCGCACCACGCTAGGTCGCAGCGTCGCGTGCAGCATCCTGTTTTCCGGACACCCAGGTGACGGCGTGCGGCCCGGCGTTACAGTTCGCCTCATGCCCCACGACGTCGCCAACGCCCGATCCGCCGCCTTCGCCGAGGCCCTGCGCACCCGCGTGGTCGTCGCCGACGGCGCCATGGGGACCATGATCCAGGAGCAGGACCCGAGCCTCGAGGACTACCAGCAGCTCGAGGGCTGCAACGAGATCCTCAACGTCTCGCGACCCGACATCATCGCCGCCGTCCACGACGCCTACCTCGAGGTCGGCGTCGACTGCGTCGAGACCAACACGTTCGGCGCCAACTGGTCCAACCTGTCGGACTACGACATCGAGGACCGCATCCGCGAGCTCGCCGCGGCCGGGGCGCGCATCGCACGCGAGCGCGCGGACGCGTTCTCGACCCCCGAGCAGCCACGCTGGGTGCTGGGCTCGATGGGCCCCGGGACCAAGCTGCCGAGCCTGGGACACACGACGTACGCGAACCTGCGCGACACGTTCGCCGAGCAGGCGGCCGGCCTGCTCGAGGGCGGGGTGGACGCGATCCTCGTCGAGACCAGCCAGGACCTGCTCCAGGCCAAGGCCGCGGTCAACGGCTCGCGCGCCGCGATGGCCGCGGAGGGGCGCTCGGTGCCGGTCATCGTGCAGGTCACGGTCGAGACCACGGGCACCATGCTCATGGGTTCGGAGATCGGCGCAGCGCTGACCACGCTCCAGTCGCTCGGCGTGGACGCGATCGGCCTGAACTGCGCCACGGGGCCCGCCGAGATGAGCGAGCACCTTCGCCACCTGTCCAAGCACGCCGAGATCCCCGTGACGTGCATGCCCAACGCGGGCCTGCCCGTGCTGGGCAAGAACGGCGCCTCCTACCCGCTCACGCCGAGCGAGCTCGCCGCGGCCCACGCCCAGTTCGTCACCGAGTTCGGCCTGGGCCTCGTGGGCGGGTGCTGCGGCACCACGCCCGAGCACCTGCGTCAGGTCGTCGAGGCCGTCCGCGCCCGGCCCGTGGCCCCGCGCAGCCCCGCGCGCGAGGTCGGCGTCGCGAGCCTGTACTCGCACGTCGACTTCGACCAGGACGCCTCGTTCCTCGCGATCGGTGAGCGCACCAACGCCAACGGGTCCAAGGCGTTCCGCGAGGCCATGCTCGCCGAGAACTGGGACGAGTGCGTCGCGATCGCGCGCGCCCAGACGCGCGACGGTGCGCACCTGCTGGACGTGTGCATCGACTACGTGGGGCGTGACGGCGTCGCGGACGCCCGCGCGGTCGTCTCACGGCTCGCGAGCGCCTCGACGCTGCCGCTCGTGATCGACTCGACCGAGCCGCCCGTGATCCAGGCGGGTCTCGAGCTCATCGGCGGGCGCGCGGTCGTGAACTCGGTGAACTTCGAGGACGGCGACGGCCCCACCTCGCGCTACGCGCGGATCATGCCGCTCGTCAAGGAGCACGGCGCCGCGGTCATCGCCCTGACGATCGACGAGGACGGCCAGGCCCGCACGGCCGACGCGAAGGTGGCCATCGCGAGCCGCCTGATCGACGACCTCGTAGGCACCTGGGGCATGCGCATCGAGGACATCGTCGTCGACACCCTGACCTTCCCCATCGCGACCGGGCAGGAGGAGACGCGACGCGACGCGATCGAGACCATCGAGGCCATCCGCGCGCTCAAGGCCACCTACCCGGGCGTGCACACCACGCTCGGCGTCTCCAACGTGTCGTTCGGGCTCAACCCCGCCGCGCGCGTCGTCCTCAACTCGGTGTTCCTGCACGAGGCCGTCGAGGCCGGGCTCGACTCCGCGATCGTGCACGCGGCCAAGATCCTGCCGCTCGCGAAGATCCCCGACGAGCAGCGCCAGGCCGCGCTCGACCTCGTGTGGGACCGCCGCGAGTTCGACGCCGAGGGGAACATGACGGTCGACCCCCTGGCCCGGCTGCTCGACCTGTTCGCGGGCGTCGACTCGGCGTCGCTCAAGGACGCCCGCGCGGCCGAGATGGCCGCGCTGCCGCTCGGCGAGCGCCTCGAGCGACGCATCGTCGACGGCGAGCTCAAGGGGCTCGACGCCGACCTCCAGGCCGCGCTCGACGAGGGCTGGAAGGCCCTCGACATCGTCAACGACCACCTGCTCGAGGGCATGAAGGTCGTGGGCGAGCTGTTCGGCAAGGGCGAGATGCAGCTCCCGTTCGTGCTGCAGTCGGCCGAGGCCATGAAGACCGCCGTGGCCTACCTGGAGCCGCACATGGAGAAGTCCGAGGACGCGAGCGGCCGGTCCAAGGGCACCATCGTGATCGGCACCGTGCGCGGCGACGTGCACGACATCGGCAAGAACCTGGTCGACATCATCCTGACCAACAACGGCTACACCGTGGTCAACATCGGTATCAAGCAGCCCATCGCCGCGATGATCGAGGCCGCCGAGGCCCACGACGCCGACGTGATCGGCATGAGCGGGCTGCTCGTGAAGTCGACCGTCGTCATGAAGGAGAACCTCGAGGAGCTCAACGCCCGCGGGTACGCGCAGCGCTGGCCCGTCCTGCTGGGCGGCGCGGCCCTGACGCGCACGTACGTCGAGGACGACCTCGCCGACGTCTACCAGGGCGAGGTCCGCTACGCGCGTGACGCGTTCGAGGGCCTGCGACTCATGGAGCCGCTCGTCCGCGTGGCGCGGGGAGAGGCGCGCGACGCCGTCGGGCTCCCTGCCCTCAAGAAGCGCCGGCACGCGACCGTGACCGTGACGCAGACGCCCGAGGAGGACCTGCCCGCCCGCTCCGACGTCGCGGCCGACAACCTGGTCCCCACCCCGCCCTTCTGGGGGACGCGCATCGTCAAGGGCATCCAGCTCGCCGACTACGCGGCGTTCCTCGACGAGCGCGCGACGTTCATGGGTCAGTGGGGGCTCAAGCCGGGGCGCTCGTCCGGTGCGGAAGGCGCGGCCGGGGCGTCGTACGAGGAGCTCGTCGAGACCGAGGGCCGCCCGCGCCTCAACGCGTGGCTCGAGCAGGTCCGGACCGAAGGGATCGTCGACCCGTCGGTGATCTACGGCTACTTCCCGGTCTGGTCCGAGGGCAACGACGTGGTCGTCGGGCACCACGACGGGCCCGACGGCGGCTCGGGCGGTCCGGTGGGGACCGAGCGGTTGCGCTTCACGTTCCCCCGGCAACGGCGCGACCGTCACCTGTGCCTCGCGGACTTCGTCAAGCCGCGCTCGTGGGTCGAGGAGACCGGGCGCTTCGACGTCCTGCCCGTCCAGCTCGTGACCATGGGCGACACCGTCGACGTGCACACGGCCAAGCTGTTCTCGGCCAACAAGTACCGCGAGTACATGGAGCTGCACGGCCTGTCCGTGCAGCTCACCGAGGCGCTCGCCGAGATGTGGCACTCCCGCGTGCGCTCCGAGCTGGGGTTCGCGAGCGAGGAGCCCGACGACGTCCAAGGGATGTTCGACCTGAAGTACCGCGGGGCGAGGTTCTCGCTGGGGTACCCGGCATGCCCCGACATGGAGGACCGCCGCAAGGTCGTCGAGCTGCTGAAGCCCGAGCGGGCGGGTGTGGTGCTCTCGGACGAGCTGCAGCTGCACCCGGAGCAGTCGACGGACGCATTCGTGTTCCACCACGCAGAGGCGAAGTACTTCTCGGTGTAGGGCTGACGCTGGAGCACGACCCCAGGTCAGAGAGCACTTCTCCCCCTGGTCGCCGTTCTCCTCGCCGGCCCCGGGCAGCGCGGACGGCTCAGTCTGGCACGCGACGCGATCGACCTGGACCGCGGCGTCATCGCGGTCTCCTGGCAGCTGCAGCGGCTGCGCTGGTGGCGGCTACACGGCGCGCAGGTGGCGCAGCCGAGCACGCGGCTGGACGTAGTTCTCGCGCCACAGCATCACGTAGTTCTCCGTGACCGCGAGCTCTTTCGCGATTGCTCCAGGGTGGGCTCCGACGATGCGCTCGGCACGCGCGTACTCCTCGAGCGAGATCAGGATCTGCGCCGCGAACATGTCGGCCTCGCGCTCCTGCCGGGCACTCAGGACCGGGTCGTCGGTCCAGGCGTGGTCGTGATGGGCGTGCCCGATCTCGTGCGCCATCGTCATGCGGATCGTGAAGCCGGTACGACGGCGATCGTTGATCGTGATGAGCCCGCGGGAGTACTCACCGTTCCGTCGCCCGAGGTCGCGGTACTTCACACCCCAGCCACGGCCGATCGCGTAGTCGATCAGATCCTGCATCCCGTCCTCCCGCGCTAGTCCAGCTGGGCGATGCCCTCTTCCTCGAGGGACTGGTCCTCGTTCGCCACCGCCTTGTACTGGACCGTAGCCGCGTCTGGTGCGTCCGTCTCGCTCAACACGCCTCGACTCGGCAACGCATGGACGGTTGCGCCGTGCCGGCGAGCGTCGCGCATCCGAGCCGAGATCTCCTCGACCAGCTCGCGCGCTCCCATGCCGGCCATCTCAGCGACAGCCGCGATGATGTCGGTGTCGACGGGTCGTCGCCCGCTCGTGCGCTCGGAGACGAAGCCCTGCGAGCGCTCGAGGCGCTCGGCGAGAGGCACCTGCCGCACGTCCCGCTCACTCATGATGTCGCGCAGGTGACGTGAGAAGGCCTTCGAGAAGTCGCTGGTCATGGGCGCCAGATTATCGGATATCCGACACGCCGCAGGATGAGATCCGTGCACTATCGGATATCTGATAGACCTGCATCCATGGAACACACCCACTACCGAGAAGCGGTCACCACCGAAGTGCGGGCCCACCTCGCTCGGCGCCGGGCCTCACAGAAGGAGCTCGCGGTTGCACTGGGCACCTCCGTCTCGACCATGAGCGACCGCATGACGGGTCGCTCCGCGTTCGACACGGACGAGCTGCTCCAGATCGCGGCGTTCCTGGATGTCGACTTCGTGGAGCTCTTCCCGATGAGCATCCGACACCTTTCGCAGCCCAGGCGGTATCAGATATCCGTTTCGACGGCGCCGGCTGGGATCGCAGAACACCTGAAGACGGCGCACGAGTGCAGATATCTCGGGACGACAACCATCCTGCGCGGCCCGGGAAGCACGTCGAGAGAGAGCAGCCGTGGACGCGGCAGGCCCGGGCAGGGAACGGAACTCGTGCGGAGGCGCAACCGACCGGTAGGTCCCGGTCCCGGAGCTGCGTGCAGCACCCCAGACATGACAGCGCCCCCGCTCCGTCCGAGGAATCACGGGGGCACCACCCGAGGAGATGGACTCATGACCGACATCACCCCGTTCGACTTCGACGGCCAGGCCGTCCGGGTCGCCACGATCGACGGCGAGCCGTGGTTCGTGCTCACCGACCTCGCACGGGTGCTCGGCATCGCCGACGCCCAACGCCTCGACTCGCGCCTCGACGACGAGGTGCGCCGGACGCACCCCGTCCGAGACAGCCTCGGCCGCACCCAGCAGGCCACCGTCGTCTCCGAGTCCGGCATGTACGAGGTCGTGATCCGCTCCGACAAGCCAGACGCCGTCCGCTTCCGCCGCTGGATCACCTCGGACGTCCTGCCGACGATCCGTAGGGCCGGCAGCGACGGACAGGCGCCGGTACTCGCGGGCCCCGCGCTCATGGCTGCCGCGCTCATCGAGGCGCAGGCGACTCTTGCGGCGACAACAGAGCAGGTTGCCGCGCTCACCCCGCGTGCCGAGGCGTTCGACGCGTTCGTCTCGACGTCCGGCGACCTCAGCGTGAACGAGGCCGCGAAGATCCTGAGCCGCAACCACGGCATCCTCACGGGCGAGAAGCGCCTGCGGGACTGGATGGAGGCGAACGGCTGGATCTACCGCAACGAGGCCGACGAGCCCCGCGCGTACCAGCGGCGCGTCGACCAGGGGGCACTCGCCGAGCGCGCGCGCTGGCACCACCACCCCGAGACCGGCGAGCGCGTCATCGACACCTCGCAGGTCCGCGTGACCGCGAAGGGTGTCGAGGTGCTCGCCAAGGCGCTCACGAAGGTCGCCGACCAGCGCGAGCTCGACGTCACGGGCGGTGACGCAGCGTGATCGCACCAGCTCTGGCTCTCCCGTTCATCGCGGCGTCGACTCCCGACGCAGTCCGAGCAGCCGGCGCGTCCGAGACGACCGTCAAGGACACCATCCCACCGGGGGGACCGGACCGCGCACCACGGCGGCCGTGCCACCGAACCCGTGATCCTCGCGACCGACCTCGCCGCGTGGATCGCATCCCTGCCGACCGAGTCCGGTCGGGCCAAGCCATGAAGGAGCCATCGATGACCATCCGCACCCTGTTCCGCCGTCGGCGTCCCACCCCCCTCCCGGTGCAGGCGCTCGAGACCCTGCCCTCGTCCGCTCTCCCCCGCCGGGTCCCTGCCCTGTTCTTCGGCGCCGGCTCGACAGCCACCACCGAGGACGAGGCGCTGGTCATCGCGTCGGGCGCTCTCCGCCGACACGGGCCCCGCGAGGCCGTCGCAGTCCTCGAGGGCTTCGTGTCCCGCGATCTCGCCGAGATCCCGGAGCGGGAGCAGACCGTGCAGGACCCGTCGCTGCCCGACGACGACGTCGAGAGGGAGGCGTTCGCGCCGGGGTCGCTCGCAGACCAGGCCGAGGCATGGCTCGCGGACGGTGCGCGATGACCGCCGCCACAGACCGAGTCCGACCGTTGCTCGCCCCCCTCCCGCCCGGCCTCGCCGACCAGATCGCGCGGGCCGCGGCCGAGTGCGTCACGACCGCACCCGAGGGCGAGGTCGTCTACGCCGGGTGCTGGTGCGACGACGACGCCCACACCTCGGCCGACCTCATCGAGTGGCGCGGGTCCGTCGACGTGGCCCGCCGCGACCGCGACGAGTCCGCACACCCCGCCCACCTCGTCCGCCGCATCACCGTCACGGAGGCAGTCGCATGACCACTTGCGAGCAGCACGAGCAGGCGACGCTCGTCCGCCAGCGCGACGACGCGATCGACAGGATCAACGCCCTCGCGCCCGTGGTCCAGGCCGCGATCGCGTTCCGGGCCCTCGAGCTCGGCGGCCACTACCAGACCCCCGAGTGGTACGGCGCGGGCGGAGACCTCCGCGGCCTGGTCGACCGGTACGTCGACGAGCGCGGGACCGAGGTGGACGCATGAGCGCTACCTGGGCCGACGTCGTCGGCACCGCGGTCTGCCTCGCCCTCCTCTTCGCCTCGGCGTGGTGGGCCGGACGCACCGACGAGCGCCGCAAGCGCGAAGGAAGGAAGTAGAGATGCTGCACGAACTCCCCGATCTCGTCCAGGGCACGGACGAGTGGCACGCCCAGCGCCGCGGCCTCGTCACGGCGTCCGTCGTCGGCCAGCTCGTCACGGCCAAGACGCTCAAGCCCGCGAGCAACGAGACCTCGCGCGGGCTGACCGCGCTCCTCGTCGCCGAGCGGATCACCGGCCACACCGACCCGGCCTACACGTCCGACGACATGCTGCGCGGCATCGAGGACGAGCCCCGGGCCCGCGAGAAGTACAGCGAGCACCGCGCGCCCGTACGCGAGACCGGGTTCATGGTCCGCGACGACTGGGGTTTCCAGATCGGCTACTCCCCCGACGGGCTCGTGAGCGACGACGGACTGATCGAGATCACGTCCCGCCGGCAGAAGGTGCACCTCGCGACGATCCTCGCCGACGAGGTGCCCGTCGAGAAGGTGGCCCAGCTCCAGTGCGGCCTCCTCGTCTCGGGTCGCGCCTGGATCGACTACGTGTCCTACTGCGGCGGCATGCCCCTGTACGTCAAGCGCGTGCTGCCCGACGCGCGCTGGGCCGAGGCGATCGTTGCCGCCGTCGAGCAGCTCGAACGCGTCGCCGAGCGGATGGTCTCGGACTACCACGAGCAAGTCGAAGGCCTACCCACGACCGAACGCATCGACGCGACCGCCGGAGAGGCGGTGGCCGCGTGATGGACCCCCTGCGCTACTCCCCCGACGGCGCCGCGGGCGGGCACCGCGCGTGCTCGGGCGACGCCTGGAACTACTCGGCCGACGAGCCCACCGACTGCGCGTACGGCTGCCACCAGGAGGACCGATGACGAACCTGCGAGCCCAGACCCTGACCCGACCGACCAACGCGCTCGCGACCCGCGAGCCCGAGGACTGGCGCCTCGACGCGGAGTGCCGCGACTGGGACCACACGCTGAAGGGCGACCCGTGGCACCCGGACTCGGACCTCCCGGGTGCCTACGACGACGCCCGCACGATCTGCGCCGGCTGCCCCGTCGCAGAGGCCTGCCTCCAGACGGCGATCGAGGCAGAGTCCAGCAGCCACGGGGGCCTGCGCTTCGGGATGTACGGCGGCACGACGCCGGCCGAACGCACGGCGGTCCTCCGCGAGCAGCAGCGCGAGCGTGCTGCTCGGGGGGCTGCGGCGTGAGGCGGGCGCCATCGGTCGAGGACTGCGCGCGGAGGTCGCAGCAGTCGCGCGACACGGCGTACCCCCTGCTGGTCGCCGAGCAGGAGACGTACCAGTCACGGCTCGACGTCCTGGCCGAGCGCGCCCGCCGCGCGCAGGTCACGGAAGACCCCGACGCCGCACGCGCCGCGGCCCATCGCCTCAAGCCGATCTACGAGCGCCGGCACGGCGACACCCCCACCCTGCAGGCCGCCCGTCGCGACGCCCTGCAGACCGAACCCGACGGCGCCGAGACCCGGTGCCGAGAAGCGAGAGCAGCATGACCACCCACACCTGCCGATGCGGGGCCACGTTCACCGCGGACCCCGCCGGCCGACTCCGCCACCAGATGCTCCACGGCCACCGCCCGACGACGCCCGCCGTCCGAGACATCTGGGCCGAGGCGCTCAAGGCCGAGAAGGACGGTGCCGCGTGAACGGCCGCCCGGTCCCGTGCGGCACGATCGACCGGACGGGCGGCGTCGTGTCGTTCGACGAGTACCCGCCGGCCCCCGAGGTCGCCGTCGGCCTGCTCGACCCCGGGCACGGCGGCCCGCACATCGACTCCACGCTCGACCACTACGCGTGGGACGCCACGCCACCACCACCACCACCACCCGAGGAGGGTCACCGTGGCGCGTGACCATGCACGGATCCTCGTCGCGATCTGGGGCGATCCTGCCTGGAAGGCCCTCACTTCTGTTCAGCAGCTCGTGTACGCGGCCCTCATCTCGAGTCAGGACCTGAGCTACTGCGGCGTTGTCCCGTACATCCCAGCGAGGTACCTCGACCTCAGCTCCGACATGACGGAGCGGAAGTTCACCTCCGCGATCAGCGGGCTGGAGCAGGGGAAGTTCGTCATCCGTGACACCCGCACCGCCGAGCTGCTCGTCCGGTCCTACGTCCGACACGACGGCGTGCTCAAGCAGCCAAACGTGACGAAGGCGCTGGTCACAGCGCTGCGCAAGGTCCACTCAGACCGCCTGCGAGAGGCAGTGAGCAGCGAGCTCGTTCGACTCCTGCTCGAGCAGCCCGACGCCAAGGGCTGGAAGGGGTACGGGGAAGCCGACCCCGAAGGGTTCCAGAACCTCATGGCGAAGGCCTACCCGAGCCCTTCCGGGAACCCTTCGCCGAACCCCAAGGCAACTCCCTTTCCCCTACCCCTTTCCCCTTCATCATCACCTCTCCCTGTACCTCACCAGGCCGACCAGAAAGCGAGCGCATGATGACGAGATCCATCACCCAAGACCCGGCACGCGTACTCGCTGCGCTCGTCACGCACCTGCGACCCGACTGGGACGTCCCGGGCATCCTCAAGGCCATCTACGCGGCCAAGGACCGAGGCGACGCGTTCCGGGTCGCTCACGCCGCCCTGTACGCCGCCGAGACCCCGACGAACCGCACCCCGGCTGTCATTGCCCTCACCGGTGAGCACTGGGCCCGGGGACGTGACGTCGGGGCCGGTGACACCAGGTTCGAACGGTGCGACGTCCCCGGCGACGCCCACAGGTCCTTCCCCAAGGGCCGGTGCGGTGCCTGCAGGGCGGACGAGCTCGCAGCCGACGACCACTCCCCCACCCCGGTTCCCGCGCCGATCCCTGCCACCTACACCGGCGGCGCCAACCTCGTCCGGCAAGCCGCCGGACTCCCGATCAAGGAGCACCCGTGACCATCGTCCAGTCCGTGTCGACCGAGTGGGTCGAGGACCTGCCCGTCGGCACCGCACTCCACTGCACCGCCGCCCACAACCGCACCGTCCTCGCGCTCAAGGTCGGCAACGCTCAGACCCACGGCCGCGATGTCTGGCAGACCACCGACGGCGCCACCGTCACCTCGTTCACCATCAGCATCGCCAACCCCGTGCGCCTCGTGCCGTCCGCCGACGCGCCCGAGGAGACCTCGTGACCGCCCCGACCAACCAGAAGAAGCTCCACGTCGGTCAGGAGGTCGTGGTCACGGCCTGCGGCAAGACCCGCACGGCGACGGTCGCAAAGGTCGGGCGCGTCCTCGTGCAGGCCAACGGCAACGCGCACCGCATCGACACCGGCGTCCTGAACTCCGGCTACTCCGGCGCCGGCCGGACCTTGGACGAACAGGCCGAGCTCGAGCAGCGGACCGAACTGCGCGCTCGCGCCTGGAAGTGCCGCCACATGGTCCGTGACCTGCCCCGCAGCCTGACCCTCGACCAGCTCCAGCGCATCGTTGACATCCTCGAGGAGACCCCGTGACTGCCCCGACGTCACAGAAGCCCCCGACCGAGCCGGACCTCAACGATCTGCGCACCGACCTCCCCACGCTCGCGGACCGCTGCGAGGCGCTGGGCGAGCACTGGGGGGCTCGGGACATTCGCAACGACCTGCTCGCCGCTCACCCGGCACCCGAGACAGACGCCCCGCAGGCGATCCAGTGGGCTCCGTCCGGCTCCGTCCTCGACGGCGTCCCTGGCGGATGGTGCGCTTCCTCGCCGGGCCGGATGGCATGTCCGCCTGCCCCGGCCGATCAACACGCGCTCGCCCGCACCGCGACCCGCCTCCTGAGAGGAGCAACCCGTGGCTGACGGATGGACACCTACGACGGACCAGGTCAGGGAGTCCTACGCGGACAACGACCAAGTCTCGCGCACCATCGTCACGTACACCGGACCCTGGCTCACTCAAGGTTGAGCCGGCGCCCCTGCTGCACATGCCGCCACCTGGCTCCGTGACGAAAACCCGAGGGGCCACAGGTGACGAAACACCTGGGGCCCCTCGAACTGTGCGGAGTCTACTTCCGCTTCGCGACTCGATCCTTGCGCAGATTCGAGAAGAGAAGCGCCATGCCAAGCGTGAAGAGAATGAAGCCGAAAGCGTACGCAGCGAGCGTCACACTGCTGATCTCAGGTTGCACAATCAGGAACGCGAGCATCGCGGAGATCGGAACGGCGAGCGCACCAATCACGACAATGCGACGAGCAACCGGGTGGTTCGCCAGCATCAGGACTCCTGTCTCATCGTCGCTGAGTACACGTGACGATGCCAGTGTAGAAGAAGTTCAGGTAGAGGCCCTTGCCCGGCGACGCGCAGTACCCGATCGCCACCGATCCAAGGGCCATGACCGCCGCCACAAAACCTGCCGCCGCCGCCACGGGCGCCGTGACGATCCCAGCTCCAGCCAAAGCGGCCACAACCCCGGCGACACTGCCACCGCCGCCGACTGCAACCAGAAGGGCGTTAGCCTGGCGAGCGGTAAACGTGTACTGGGCGCCCCACCACTTCCAGGCCGGGTCCGCGACCACGGGGAATACCGTATCGGGCGTCGTGGAGATGGTCTGGAGCAACGAGCCGTTGGCGATGGCGTAGTGCGTGGGGACCGCTTCGCCATTGGCGTCCGTCGCCCAAGGAGCAGCAACAGACCCAACGGCGTACCCATCGCGGCCAAGGAGGACAGAACCGTCCTCGAGTACCCGCGCGTCGACACCGTCCGGCAACGCATACTCATAGTTGGTTGGAGCGTTCTTGTCGTTCAGGATCGTCGCGACACGGAGCTCGCCAGTGTCCAGCGCCTGCACGGCAACGTCAGTGCTGCCTGCTTCTGAGCGGTAGACGACGGATCCATCCGCTGCCACCTCGCCGTCGGTGAGTCCAAGGCCTTCTGGGAGGGATACCGCGAGGCTCGTCGGTGCCGAGTTGGCCGGATGGGTTTCGTCGCTCTCGATCGGGGCGATGGTGATCGGCGAGGTCGCGTCCAACGGGATGGTTGCGGTCAACGCTCCGTCGATGTTCAGTGCCTCGCCGGCTGTCTGTCCTGCCAGTACTTCCGCCGGCCCCGGCGCGGCCTCTGCGACGAGCCGAGCGGTGGAATCGGTCGAGTCTCGGGCGGCGGATGCCGTGGGAAGCCCCACGGCCAAGAGCGCGAACGTGACCGTGGTAGCGGTCACCGTGCGCGCGATCGTTCGTCTCACAAGATGCTCCTTCTCATGCGCGGTTGCCCCCTATAGGCGACCCACGAGGAGCATGCTCGGGGCAACCGAATGGTGCATTCTGGAGCGAGGTGACCTGCATCACCCATCCAAGGGTCGGATGTTCGCGTCTCAGCTCCAACGCGCCCGTCTGATCCAACACCGGTCCAAGTTGGTCCCGTAACCCTGACCTCGCGGCCCGCACGTCGAGGTTCCAGGGCAAGACTCAAGTCCTGCGACCAGATCCCCCGGATCTCACCTCATCTGGTCTTGAAGGTCGCGCGCCAGGTCCGTACGATCGACCGCCCAACCGGAAGGCGAGCCGGCATGGACGCACGGACAGCCCTGGATGCACGAACCGATCTCCTGTGGATCGTCGAACGTTGGCCCCGCTTGCAGGCGCGGCTCCATGGTGGCGGTGGCAACGCGCTGACCGGGATGCCGTCCGTGGCGACCGAGGCCCCGCTCCCCATCGACGTCGCGGTCTCGGACCTCATGCGTGAGATCGAGGACCAGGCGAGGATCTACGCCGCGGTCCTGCTCGACGAGGTCCCGCCCGAGCACGGCTGCGACGGACAGTGCGTGAAGGCCTGGCTCGCCGCGGCCGCCGAAGCCACCAGGGCAGGCCAGCCCGTCCCGGCCGCACCGAGCTGGTGGAACTGCCCCGACCGGCGCGCCCCCATCACGACGTCGACCATGCCCGCACTGCTCGGACAGGTCGCCGAACGGTACGGACACTTCACGCAGGACGAGCGCGAAGCCCTCGACTTCTGCGACGAGGCCCACGACTTCCGTGAACGGGTCCACAAGATGCTCGAGCAGCCCGCGCCGCCGACCTACCTCGGGCCCTGCCGGGCGCGTGGGACTGACGGTGCCGGATGCCGCGGCGAGCTCTACCTGCGCGAGGGCCGCGACGGCGGTACCTGCCGGGAATGCGGAACCGAGTTCACGCACGACGAGCAGCAGGCCTACGTCCGTGACGCGCTCGAGGACCGGCTCATGACGCCCGCCGAGATCGTGCGCGCACTCAAGATCGTCGGGCACGAGGTCAAGCCCGGCACCGTCTTCAAGTGGGTGCAGCGCGAGAAGCTCGAGGAAGTCGTCGACGGGCTGTACCGGCTCGCCGACGCGCTCGACCTCGCCGAGCGCCCCAGGCGCAAGCAGGTGGCGGCATGACGCTCGCCGTCGGCACCTGGACCACCACGAACCTGCCGCTCACGACACCCGTGGAGATCGCCCCGTGAGGTTCACCGAGGTCCTCCTGGTACGTATCGCCGAAGACGAGGAAGCCGCGCGCCTGTGCGCCGACACAAGTCAGGTCTGGATCGGCCGCGTCACGCTCTACGGCACCGGGCCCGTCTGCATCTCGGGCACGCGCGTGCTGGCGGAGTGATCACTGATCCTCCGGACGCTCGCCTCGGTCTCTGCCGATCACCCGGACTACGACGAGGTATGGAGGCCGCGACGTCATGGCACCATGCCACAGCGCGTTGTCGCGGAGCCGTGACATCTCACCGTCTTGCGAGCGACGTTCCGTCCACCTAGTCTGTGCTTAGGTGGATTTTACCCATCAGCAGACAAGGCCCCGAGGTTCGCCGCGGGGCCTTTCTCATGCCCGGTACTCGCCTGCACAGCACGGCCCGACCCATCCCAGCACAGGTCGCTGGGTCGGGCCCACACTTCCCCGCCCTCCGGTGACCACGCCCGGTCGGGCGCACCACGTGACAGGAGGTGGGTGGGGTGGCCCCGCCGCTGGTCCCCCCCTGCTCTCGCTGTCCCGACGTCACGCCGCCAGGCCGCACGACCTGCGACGCATGCCGGGCCGAGGCCGACAGGGCCCGCAGGCTGAGCCGACCCCCGACCCGACCCCCGAGCCGACCCTGAGGAGGTGGTCACCGATGGCGACCAGCCCACGTCAGCACGTCGTCCCCGTGCCCGGGGAAGGCCCCCGCCGCCAGGTCGTCAACGACCTCACCGCCTCGAACAACGACTTCGTGCCGGTCGCGGAGGTCACCGAACGCGCGCAGCTCCTGGCGGACCGCGCCGCACAGACCTCGCCCTTCGTCCCGTCGCAGGCGCGGCCCCTGACCTGGGCCGGCAACGGGCTGCGCGTCGCGCTCGCCTGGACCGCACGGTGAGCGAGGCCGTCGTCATCCAGCTCATCGCGACGGCGGGCCTGATCCTGATCGCGGCCCTCGGCAAGATCAAGCTCGACCGGATAGGGCGCGACGCCCGCGAGGCCCGCGAGCAGACCGCCAACGAGCACGCCGACGCGGAGTACCCGAACCTGCGCGACGAGCTCACTGCCATGCGCGGAGACCTGTCCGCCGGCCTCGACCGCCTCGAGGCCGGGCAGAAGCGCCACGACGGGGAGATCGGCGGCATCCGCCACACCCAACGGCAGCAGACCGACGCCCTGGCCCGACTCGACGAACGCATGGAAGGCCGCGACGCCGAGCAGCGTCGCGAGCACGCCGTCCTGTCCAAGCGCCTCGACGACCACCTCGCCACCACCGACTGACCCACCCACCCCAGGCCCCGCACGCGACCTGCGTCGGGGCCTTCGTCATACCCACAGGAGGTTCATATGCCCTGGCATCCGGACGCCATCAAGCGTCCCATCACTGCCGACAAGGGGCGCAGCCCACTCGGCGCCCACAACCGCGTCAACCTGCACGTCGCCGTCTCCGAAGCCGCCTCGCTGTTCGGGTTCTTCAACGTCAGCGGGCAGGTCGACTCACACTTCTACGTCCGCCGCGACGGCACGTTCGAGCAGTACGTCAACACCGACGACAACGCGTTCGCCGACCTCGAAGGCAACGACGCGACCATCAGCATCGAGACGCAAGGAGGAGTCACCAACCCGAACACCGAACCCTGGACGCCCGCCCAAGCCGAGCGCCTGGCCCAGCTCTACGCCTGGTGCGCCGTCCAGCACCGCATCCAGGTCAAGCTCGCGACCAGCTCTGCGCTGGGCGAGCCCTCCAGGGGCCTGTCCTGGCACCGGCTGGGCATCGACGGGGACTTCCCCGCCCTGCCCTCCATCCTCGCCGGGCGCGAGCAGCGCGGCGGCGGAATGTACTACTCCCGCTCCCGCGGCAAGCTCTGCCCCGGGGACACCAAGATCGGCCAGATCCCCGCCATCTTCGCCCGCGCCCAGGCGATCATCCCCACCCTTCCCGCACCCGCCCCGATGCCCAACGTCCTGGAGGACGACATGATTGTGATCCTGAACAAGTCGAACAACGCCGCGATCATCGTCTCCGGCGGGCGGTCCGCGCCCGTCGTCGGATGGGACCAGTACGTCAACCTCACCCAGACGCTGCCCTCGCTGGGCGTCTCCGCCGCGCAGTTCGCCGCGATCACCACCGCGTTCCCCTCAGGAGCGTGAACCGATGACCAGCCCGTCCCCGATCTCCGATCGTGCCGTCTCCTGCCTGCGCACCGTCGTGCCCGTCCTGTGGGGCTCGGCCGTCGCCTGGCTCCTCACGGTCGCGGTCCTGCCCACCGAGGTCACCGATCTCCTCACGTCCGACCTCGCACTCACCGCCGTCACAGCCCTGGGCGTCGGCGCCTGGTACATCGCCTGGCGCTGGGCCGAGCCCCACATCCCCGACTGGCTCACCCGCCTCGCCCTCGGCTCCGCACGGCCGCCGTCCTACGCCCCGGTCACGCCCGACGGCGCGCACGCCATCACGACGCTGTCCGCCTCCGATCGGGGGGCGGATCGTGCGCCACACGTCCAGGCTGGGTGACGGGGGTCCAGAGACCGGTCGTGGTTCTGCGTACCCGCACCTCGACGGCGCCCGGCGTGGTCGAGCGGAGGGGCCGTCACCCGACGCCAGGCTCGGCGGGTCCCGGCCCGCGCACACCTGACCCGAGCACGACGAAGCCCCGCCCTCCTTCGGGAGGGCGGGGCTTGTCGTTGTTCAGAGCGAACGTTGCCGCAGCTCCGGGTGCGTCGCCCATCACGGCAGGTGTGCCACCATCGTGGCGACCCCACGAACGGCGCTCCCACGGCGCCCAGCTCAGGCACGTCCTCGCCAGCGCCCGATGACTTCTCCCCCGCCACCCGGTCTACCCCCATGACCCTGCCGCCTATCCACCGGAGCACATCATGGGATCGATCGAGATCGAGCTCTTCACGACCCTGGACCTCGTCGGGCAGGCGCCCGGCGGGCCCGACGAGGACCCGATCGGGTTCCCGTTCGGCGGCTGGCAGGCTCCCCTGCTGGACGACGTCGCCGGGGAGCAGGTCGCGGCCGCCTACGAGGGCACCGACGCCCTCCTGCTCGGGCGCCGCACCTACGACATCTTCGCCGCCTTCTGGCCCCACCAGGAGGGCGGTCCGGACGACGACTTCGCCGCGCTCTTCAACCGCATCCCCAAGTACGTCGCGTCGCGCGGCAAGCCCGACCTCTCCTGGGCCGGGTCTGCGCAGCTCGGCCCCGACCTCGCCGCCGCGGTGCGCGAGGTCCGCGACCGGCACGAGCACGTCAAGGTCGTCGGCAGCCTGGGCCTGGTGCAGACGCTGCTGCGCGAGAAGCTGTTCGACCGCCTCGACCTGTGGGTGCACCCGATCGTCCTCGGCGTCGGGAAGTCGGTGTTCGACGGCGGCGCCGTCCCCACCAACCTGGCGCTGCTCGAGCCGCCTGCGGCCAGCCCTGCGGGCACGGTCCTGCTGCGTTACGGTCTTGCCGACGGCACCCCCGCGACGGGCGACATGGCCGCCGCCGACCGCGGCGTCAGTGCTGCAGACCAGACCGACTGAGGCAGGAGCAACCGTGGCGATCCAGCGGCTGGACAACATCGGCATCGTCGTCGCCGACCTCGACGCGGCGGTCGCGTTCTTCGTCGAGCTCGGGATGGAGCTCGAGGGCAGGTCGCCCATCGAGGGGGCCTGGGCCGGGAGCGTAGTCGGGCTCGACGGGATGCGGTCCGAGATCGCGATGATGCGCGTGCCGGGCGGCTCCGGCCGGCTCGAGCTGTCCACCTACCACTCGCCCGACGCCGTCGACATCGGCCTGGGCACCGCGCCGTCGAACACCCTGGGCCTGCACCGCGTGATGTTCGCTGTCGACGACATCGACGACACGGTCGAACGGCTCGGCGCGCTCGGTGCCACGCTCGTGGGCGAGATCGTCCGGTACGAGGACGCCTATCGGCTCTGCTACCTCCGCGGGCCGGAAGGGATCATCGTGGCCCTGGCCGAGCAGCTCGGGTGAGCAGGGTCCAGGCCCCAGAAACCGCTGAGGTAGAACGTCCTGCGTGAGGTAGTACCCACCGGGTTCTACCTCACGCAGGACGTTCTACCTCAGCGAAAGACGAAGCGACCTCACGCCGCCTGCGGCACCGCCACGAGTCCCCGCGACCGCTCGAGCCGCTCCACGAGCAGCGTGCCCGCGGCCACGACCGGCAGGAGCACGAGGTTCCCGACCAGCATGGTCCGCAGGAACGGCAACCCGGCGACGTAGCTCGCCACGAGCCCGTCGAGCCCCGCGGGGTACCAGACCCCGCGACCCTGGAACCAGACGCCGAAGTTGGTCCAGAAGAAGAACCACAGCGACCCGCCGACGCCCAGCCCGGCGGCTGCGCCCACGCGCCCCCACCCCGACGTGCTGCGCGTCAGGAGAGCTGCGAGGCCCACGACGAGCCAGGCGCTCCACGTGAACAGCGCGATCGACGTGTTGCCCAGCGTGAGGTCCGAGACCACCGCGACGACCAGCGGCGCCAGGAACGCCAGGCGGTGCCGGACGAGGACCGCGGCGACGAACGCCGCCGAGGTCACGAGCTCGAGGTTCGGCGGGGCGCCGATCTCCTCGCGCACGAGCCGGAACACGATCGCGAGCGCGACGAACGCCACCGCGATCGCGGGGCGCCACCAGCGGGTCAGTAGGTCTCGAGCTTCCACGTGATCTCGTCTCCCGTCTCCGTCACGAGCGACCCGGCCCCGACCTGGGCCATCTCACCGTTCACGTACAGGGCCCAGAACTCCTTGGCGGAGTCCTGCGCCTCGCGCCCGTCGATCCCCGTGACGAACGCGTTCTCGCCCTCGCCCTGCACCACGGCGGTGGGGTCGGCAGCGACGAGCAGCTCGAGCGCGGTCTTCCCGGCGACGCCCTCGTAGGTGAGCTCGACGTCGTCCGCCGAGCCGTCAGTGGCGTCGTCGCTCGTCGCGTCGTCCGCCGACTCGGACGCGTCGTCGTCGGCGGCGACCGTCGAGGAGGCCGTGGTGTCGGCCGCGGGCGTGTCCTCGCCCTGGGCACATCCGGCCAGGAGGCCGACCGCGAGCAGGAGGGACGTCAGGGCGGTCAGCGAGCGCGCCGGGGTGGCACGAAGAGTCTGGGGGTTCACACCTGGCAGTCTACGAACGCGCGCCCCGCTGCGGGGCGAGCGCCCAGCAGACGGGACGTCAGGCGTCGATGCGCGCCCTGTCCAACCCTGCAGCCCCCGCGATGATGAAGTCCTTGCGCGGCGCGACGTCCGATCCCATGAGCAGCTCGAACACGCGCTCGGCGGACTCGGCGTGCTCCGCGGTGACGCGGCGCAACGTGCGGTGGCGCGGGTCCATGGTGGTCTCCGCGAGCTGGTCGGCGTCCATCTCCCCGAGTCCCTTGTAGCGCTGGATGTCCTCCTTGTAGCGCTTGCCGGACCGGTCGAGCTTCTTGAGCACGTCGCGCAGCTCGGCCTCGGAATACGTGTAGATGTACTCGTTCTTGCGCGAGCCCGCGCCGATGACCTCGACGCGGTGCAGCGGCGGCACGGCCGCGTAGACCCGGCCCGCGTCCACGAGGGGGCGCATGTACCGGAAGAAGAGCGTGAGCAGGAGCGTGCGGATGTGCGCGCCGTCCACGTCCGCGTCCGTCATGAGCACGACCTTGCCGTAGCGCGCGCCCTCGAGGTCGAACGAGCGTCCCGAGCCGGCACCGATGACCTGGATGATCGCGGCGCACTCCGCGTTCCGGAGCATGTCCGTGACCGAGGCCTTCTGGACGTTGAGGATCTTCCCGCGGATGGGCAGGAGCGCCTGGAAGTCGGAGCTGCGGGCGAGCTTGGCCGTCCCGAGGGCCGAGTCCCCCTCGACGATGAAGAGCTCGCTGCGCTCGACGTCGTCGCTGCGGCAGTCCGCGAGCTTGGACGGCAGCGACGAGGTCTCGAGCGCGTTCTTGCGGCGCGAGATCTCCTTCTGCTTGCGCGCGGTGATGCGGGCGCGCATCTCGGCGACGACCTTGTCGAGGAGCAGGGAGGCCTGCGTCTTCTCGTCGCGCTTGGTCGAGGTCAGCATGGCGCCGAGCTGCTGCTCGACGACGCGCGCCACGATCGCCCTGACGGGGGCCGTCCCGAGGACCTCCTTGGTCTGCCCCTCGAACTGCGGCTCGGCGAGCCGGACCGTGAGCACGGCCGTGAGGCCCGCGAGGACGTCGTCCTTCTCGATGCGCTCCGAGGCGTCCTTGGTGGACACCTTGAGCCGGCGGGCGTTGGTCTCGACGCCCTTGCGCAGGATCTTGAGCAGCCCGGCCTCGAAGCCCGCGAGGTGCGAGCCGCCCTTGGGCGTCGAGATGATGTTGACGAAGGTCCGCAGCTCGGTGTCGTAGCCCGTGCCCCAGCGCAGCGCCACGTCGACCTCGCAGTCGCGCGTGACTTCCTGCGGGGTCAGGTGACCTCGCTCGTCGAGGACCGGGACGGTCTCCTTGAACGTGCCGGAACCCGTCAGGTGCCACGTCGCGGTCACCGCGGGGTCCGGGGCGAGGAAGTCGACGAAGTCGATCGTGCCGCCCGAGTGCTGGAAGCTCTCCTCGACCGGGCCGTCGGCGCCGGGCGTGCCCGGCAGCCCGCGCTCGTCGCGCAGCGTGATCTTGAGGCCGGGCACGAGGAAGGTCGTCTGCCGCGCGCGCGTCACGAGCTCGTCGTAGGAGAAGACCGCGGTCTTGGGGAACACCTGGCGGTCCGCCCAGTAGCGCACGCGCGTCCCGGTCTTCCCGCGGGGCGCCTTGCCCACGACGGCCAGCTCGGAGCGCTCGACGAACGGTGTGAAGGCTGCGTCCGGGTCCGGTCCGGACGCGGGGTCCGCGAACACCCCGGGCTCGCCGCGGTGGAACGTCATGCGGTAGGTCTTGGAGCTGCGGTCCACCTCGACGTCGAGGCGCGAGGACAACGCGTTGACGACCGAGGCACCCACACCGTGCAGGCCGCCCGAGGCCGTGTACGAGCCGCCGCCGAACTTGCCGCCCGCGTGCAGCTTGGTGAAGACGACCTCGACGCCGCTGAGGCCCGTCTTGGGCTCGATGTCCACGGGGATGCCGCGCCCGTTGTCCTTGACCGTCACCGAGGTGTCGGCGTGCAGCACGACCTCGATCGCGTCGCAGTTGCCCGCGAGTGCCTCGTCGACCGAGTTGTCGATGATCTCCCACAGGCAGTGCATGAGACCGCGCGAGTCGGTGGACCCGATGTACATGCCGGGTCGCTTGCGGACGGCCTCGAGTCCTTCGAGGACGGAGAGGTGCCGTGCGGTGTAGCTGGACTCAGAGGTGGTCGTCACGAAGGGAAAGCCTAGACGCTGCCACCCACAGGTCCTCGCCGCCGGGCCGTGACGCGTCGCACTCGGTTCCCACGGCCTCCGTATTCCCGAGAAGCCGCGGCTACGCGGGTAGCGAACCCGGGCCATTTCGGTACGAGGAAAGGGTCCCGGGATGATTACATGGTCACGTGACTGCTACGACGACTGAACCGCTGACCGTGGCCGACCGTTGCGACCGTTGCGGCGCCCAGGCGTACGTGCGCGTGACCATGCCGAGTGGGGAGCTGCTCTTCTGCGCCCACCACGCCCGCGCGCACGCTGCCGCCTACGCAGACATCGCGACGCACGTCCAGGACGAGACCGACCGCCTGCTCGCGGAGCACGGCGCTCGCTGAGACCCCCGCGTGCGCTCGACGCGCACAGGACACCCTGAACCCCGACCGGTGATCATCACCGGCCGGGGTTCTTTCTGTCCGGACCACGGCGCCCGGGCGACGTGCGTGCCGGACGGAGCCCCCGCCGTCGGGCCGCAGGAGCAGCGCCCGTGCCGCTCCCGACGGCGCGGCGCGCCTCGCGCAGGCCCTCGCCAGCACGCGACGCTCCCCCGTGCCCGACGGCGCCACGCGCCCCCCGTACCCCGTCTCGCCCGGGCCGGGCCGGGCCGGCGCGGGCAGGGCGCACGACCCCGGACGTACGAGAGGCCCGCACCCCTCGCGGGGTGCGGGCCTCTCGGCGCTGCTGGTGGAACCGGTCAGTCCAGGTAGTCGCGCAGGACCTGCGAGCGGCTCGGGTGACGCAGCTTCGACATGGTCTTGGACTCGATCTGACGGATGCGCTCGCGCGTCACGCCGTAGACCTTGCCGATCTCGTCGAGCGTCTTGGGCTGCCCGTCGCTCAGGCCGAAGCGCATGGAGACCACGCCGGCCTCACGCTCGGAGAGCGTGTCGAGGACCTGGTGCAGCTGCTCCTGGAGCAGCGTGAAGCTCACGGCGTCCGCGGGGACGACGGCCTCGGAGTCCTCGATGAGGTCACCGAACTCGCTGTCGCCGTCCTCGCCGAGCGGCGTGTGCAGCGAGATGGGCTCGCGGCCGTACTTCTGGACCTCGACGACCTTCTCGGGGGTCATGTCGAGCTCCTTGGCGAGCTCCTCCGGGGTGGGCTCGCGGCCCAGGTCCTGAAGCATCTGGCGCTGCACGCGGGCCAGCTTGTTGATGACCTCGACCATGTGCACCGGGATACGGATGGTGCGGGCCTGGTCGGCCATGGCTCGCGTGATGGCCTGACGGATCCACCACGTCGCGTACGTCGAGAACTTGTAGCCCTTGGTGTAGTCGAACTTCTCGACCGCACGGATCAGACCGAGGTTGCCCTCCTGGATCAGGTCCAGGAAGAGCATGCCGCGGCCCGTGTAGCGCTTGGCGAGCGAGACGACCAGACGCAGGTTGGCCTCGAGCAGGTGGTTCTTGGCGCGACGACCGTCGCCCGAGATCCACTCGAGCTCACGGCGCAGCTTGGGCTCGAACGTGTCGCCCGAGCTCAGGCGCTCCTCGGCGAACAGTCCGGCCTCGATGCGCTTGGCGAGCTCGACCTCCTGCTCGGCGTTCAGCAGCGCGACCTTGCCGATCTGCTTGAGGTAGTCCTTGACCGGGTCCGCCGTGGCGCCCGCGGTCACGACCTGCTGGGCAGGGGCGTCGTCGTCGTCCGCGTCGGAGTAGACGAAGCCACGCGACTCGTCGGCCTCCTCGGCGGGCTTGGCGGCGGTCGCGGGGGTCTCCGCGTCGTCGTCGGTCTCGACGAGGTCCTCGACCACGACCTCGTCGGAGTCCTCGTCGTCCTTGGCGCCGCGCTTGCGGCGCGTCGTGGCCGCGGCCTTGGGTGCAGCCGTCTTGGCCGTCGTGGCACGCTTGCGCGCCGCGGGGGCCTTGGCGGCAGGCGCTGCGGCCTCGTCGGTCGCGGCGTCCGTGGACTCAGCCGCGGCGGCTGCGGTGGCCGCAGCGGTGCGCGTCGTCGTGACGGCACCTGCCCGCGGGGTCGCGGCCTTCTTGGTGGCGGGCTTGACGGCCCGCGACGTCGTGGTGGAGCGCGAGGAGGTGGCAGCGGCAACCTTGGTCGCGACGGGGATCTCGACCTCGACACCGGCACCGGCCAGTGCACGCAGCACGGCCTTCAGACGCTTGGGGTCGCCGATCGTCGCGCTCTCGCAGGCGTTGCGGAAGCTCTCGGCGTCGACCCGGCCGTTCTCACTGCCCTTGCGCAGCAGTTCCTGCAACGCGGGGTGTTCGAACTCGTGCGGGAGAGCGGGGTTCTGGGAAGAGGGCGCCACAAACCGACCTTTCGGCAATCACTGGAGGGGCGTGCCCGGGAGATCGGAGGACTCTCGGATCATGTGCGGACACCTATATTGTACCGGCCGAACCGTCGTCGGACGCCGGTGAAGCGTGTTCCGACGCGGGTGAGTTGCCGCCAACGGGCCTGCACACGTCCACTCCGCTGCTGTCGTCCCCTGGTCAACGCACCGGAGCCGCGGAAGATTCCCCCCGACGATGGTCCTGGTCACACCCTCCTGCCCGCGCGCGTCGCGGCCGTCCGGGCGACGCCTCACGGGTCCTGCGAGCCGTGTCAGGGTCGGTGGGGCTTGACCGCGAGCACCGGGCAGGGAGCGTCCAGGAGGATGCGCTGGGCGTTGGACCCGAGGATGAGCTTGCCGACCGGGCTCCGCCGCCGCAGACCGATGACGATCAGGCCGGCACCATGGGTCTCCGCGGTCGCCACCAGGTCCTCGGCGACCTCGCCCGTGCCCGTCACGACCTGGTGAGGGATACCTGCCTCGTCGAGCGGCGCCGTGATCCGGGCGATGTCGGCGAGCCGCTCCTCGACCTGCTCGGGGAGGGACCGGCCGTCCTTGTCGCTCACGACGACCAGGAGCTCGCTCCGACGGCTGATCGCCTCGTCGACGGCCGTGCCGAGCGCCTCGCGCCCCTCGGGGGTGGACAGGTAGCCGACAACGACTGTCATGGGAATCCTCCGTCATGCCTGAGGCATGCCTGCTGGCGCGCGCAGGACGGGCTGCTCCCGGGCTGCGGACCGGGACCACCCCGGCAGGTGCGACGGTACCGGAACGCCCGTGGATCCTCACCTCGCGGCACCTGCCTCGGCGCGGGCCCAACCCGGCGCGAGCCCCGCCTCGAGCGCGCTCCTCACGAGGAGCGCGAGCCGGTAGGCGGGATCCGCGTCGAGCGCCCTCCTGAGCCGGTCCGCGGCGAGCCCGCCGTCGCCCTCCCACCAGGCGAGGAGGGCGAGGAGCGTGAGCGCCGGCGCCTGTCGCCCCGTGCGGCCGGCTCCCACGACGGCCTCGAGGACCGTGCGTGCGCTCCGCACGACGTCCGGGTCCGGCGGGAGCCCGACCGCGGGGTCGACCATCGCCGCGATGGCCGAGGCGGTCCCCGCCTCGACCTGCGGTCCCGGGACGGCGGTCGCGGTGAGGCGCGCGACGTCCTCGGTGCCCGCGGCGAACGAGAGCAGGACGGCGTCCCGGACCGGGATGCTCTCGAGCGCCGCCTCGAGGCGTCCCAGGAGGGCGGGCGGAAGCGCCGTCTCGCCCACACCCTCCCGCCGTTCGGCGACCGCGACGGCGGACCGCCACGCCTCGAGCCCTCCGGCCCGCCAGCGGGCTGCGGCGTCCCCGCCGACCGCGAGCGCCTTCTCGCGGTCGGCGCGCCAGCGCGCGGAGGCCCTGACGGCCCGACGGCGCAGCGCGGGCTCGAGGACCGGGATCGCGAAGGAGTGGGCCCGGGAGGGCGCGACCGCAGCCCCCGCGAGGACCATGTGCGCGCCGACCTGGGTGGACTCGAGGTCGGTGAGGGGCCTGCCTGCCGCGGGGCAGCACGCCTCGTCGAGGCAGTCGAGCGAGGAGTACCCCCGCGGGCCCACGACCCAGACCTCGAGGTCGCCGAGGAAGTCCTCGGCGGCCTCCCGGCAGTGCTCGACCGCCGCACGCTCACGGGCCGCCGGGGCGCCGCCCACGCGCAGGTCCACGTCGGTGTACACGACGAGCACCGCGCGCCGTGCACCGTCGGCGCACAGGTGGGACACGAGCGTGCGGGCGACCTGCGGGCCGTGCTCGAGGTCCGCGAGGTCGGCCAGGTCCGTACGGGCGACCAGGCCCACCCGGCCGCGCGGGGCGCGCAGGCTGATCAGGACCGCGCTGTCGGCGGGGCGGTACCCGAGCCGGAAGGGGACGTAGGCGAGAAGCTCGCGGGGCCCGCGGGCCCGGATCGTGGTCGTCATGTCGCTCATCCCACCGCGCGACCGGCGTCCTGAGGAGAGGGCGGGCACGGCTGTGGACATCGGACCGGGCCGGCAGGGCTGTGGTCGAGCCACGCACCGCGCAATGACTACGGTGTGGGGGTGCGTCGTCCATCTGACTCGATCGATCGCCTCCGGACCGTGGGGGCGACCGCCGCCGCGGCCTGCCTCGCGCTCGGTCTGCTCGCGGGCTGTTCGGCCCCCGCCGACTCTCCGACCGGACCCGACCGCGGCACGGGCGCGACGCCGTCGGGCGATGCCTCCGCCCCGCCCCCCGAGGGCCTGTCCCCCGTTGCCGACATGCCCTCGTTCGACGCGAGCTCCGTCGCCGGCTCGCTCGTCGAGGGCTTCCCGGCCGACGTCGTCCCCGTCCCGCCCGAGGCGCAGGTCCTCGCGAGCTCCGCGGCCGACGTCGAGGGCCAGCCCCTGCGCCAGGTCACGCTCAACCTCTCGTCGACCGCCTCGGTCCAGGAGATCCTCGACTTCTACTCGCAGGCGATGGCCGCGGCGGGCTTCACCGCGGTCGAGGGCTCCTCGACGGGCGGCCTGAGCGGCCAGGCCGCGTTCAACCGGGCGACGCCCGAGGGCGCGACCGAGACCCTGTTCGTGGGCGTCCTCGACACCGAGGACGCCCGGCTCGTGACGGTCAGCGGGCAGGTCGCGCCTCCCGCGTGACCTAGGCTGCGGTCATGCCTGCTGACGCCCCTGCGCCCGCCTCCCTGCCCGTCGACCGCGAGAACCTCCGCCCCGACGTCGACGCGGCTCTCAGCGCCTTCCTCGACGCCCAGCGCGCCCAGCTCGCCGCGATCGGCGAGGACGCCGCCCCCCTCGCCCAGGCGACCGCCGACCTGCTCACGGGCGGCAAGCGTCTGCGAGCCGCCTTCTGCTACTGGTCCTGGCGCGCGCACGGCGGCCAGGTCGACGACGGGCGCCGGCGCGCCGCCGTCCGGACGGGCGCCGCGCTCGAGCTCTTCCAGGCGGCCGCGCTCTTCCACGACGACGTCATGGACAACTCCGACACCCGGCGCGGCCGCCCCGCCGCGCACCGGGCGTTCGCGGCCCGGCACCGCGACGCGGCCTGGTCCGGCAGCGACGTCCAGTACGGCTCGTCGGCCGCGATCCTGCTCGGCGACCTGTGCCTCATCGGGAGCCAGGCGGAGATCCGTGGGGCGCTCGTCGGGGTCCCCGAGGACGTCGCGCTGCGGACCCGGACGCTGTTCGACGACATGCAGACCGAGGTCACGGTCGGGCAGTACCTCGACGTGCTCGCGCAGGCCGTGCCGTGGGGCCAGGACCTCGACGCCGACGAGGCCAGGGCCCGCGCGGTGATCCGCTCGAAGTCCGCCCGGTACTCGGTCGAGCACCCGCTCGCGCTGGGGGCGGCCCTCGCGGGCGCGTCCCCCGACCGTCTCGCGGCGGTGCCCACCTACGGTCTGCCGATCGGCGAGGCGTTCCAGCTCCGCGACGACCTGCTGGGAGTGTTCGGCGACCCGTCCACGACGGGCAAGCCCGCCGGGGACGACCTGCGCGAGGGCAAGCGGACCGTGCTGGTCTCGCGGGCGCTGCGGACCGCGACGCCTGCCCAGCGCGAGCTGCTGCTGGGTGCTCTGGGCGACCCCGCGCTGGACCTGGCCACGGTCGACACGCTGCGTGGGCTGCTGGTCGAGACCGGCGCGGTCGCGGCGGTCGAGCGGCTCATCGACGAGCTGAGCGAGCAGGCCTTCGCAGCGCTCGACGCAGCCGACCTCGCGGCGCCTGGTGCCGAGGTGGTCGCCGAGCTCGCGCGCGCCGCGGTGCAGCGCACGGCCTGAGGCTCGGCGCGTCGGCGTCGGGCCGTTCCCGGCCCGTGCTGCGCCTCCGGCGGCGCACGTCCGACGGTCGCCGCTCGACGGTGCGCGTCACCGCCGAGCGCCGCCGGGGGTCAGGACGTCAGAGCAGCGCCTGGGCGACCCGGCGCACCTCGGCCTTGCGGCCGGCGAGCAGCGCCTCCATGGGCGACGTCCCGAGCGCCTCGTCCGGGCTGAAGAGCCACGCGATGATCTCCGCGTCGGTGAAGCCGAAGTCGGTGAGGACCGCGACCGTGCCCTGCACGGACATGAGCACCACGTGGCGCCCGTCCTCGGGGTTCTCGGGGGCGGGCGCCACGTTGGCGGGGTTGGCCCGGTGCGCCGGGACCACGAAGGCGGCGGGGATCTGGAACGAGGTGCGTTCGCCGCGCTTGACGCCGACGACGCGCCGGTCCTGGACGATGCTGCGGGCCTGCGTCACGGTCGTGCCGAGCACCTCGGCGAGTTGGGGAAGGGTCAGCCACTCGGGAACGAGCTGCTCGAGGTCAGTCACATCAGTCACGGGACCAGCGTACGTGGCTCCGGGCACGGCGCCCGCCCACCCGTCGCTCACGATCCGTCCGCACGACCCCCACCACCACGATGCGGCGCCTCACCGGTTCCACGTCCCAGGACGCCTAGACTTCCCACGTGGCAACTGTGACGACTGATCCGTTCGTCGGCCGCCTGGTCGACGGGCGGTACGAGGTCGTGTCCAAGATCGCCCGTGGCGGCATGGCCACGGTGTACCTGGCGCTGGACCGACGACTCGACCGCGAGGTCGCGCTCAAGGTCATGCACCCCCACCTGGCCGAGGGCTCGGACGGCGCGGAGTTCGTCTCGCGCTTCCGGCGCGAGGCGCGGGCCGCGGCGGGCCTGACCCACGCGGGCGTGGTCGCCGTCTACGACCAGGGGATCGACGGCGAGACCAGCTACCTGACCATGGAGTACGTACCGGGCACGACGCTCCGCCACGTCCTGCAGGACGAGCGCGCGCTGGCCGTGGGCCGCACCCTCGAGCTGCTCGAGGAGATCCTGGACGCCCTGGCTGCGGCCCACCGCAAGGGCCTGGTCCACCGCGACGTCAAGCCGGAGAACGTCCTGATCGACTCGTCGGGGCACGTCAAGGTCGCGGACTTCGGTCTCGCGCGCGCTGTGACGGAGGCCGCGTCGACCGCGACCAGCACCATCCTCGGCACGGTCGCCTACCTCGGCCCCGAGCTGATCACGTCGGGCCGCTGCGACGCACGGACGGACGTGTACGCGGTCGGTGTCATGGCCTACGAGATGCTCACGGGCCGCCTTCCCTACACGGGCGAGACCCCGCTGCAGGTCGCCTTCCAGCACGTCAACTCCGACGTGCCGCCGCCCTCCGACGTCGAACCGTGGCTCCCCGCCGAGCTCGACGTGCTGGTCTGCGCCCTCGCGGCGCGCACGCCCGACGACCGTCCCGTCGACGCCGGGGCGGCCCTGACCCTGGTGCGCCAGACCCGGGCCGCGCTCGACCCGGCCGTCCTCGACCGGCGATCGGTCCCCGCGAGCAGCGGCACGGCCGGCGCGGTGGGCACGGCAGGCACGGACCGAAAGAGCCCGGACTCCGGCGCGACGGCGGTGCTGGCCTCGGTCGCCGCGGTGGGGGCCGCGACGGCCGGCGCGTCTCGCGCCGCCGTGGACAGGCAGGCCGGTTCCCCCGCGCCCGCCCAGCCCGACTCGACCCCCACGACCGTCCTCACAGGCATCGGGCCCGCGTCGACCGCTCACCTGGTCACGACGTCGGCCCAGGGCGACGGCGTGCAGCACACGCTCGCGATGTCGCGCGGCGACCTGGCGGTCGACGGCCCCGACGACGGCACCCCCTCACCCCGGTCACGCCGTCGGCGTGCCGGCTGGTGGTGGTTCGTGGTCGTCCTGTTCCTCGCCGGGGCCGCTGTCGGCGCGTCCTGGTGGTTCCTCAGCGGCCCGGGCGCCTACACGGCCGTCCCCGGGAACCTGGTGGGCGCGACGCAGGCCGAGGCCGAGACGACGCTCCGGGCGGTCGACCTGCGCAGCACGGTCAAGGAGGCCTACGACGACAGCTTCCCGGCCGGCACGGTGATCTCGACCGATCCCCCCGCGGGCGGCAAGGTCCGCAAGGACGGTGCGGTGAACCTGCTGGTCTCGCTCGGGGTCAAGATGCTCGACGTCCCGACCGGGCTCGTCGGGACCACGGCTGACTCGGCGACCGCTGCCCTCGAGGCCGCGGGCTTCGAGGTCGGCGACCCGGTCGAGGACTACAGCGACAACATGCCCGCGGGCGACGTGCTCGCCGTCTCGGTGCCCGAGGGCAGCTCGCAGCCCCACAGCACCGTCGTCCAGCTGACGGTCTCCCAGGGGCCTGCCCCCGTGACGGTCCCGCAGGTCGTGGGGCTCGAGAAGGAGGCCGCGCTCAAGGCCCTCACCGACCTCGGCCTCGACCCGAGCTCGACCGACGACTACTCCGAGACGGTCGCCGCGGGGCTCGTCATCAGCCAGACCCCCGAGAACGGGAGCGAGGGTCACCGCGGTGACAAGGTCGCGCTCGTCGTCTCGCTCGGCCCACCGCTCGTCGAGATCCCCAACACCTACGGGCGCAACGTCACCGAGGCCGAGAAGATGCTCAAGGACGCGGGCTTCGTCGTCGAGGTGCGCCACCCGCAGGGCATCAGCCCGCTCAACATCGTCTACGCCCAGTCACCCGAGGGCGGGGCCGGGAAGACCGCGCCCAAGGGGTCGACGGTCGTCGTCAACGTCTTCTGACGTGCTCGGTCTTCTGATCGGCTCGGTCTCCGGACCCTGCTCGGTCTTCTGACCCCGGCTCGGCCACCTGGCCGTTCGCGAGGTAGAGGGCTCGCGTCGAGGTAGCGGGCTGCACGCCTCTACCTCGACGGTTCTCCTCTACCTCGCGGCCCCCTCCGGGCCCCTCGACCTCGCACACTCCCTCTCCCCCTGCACGAGACAGCCCGACGGCGGCGCACCTGCGGGTGCGCCGCCGTCGGGCTGCGTGGGTCTTCCCGGGCCTCGGGCCCGGTCGTGAGCGGACGCCGGCTCAGCGCGCCTGGAGCATCTCCGCGACCTGGAACGCCATCTCGAGCGACTGCTGGTGGTTCAGGCGCGGGTCCACGAGGGTCTCGTAACGCAGGGCCAGCCCCGCGTCGTCGATCTCCTCGCTGCCGCCCAGCACCTCGGTCACGTCGTCGCCCGTGAGCTCGACGTGCAGTCCGCCGGGCACCGTGCCGAGCGAGCGATGGACCTCGAAGAAGCCGCGGACCTCGTCCAGGACGTCCTCGAGGCGGCGCGTCTTGTACCCGCTGTCCGAGGTGATGGTGTTGCCGTGCATGGGGTCCGTGACCCACGTGACGGGGGCGCCGGACTCGCGCACGGCCTCGACGAGCGCGGGCAGCGCGTCGCGGATCCGACCCGCTCCCATGCGCGTGATGAACGTCAGCCGGCCCGGGATCGCGTCCGGGTTGAGCTTGTCGATCAGGCGCAGCGCGTCGTCGGGAGCCGTGGTGGGACCGAGCTTGACCCCGATCGGGTTGGCCACGCGCGACAGGAAGTCCACGTGCGCGCCGTCGAGCTGGCGCGTGCGCTCACCGATCCACAGGAAGTGCCCCGAGGTGTCGTACGCGTTGCCCGAGCGCGAGTCGATGCGCGTGAGCGAGCGCTCGTAGTCGAGGATGAGCGCCTCGTGGCTCACGAAGAACTCGACCGTGCGCAGCGCGTCGAAGTCGACCCCGCACGCCTTCATGAAGCGGATCGCACGGTCGATCTCCGCGGCCGTGCTCTCGTAGCGCGCGTATGCGGGGTTGCGCATGAAGCCGCGGTTCCACTCGTGCACCTGTCGCAGGTCGGCGAAACCGCCACCCGTGAACGCCCGGACCACGTTGAGGGTCGCCGACGAGATCCGGTAGGCCTGCATGAGCCGCTCGGGGTCCGGGACGCGGTCCTCGGTCGTGAAGGCGTGCCCGTTGACCATGTCGCCGCGGTACGCGGGCAGCGTGACCCCCTCGCGCGTCTCGTCGTTCGAGCTGCGCGGCTTGGCGTACTGCCCCGCGAGCCGACCCATCTTCACGATGGGCATGCTCGCGCCGTGCGTCAGGATCACGGCCATCTGCAGGATGGTGCGGACCTTGTTGCGGATGCGCAGGGCGTTGGCGTCCGCGAACGTCTCGGCGCAGTCACCGCCCTGCAGGAGGAAGGACTCACCCCGGCCCGCGGCGGCGAGCCGCGAGCGCAGGGTGTCGGCCTCCGAGGGGACCACGAGCGGCGCGGAGGCCGCGAGCCGCGCGGACACGTCCGCGAGGGCCGCGGCGTCGGGCCACGTGGGTTGCTGCTGCGCGACGAGGGAACGGAACGCGTCCAGTCCCTGGGTGATCTCCGCGCCGGTCGTGGTCGCCATCAGCGGATCAGTGCGCCGTGGGAGCAGCGGGCACGAGCGGCTGGCCGATCTCGCCCAGCAGGTCGCCGAACCACGGCTGGGAGACGTCGAACGCCTTGCCGCCCGCGATGCGCGGGAACTCGATCGCGCGCAGGCGGTCGCCGTTCTCCTCGTCGTGGCCGATCACGCCCGACTCGCCCTTGAACGCGCAGTCCACGGCGAGGTCCGTCATCGACTTGATGAGGCGCAGGTCCTCGGCGTTCGCGGCCGCGGCGCGCGAGTAGTAGCCCGACTTCTGGACCATGGTCTTCTCGGCGCCGAGCTTCTCCGCGAACTGCTTGGCGAACCAGGCACCCGGGTTGATGGTGTCGAGCTTGACGTGGCCGAACGGGTCGCGCTCGACCGTCTCGCCCGACGCCTCGAGCTGCGCGACGATCTCGTTCATGCCCGCGCCCTCGGACAGGAAGATGTTGACGTTGCCGACCTCGTCCATGACGGTGCGCAGACGCGCGGCCTCGGCCTCGATGTCGAGCGCGAGCTCGGGGACGAACACCGCGTGGATGTCCCACCGCTCCTTGGTCAGGCCGATGCCCGGGACCCACTCCTGCGTGTCGAGCCACTTGCGGTACTCGGCGGCCGAGGCGGCGGTCAGCCAGCCGCAGTGACGGCCCATGACCTCGTGCACGATCAGCATGCGCGGGCCCGAGCGGTGCTCGCCGATGATGTTGCGCGCGAAGCCCGCGGCCTCCTCGGCGGCGGTCCACGCACCGAGCGACTGACGGATCGGGATCACGTCGTTGTCGATCGTCTTGGGCAGGCCCACGACCGTGAGCTCGTAGTCGTTCTCGTGCAGGTAGGCCGCGAGGTCCGCCGCGGTCGTGTTGGTGTCGTCGCCACCGATGGTGTGCAGGACGTCGACGCCGTCGGCCTTGAGCTGCTCCGCGGCGACCTGCAGCGGGTCCTGGCCCTCCTGGACGAGGCCGCGCTTGACGCAGTCCTTCGCGTTGGTGAGCTTGACGCGCGAGTTGCCGATCGGCGAGCCGCCGAAGCGGTGCAGGATGCCCGCGTTCTTCCGGGTCTCCTCGTCGACGACGATCTTGTTGCCGGTCAGCAGGCCGTGGTAGCCGTGCTGGTAGGCGATGATCTCGACCTCGGGGGCGAGCTCGGTGTAGCGCTCGATCAGACCGCCCACGGCGGAGGACAGGCACGGGGCGAAACCACCGGCCGTCAGGAGTGCGACGCGACGAACCTGCCGACGATCAGACATAGCAAAGGAGCCTCTCGTTGAAGGATGCCGCCGTGCCTGCGTCGATCGACGCCGGGGATCCCCCGGGGCAGCGGGACGGCCTGCTCCCTCAGTCTACTGACGGCGCGGGGTCCTCCTGCGGCGGTTCCGGCACCTGGACGTCCGGGACCGGCCTGCCGCCCGGCGCTACGGGCGAGGCGGGAGGTGTGGTAGCGGCGGGTCCGGCCGCGAGGCGCGCCTTGGCCGTCGCGGCGTAGATGTCCACGTACTCCTGGCCCGACAGGCTCATGATCGCGTACATGATCTCGTCCGCGACGGCGCGCAGGATGAAGCGGTCGTTCTCCATGCCCTTGTAGCGGCTGAAGTCGAGCGGCTCGCCGATCACGATCCCGATCCGCATGGGCTTGGGGATCACCTTGCCGATGGGCTGGGCGATGTTGGTGCCGATCATCGCGACCGGGACGACGGGCGCGCCGGACTCGAGCGCGAGGCGGGCCACGCCGGTCTTGCCGCGGTACAGGCGCCCGTCGGGGCTGCGTGTGCCCTCGGGGTAGATGCCGAACAGCTCGCCGTCGCCCAGGACCCGCAGGCCCGTGTTGAGCGCGGCCTCGCTGGCCTTGCCGCCCGCACGGTCGACGGGGATGGTGCCCACGCCCCGCATGAACCCGGCCGTCAGACGCCCTTTGACGCCTTTGCCCGTGAAGTAGTCGGACTTCCCGAGGAACTGGACCTTGCGGTTCAGCACGAGGGGCAGGATGAAGGAGTCGATGACCGCGAGGTGGTTGCTCGCGAGGATCGCTCCGCCCTCGTCGGGGACGTTGTCGACGCCGCGCGTCCACGGACGGTACAGCAGCCGGAGCAGGGGGCCGACCATCACCTGCTTCATGAACCAGTAGAACAACGTTCCTCCTTGGAGCACCCCGCGAACACGGGCTGCGGTTCCGACTCTAGAGTGAACCCCATGGCCGCACCGAATGCAGGACCGCAGGACGAGAACGACGGGAAGGACGACGCGATCGAGCCGACCGACGACCAGCCGACCACGCCGAAGGACGACCTCCCCGACGTCGAGGCCCGCTGGGCCGACATCGTGGCGGACCTCTCGGACGTCTCGGCCGCGGCGGAGTCGGCCGTCGCCGAGGCGGGTCCCGGCCCGTCCGGGCCCGACGCGCGCCCCTCGGCCCCGCGCGACCTGCACGAGACGTTCCCGGTCGCGCCCTGGGTCCAGGGCCCGGCCGGCCCCCGGGACTGGCCGACCACGCCCGAGGTCGAGGACCTCGAGGAGGCCGAGAGCCACTTCACCCCCCCGGACCCGGACATCGGCATGGGCCGCGACCCGCTGCTCACCATGGCCTGGGGCCTGGTCGCCGGCATCCCGATCCTCCTGCTCGTCGGGATGGTCGTGCTCCGCCCGTTCCCGACGATCGTGGCCCAGGTCGCGGGCGGCCTGTTCCTGGTCGGGCTCGCGGTGCTCGTGTGGCGCATGCCCCACCGCCGTGAGGACGACCGTGCGGGGCCGGGCGCCGTCGTCTGACGGACGCCTCCCGCACGCACCGCGGCAGGGTCCGGGCGGCGCCGGGTCGTGCGCTCCCGTGCCCGACGACGTCGCGCACCCCGGGTGCGCTGCGCACCCGGGCGGGACGACCGACCGGCCATCTCCCCTGACGGGGCGTGCCGAGCAGCCGGACGGCCCACGACCTCGTGCAGAGGTCGGGGGCCGTTCCCGTGACAGAGGCGATGCGACTAGCTGCGAGCGAGGTCCGCGGCGCCGACGATGCCGGCCTCGTTGCCCTGCTGGGCGAGGTCGATCTGCGCCTCGGGGCGGTGCCCACGAGCCGAGAGCTGGTCGGCGAACGCCTTGCGCACGGGCTGGAGCAGCAGGTCGCCGGCTGCGCCGACGCCACCGCCGATGACGATCAGCTCGGGGTCGAGCAGGGCCGTCACCGAAGCGGCACCCTCGCCGATCCACCGGCCGAGGGTCGCGAGCAGCTCGATCGCGAGCTCGTCGCCGTCCTGCGCGGCCTGCGTGATCTGGGGGCCGTTGAGCTTGGAGGCGTCGCCGCCCGCGAGCTCGAGCAGCGCGGCAGCCCGGTCCGGCTGGGCGATGAGCGCGGCCTGGCCGTCGCGCACGAGCGCGCTGCCCGACGCGTACTGCTCCCAGCAGCCCTCGTGGCCGCACCCGCAGTAGTGCCCGCCGGGCACGACGCGCATGTGCCCGACCTCGGCCGCCACACCCCAGCGACCGCGCACGAGCTTGCGGTCGACGATGATCGCGCCGCCCAGCCCCGTGCCGACCGTGAGCATGAGCATGTCCGAGGCGTCGCGTCCCGCGCCGAACTGGAACTCGGCCCAGCCCGCGGCGTTGGCGTCGTTCTCGACGACGATCTTCACGTCGTCGTCGCCGATCAGCGCGCGGACCTTGTCGGCCAGCGGGTACTCGCGCCACGCGATGTTGGGGGCGAAGAGGACCGACGTGCGGTCGGGGCTCACGAAGCCGGCTGCGGCCAGGCCCATGGCCTCGACCTCGAACTCCTTGGACAGCTCGGCGTACACGTCCGCGACCGCTGCGTCGATGCTCGCGACGTCGTCGGGCTCGGTGTCGCGACGCGTCTGCGCAAGGATCTTGCCGTTCTCGTCGACCACACCCGCGGCGATCTTCGTTCCGCCGATGTCGACTCCGATGGCATGCATGTCAGGTCCTCACTCACGTAGCGGTCTGGAACTCACAGGATGGGAACACCCGCCGGTAACGGTTGTGCACCGCCTCGGCATCGGTTCTGCGTACGTCCGTCGGCTCCGATCGTCGGTCGATCCCGGCGTTCGCCCAGGTACGGCCTGAAATCTTGCGCAACAGCGCACAGCACCATGAAGAGTACCGACTCGGAGGCGGTCAACGACACTTCCGACCTGTGGGTAGTGTTCTCACACCGTCGACTTCTGCCACTGGAGCCAGCATGGACGAGTTCAGCGCACCGCGCATCATCGATGTCGATCCCCTCGACAACCTCAACGACCTCTTCGCCAGCCGTGTCGCGGCCGGGCCCGACCAGCCGATGGTCGAGGTCAAGAGCGGGCCGGGCGCCCCCTGGAAGACACTGACCGCACGGGAGGTCGACGCCGACGTCGTCTCCGTCGCCAAGGGCCTCGTGGCCCTGGGCATCCAGCCCGGCGAGCACGTCGGCATCATGTCCCGCACCCGCTACGAGTGGACCCTGCTCGACTGGGCCACGTGGGCCGCGGGAGCGGTGCCCGTGCCGCTCTACGAGACCTCGAGCGCCGAGCAGGTCCAGTGGATCCTCTCGGACGCGGGGGTCAGGCTGCTGGTGGTCGAGTCCCCCGCGCACGCCGCCACGGTCGAGGAGGTCCGGGCACAGGCGCCCGAGCTGGGCCAGGTGTTCGTGATCGACGACGGCGGGATCGCCGCGCTCAAGGAGGCGGGCAAGGACGTCAGCGACGACGAGATCGCCCGCCGTCGCGGCCTCGCGAACCTCGCGGACGTCGCGACCATCATCTACACCTCGGGCACCACGGGACGGCCCAAGGGCGCCGAGCTCACGCACGAGAACTTCTACTCGCTGACCGTCAACGCCGTGAAGGCGCTGCCCGAGGTCTTCGCCGAGGCGAACGGTCGCACGCTGCTGTTCATGCCCCTGGCGCACGTGTTCGCGCGCTTCATCGGCGTGCTCGTCGTGGCGGGCGGCACGGTCCTCGGGCACACCCCGGACACCAAGACCCTCCTCGAGGACCTGGGCGAGTTCAAGCCGACCTACATCCTCTCGGTCCCCCGCGTGTTCGAGAAGGTCTACAACTCCTCGGAGCAGAAGGCCGCCGCCGGCGGCAAGGTCAAGATCTTCCACTGGGCCGCCGCGACCGCGATCGCCTACTCCCGCGCCCTGGACGACCCCAAGGGCCCGGGCATCGGTCTCAAGCTCCAGCACAAGGTCGCCGACGCGCTCGTCTACAAGAAGCTGCGCGCGGCGCTCGGCGGGCAGACCAAGTGGGCCGTCTCGGGCGGCGCCCCGCTCGGCGAGCGGCTCGGACACTTCTACCGCGGCATCGGCGTGCGCATCCTCGAGGGCTACGGCCTGACCGAGACCACCGCGCCGACGTCGGTGAACCGTCCGACCGCGACCAAGATCGGCACCGTCGGGCCCCAGCTCCCGGGCTGCGGGGCCAGGATCGCCGAGGACGGCGAGATCCTCCTCAAGGGCCACCACGTGTTCCGCGGGTACCACAACAACCCGCAGGCCACGCAGGACGCGTTCGTCGACGGCTGGTTCCGCACGGGCGACCTGGGCTCGCTCGACGCCGACGGGTTCCTGCGCATCACGGGCCGCAAGAAGGAGATCATCGTGACCGCCGGCGGCAAGAACGTCGCCCCGGCCGTGCTCGAGGACCGCATCCGTGCGCACGCCCTGGTCAGCCAGTGCGTGGTCGTCGGGGACGGGCAGCCGTTCATCGGCGCGCTCATGACGATCGATCCCGAGGGCCTGCCCGGGTGGCTCGCGATGCACGGCAAGGAGCCCATGACCGTCGAGGCCGCGGCGATCGACGTCGACGTCCTCGCAGCGCTCGACACCGCCGTGGACCGCGCCAACAAGGCCGTCTCGCGCGCCGAGTCCATCCGCAAGTTCACGATCCTGACGACGGACTTCACGGTCGAGAACGGCTACCTGACGCCCTCGCTCAAGGTCAAGCGCAACGTCGTGCTCCAGGACTTCTCGGTCGAGGTCGACGCGATCTACGCGGGTGCTGCCGCCCACTGATCCGCACGGAGAGCGCACAGCAGGACGGCCGGTCCCCACGAGGGGGGCCGGCCGTCCTGCTGTCCGCGGTCCCCGCTCTCAGAGCCGCGCGAGCCGCGCGACGAGCGCGGGCGACCCGATCGCCACGGCCCCCATGGCCTGGACGTCGTCCGCGACCTCCCGGTCGCTCGTGACGACCGCGACGGGCCGGCCTTCCGGCTCGGCCGCGACGAGCCGGCGGATCAGGTGGTCGGCGATCTCGCCCGACGTGAACAGCACGCGTACCCCGCGGGTGCTCGCGGGCGGCAGGTGGCCCAGGTCCTGGCCGTCGAAGCAGCACGTGACCTCGGCCCCCGTGCGCGACGCGACGCGCACGAGCCCGTCCACGAGACGGCGGCGCTGCTGCGCGAGGGTCAGCGCACCGAAGCCGGTCTTGGTCACGTTGTACCCGTCGACGATCAGGTGCATCTGGGGGACGGCCAGGACGTCGTCGAGCAGCGCGGGATCGTCCCCGGCACGCCCGCGCGACCCGGGCCGGGTGCGGCCGGGGACCCCCGGGGCACCCGCGCTGTCCGCGGGAGCGACGGTGTCGGCCGGGCGGAGCGTGGTCGGCGGGATCCCGAGCTCGCGACGGAGCCCGACGGCCGCGTCCACGACCGTCTCCAGCAGGAGCCGGGCGCGCGCGTTGGCCAGCTCGGCACCGGTGTGCGTGAGCGTGCGCGCCTCGTCCCGGGCCGCGTGCGCCCGGTCGAGCGCGACCGACGCCTCGCGCCGCTCGTCGGCGGCCCGGGCCGCGAGCGCCTCGGCAGCCTCGGTGCGCGCGGCAGCCTCGGCGAGCGCTGACCGCGCCTCGGCGCGGGCACGGTCGGCGTCCGAGCGGAGCTTGCGCTCCTGCCGACGCAGGGTCGCGATCTCGGCCCGCGCCTCCTCGAGCGCTGCGCGGTCCGCCGCCGCTGCCTCCTGGGCCGCGGCGAGCTCCGCGACGGCCCGGTCGCGCTCCCCCGCGGCGCGCTCGGCCTCCAGCGCGCGGCGCTGCGCCTCGGCCTGCGCCTCGAGGGCCTCGGCCGCGCGGGCCAGGTGGGCCTCCCAGCCGTCTGGCCGCAGGAGGAACGCGCCGACGGCCAGCTCCACGAGGTCGCTCGCGGCCCGCGCTCCCTCGCCCTCCCCCTGCCCGACGGCGGGGCTCCGGTCCCGCACGGGAGCCTCACCTGTCGTCGTGCCCGAGTCGTCCGACCTGGGGGTGGGGACCAGGGCCTCCGCCGCCTCGGGCGCGGCGTCGTCGCGCGCCTCGTCTGCCGTGCCCACCTCGCACCGGGCACCGTCACCTCCCGCGGACGTGCCGCCGTCGGGCCGGAGGGCTCGTGCCTCCCGCGGGTGCGCCGAGCTCCACGCGGCCGCGACCGCGTGCCGGAACGACGCGCTGGTCTCGAGCGCCTGCCACAACGGCGCCGCGCCCGACACCGCGCGCCGGCGTGGCGCGAACGTGCGGACCCTGCGCAGGGGAACCGGGACGGTGGACGGCTCCCAGGTGCCCAGAACACGCGCCGAGAGCTCGAGGAGCTGGGTGCGGACGACGGAGGGGACGACGAGCGGGTCGGGCGGCGCGTCGTCCGACCGATGCGGTGTGTCCTTCTTGTCCCGACTCGTCCCATCCATGGGTCCACACTACGGGCAGCGATCACGCATCGCGCGGACGGCGTGTCAGTGCCCGCGGCTACCTTCGCCCCATGTCGTCCACGACCGTCCCCACCCGGGACGCACCACACCGACCACCCGCGCCGGGCGGGCCCCGGTTGCTCTCGGTCCAGGCCTTCACGCCCACGGCGGTCGAGGGAGCCGCTCCGGTCCAGCTCGGGCTCGACGAGCTCGGTACGCCCCTGCAGGACGTGACCTTCGTGGTCGTGGACCTCGAGACGACGGGCGGCTCGCCCGCCTCGGCCGGGATCACGGAGATCGGCGCGGTCAAGGTCCGCGGCGGCGAGGTGCTCGGCGAGTTCCAGACCCTCGTCAACCCGGGCACCCCGGTCCCCGCGTTCATCGCGCGCCTCACGGGGATCACCACGGGGATGGTCGCGACCGCCCCACCCATCGAGGCCGTGCTGCCCAGCTTCCTGGAGTTCTCCCGCGGCTCGGTGCTCGTCGCGCACAACGCGCCGTTCGACATCGGCTTCCTCAAGGCCGCCGCCCGGGACGCGGGCTACGAGTGGCCGGGCAACCAGGTCCTCGACACCGTGCCGCTCGCACGACGCGTCGTGACCCGCGACGAGGCCCCCAACCACAAGCTCTCGACCCTGGCCGCGCTCTTCCACGCGACCGTGACCCCCGAGCACCGCGCGCTGGCCGACGCGCGCGCGACGGTCGACGTGCTGCACGCGCTGCTCGAACGCATGGCGCCGTTCGGGGTCACGCACCTCGAGGACCTCGCGACCGCGACCGACCCCGTCCCGGCCGACGTCCGGCGCAAGCGCACGCTCGCCGACGGACTTCCCGACGGGCCGGGTGTCTACATGTTCCGTGGTCCCGGCGAGGAGGTCCTCTACGTGGGCACCTCGACGTCGATCAGGCGCCGGGTGCGCAGCTACTTCACGGCCGCGGAGAAGCGTGGCCGCATGACCGAGATGGTCCGGATCGCCCACGCCGTCACGCCGGTCGAGTGCGCCACGGTGCTCGAGGCCCAGGTGCGCGAGCTCCGGCTGATCGCCGAGCACTCGCCGCGCTACAACCGTCGGTCCAAGTTCCCCGAACGCATGAGCTGGGTCCGTCTGACGAGCGAGCACCACCCCCGCCTGTCGATCGTCCAGGACGTGCGCGCGGACGCCGCGCACATCGGTCCGTACTCGTCGCGGCGCCAGGCACAGCTCGCGATCGACGCCCTGCACGACGCCCTCCCCGTGCGCCAGTGCACCTCGCGGCTCCCGCTGCTGCCCGCCCGGGGGGCGAGCGCGTGCGCCCTCGCCGAGATGGGACGCTGCGGCGCTCCGTGCACCACCGCGCAGGAGCCGCAGGGCTACCCGGCCGTGGCGGGGCGCGCACGGGCGACCATGCTCACCGACCCGGCCGACGTCGTCGAGCACCTGACCGCGCGCATCGCCGAGCTCGCCGCGACCGAGCGCTACGAGCAGGCCGCCGACGTCACCTCCCGGCTCGAGGCCTTCCTCCTGGGCGCCGGGCGCGCCCAACGGCTCCACCCGCTCGCGGCGTGCGCCCAGCTCGTCGCTGCCCGCCCCGTCGAGGGCTCCCGCTGGGAGATCGTGGTCGTGCGGCACGCGCGGCTCGCCGCCACGGGCCTCTCCCCCTCCGGCGCCGACCCCTGGCCGACGATCGACGCGCTCGTCGCGACAGCCGAGGACGTCCCGGCCCCCGTGGCGCCCGCGCCCGCGTGCCACCCCCACGAGGCCGACCTGGTCCTGGGATGGCTCGAGCAGCCAGGGGTCCGGCTCGTCGACGTCAGCCACCCGCTCGCGTGGCCCGTCCGCTCGGCCCGCGCCTTCGCGGACGGCACCCGCACCGCGCAGCGCGTCGCCCACCACGGCAGGGCTAGATTGGGCAGCGGTTCCCCGACCGGCGAACCACGTGCCACGGACCCGACGGAGGACCCATGCTGACCGCGATCGTGCTGATCGACACCGAACCGAACCTCATCCCGGAGGTCGCCTCGCACGTCGCCTCGCTCAAGGGTGTCAGCGAGGTCTACTCGGTGACCGGCAAGGCGGACCTCGTCGCGATGGTGCGCGTCAACGAGCACGACGACCTCGCCGACGTGATCGCCGACAAGATCAGCAAGGTGCACGGCGTGCTGCGCACCGAGACGTTCATCGCGTTCCGCGCGTACTCCGACGTGGACCTCGAGCAGGCGTTCGCCCTCGGCCTGGACGACTGACCCGCGCAGGTCGAGGCGGACCGGGCAGGGCGCCGCACCACGAGCCGGCGCGCGGCGCCGCACAGGCAGCTCCGGTCCTGACGAACCGCTGGAACCCCGGTGGGGCGGCCCTCGCAGGCCGCCCCACCGGTACGTGTCAGCGCGACGACGCGGCGACCCAGCGGTCGAGAGCGGCCGCGGCCGCCCCCGAGTCGATGCTCGTGGCGGCGTGCTGCATGCCGGCCGCGAGGCGCTCGACGAGGGTTCCCTCCCCGGTCCCCGGCAGGCTCGCGTCCGCCACGAGCGCGGCTGCTGCGTTGAGCAGGACCGTCTCTCGCGCGGGGCCCGGGTCGCCCGCGAAGACGCGCCGGGCGACCTCGGCGTTGAACACCGCGTCGGCCCCGCGCAGGTCCTCGACCGTGATCCGCTGGAGACCGAGGTCGCGGGCCGCGTCGAGCGAGTGGACGGTCACCGCCCCGTCGCGCACCTCCCAGATCGTCGAGGTGCCCGTCGACGCCAGCTCGTCGAGGCCGTCGTCGCCGCGGAAGACAATCGCCGACGCACCACGGGACGCGAAGACCCCCGCGACGAGCGGCGCCATGCGCTCGTCGGCCACCCCGATCGCGGCGGCGCGAGGCTGCGCCGGGTTCGTGAGCGGCCCCAGGAAGTTGAAGGCGGTCGGTACGCCGAGCTCCTTGCGAGCGACCGCCGAGTGCCGGAACGAGGGGTGGAAGACCTGCGCGAAGCAGAACGTGATGCCGACCTCGTCGACGATCTGGGCCACGCGCTCGGGTGCCTGGTCCAGCCGGATGCCCAGGACCTCGAGCACGTCCGCCGACCCCGACGAGGACGACGCGGCACGGTTGCCGTGCTTGACGACGCGCACCCCGGTCCCGGCGATGACCACGGCGGCCATCGTCGAGACGTTGACCGTGTGCGCACGATCGCCCCCCGTCCCCACGATGTCGACCGAGGGGCCCGCGACCTGGAAACGCGTGGCGTGCGCGAGCATCGAGTCCGCGAGGCCCCGCAGCTCACCGACCGTCTCGCCCTTGGACCGCAGAGCGATCAGGAACGCTCCGAGGCGGACGGGGCTGACCTCGCCCGTCATCACCCTGTCCATGGCCCATGCGGTCTGCGCGGCGCTCAGGTCATGGCCGGCGATGAGCTCCGTGAGGAGCCCGGGCCACGTCGGCTCCGGCTGCTCGGACACCAGGACGGTGGCCGTCGGCGTGGGGTCGGAGGAAGCGTGTGCCGGGTTGCCCGGGGTCGTGGTCACAGGACCTGCCCTTCATGAGGTCATTCGATCAGCGAGACGATCGCCCGCTGCAGCTCGATCGCGTCGAAGGGCCGAGGAACGGCATCGTCGGCGAGCGACCACGATGCTAGCCAACCGTCCTGGGGCCTGCCCGTGAGGACCAGAACGGGAGGGCACTCGTAGATCTCGTTCTTGAGCTGACGGGACAGCCCCATGCCCCCGGCCTTGTCGGCCTCGCCGTCGAGCACGAGGAGGTCCCAGCCGCCCGCGTCGGCCGCGGCGACGACCGCAGGAGCGGTCGCGACCTCCTTCCAGACGATGTCAGGAGCACCGACCCGGACCCGACGCCCGACCGCCATCCGGACCTGCTCGCGGACGGTCGCGTCGTCGCTGTAGAGCAGGATGCGGGGAGCGCGCGCCTCACGGGGCGCGGTGGTCGGCTCGACGGCCGTCCCCTGGGCCGACAGCGCGCTGCCGGGGGACGTGGTCGTCGTGCCGCTCGTGGTCGACGTCATCGTCGCCTCCATCTCGTTCGGGTCTCACGTGGTCCCGACCGGTGCCGGCCGGGTCTGGTGGCACCACGCCCGCGGTGCACGGTCGCCGACCGGCACCTGCTCGACGGGCACAGCGCTCCCCGGCATCTTGGCACGTCGGGTCCCGCCACGGCACCCCCCGCACCGGCCGCGGCCGTCCCACGTCCGCCCACCGGACAGGGCAGCGCCCGCGACCGGCATCGTCGCGAGGGCGAGACGACCGTCGAGGCGCCTCGCGTGCCGTCGGGAGCGCCGGTCATTGTCGTCGTTTCATGGCAATTCCCAGCGCACCGTCAGGAAATACCCTGGGCCGCACTCTTCGCAGAACGCCCGGAATGACGCCCTTTCATGGCACTTCAACGCGATCCGTCACGAAGTGCAGGGCTTGGTGGGGAGATCTGGAGACTTTGTGAGATTCGCCGCGCGCCACCCCCCGGTTCGATGGCCCAAATCGCTCCGACGTCGGCCATAATGGCTGGTGTGTCGACCGCAACGGCTGCCCCCCACGCCCACCAGCACGTGAGCGTCAACCGACCGAACCCAGTTTCGGTCGGGACGATCGTGTGGCTGGCCAGCGAGCTCATGTTCTTCGCTGGACTGTTCGCTATGTACTTCACCGCACGCTCGGTGATCCCGGCAGAGGAGTGGGCTTCTCAGACCGAGAAGCTCAACATCCCCTTCGCCGTGATCAACACGTCGGTGCTGGTCCTGTCCTCCGTGACCTGCCAGCTCGGAGTCCTCGCGGCGGAGCGCTTCCAGCCCGTCCGCACCGGATCGATCTTCCAGGTCAACCGGTGGGGGATGAACGAGTGGATCACGCTCACGTACATCATGGGTTCGTTCTTCATCGGTGGTCAGATCTACGAGTACGCCGAGCTCGTGCACGAGGGACTGACCATCTCGTCGCACCCCTACGGCTCGGTCTTCTTCATGGCCACGGGCTTCCACGGCATCCACGTCGTCGGTGGTCTGATCGCCTTCCTGTTCCTTCTCGGCCGGTCCTTCTCCGCCAAGAACTTCGGGCACCACGAGGCCACGACCGGCATCGTGACGTCCTACTACTGGCACTTCGTCGACGTCGTGTGGATCGCGCTGTTCTTCGTGATCTACATCCTTCGTTGACGCGGTGACGCCCGCGGCACCGATGCCCGGACAACCACACCTGCCCCCTGCACCCCCCACTTGCGAGACGAGGATCATTTCGTGAAGGCACTCGCCGCCCGCAGACACCACCGCTTCGCTCCGGTCGTGCTGCTGCTGCTGGCGCTGCTGGTCACCGGCGGCGTCTACGCCGCCTTTGCCCCGAGTCCAGCCAGCGCTGACACCGCCAGCACTGAGGACATCGAGACTGGCCAGAAGCTTTTCCAGGCGAACTGCGCCACCTGCCACGGCCCGAACGCGGAGGGCTCGGACACCGTTCCGTCCCTCGTCGGCGTCGGTGCGGCCGCTGTCGACTTCCAGGTGTCGACCGGTCGTATGCCCATGCAGATGGAGGGCCCTCAGGCCATCCAGAAGCCGCGCCAGTTCGACGACGAGCAGACTGCGCAGCTCGCTGCGTACATCGCGTCCCTGGGCGCCGGCCCGGCGATCCCGACCGCCGAGCAGATCGACGCCTCGCTCGGCGACCCCGCGAACGGCGCGGCCGTCTTCCGCACCAACTGCGCGATGTGCCACAACGCCGTCGGCGCGGGCGGTGCTCTCTCGGAGGGCAAGTTCGCCCCTGCGCTGTGGGACACCTCCGAGCGCAACATCTACCAGGCCATGCTGACCGGCCCGCAGTCCATGCCGGTCTTCAACGACATGAACATCACGCCCGACGAGAAGCGCGACGTCATCGCGTTCCTCGTCGACCAGCGCCAGGGTTCTGCCGGTGGACTTGACCTCGGCTCTCTCGGCCCCGTCAGCGAGGGCCTCTGGGCGTGGATCGTCGGGCTCGGCCTGCTGATCGGCGCCGCTGTGTGGATCGGAGCGAAGTCGTCGTGAGCGACAACCAGAACTCGACGGACCTGACGAAGCAGGGCGGGCAGGAGCTCGACCGCTTCCAGGATCCGGGTATCCCGGCTCACAAGAGCCGGATGGCAGACCGTGACCCCCAGGCCGCCAAGCGTGCCGAGATGCAGGTCGTGATCCTCTTCACGATCTCGATCATCGGCACCATCGGCATGCTGGTCGCCTTCTTCGCCCTGCCGGAGGACACCTCCATCGCGGGCATCCGTATGGCGAACCTCATCATCGGGCTCGGCCTGGCCTTCGCGCTGCTCGGCATCGGTCTCGCGGCCGTGCACTGGGCCAAGACGCTCATGTCGGACCACGAGCACGTCGACGAGCGCCACGCGCAGCGCAGCTCGGACGCAGTCCGTGCCGAGGCCGTGCAGGCCCTCACCGAGGGCGCTGAGGACTCGGGCATCGCCCGCCGTGGCGTGCTCAAGGGCGCGGTCGTGACGGCCCTCGCGCTGTTCCCCCTCGCGATCGCTGTTCCCCTCGTGGCAGAGGTGGGTGGAGACTGGAACGTCAGCAAGTTCCGTCACACCCTCTGGAAGCCCAAGATGCGCCTCGCGCTCGACCCGTCGGGCCGCCCGATCAAGGCCGAGGACGTCACGATCGGCAGCGCCTTCCACGTGATCCCGGACGTGCCCGAGGAGGTGCGCAACTCCCACGAGTGGATCTCGGAGAAGGCCAAGGCGATCGTCCTGATGGTCCGCCTCGACCCGCGTGACCTCAAGGAGGCCCCGGACCGCAAGGACTGGTCCTACGACGGCATCGTCGCGTACTCCAAGGTCTGCACCCACGTCGGCTGCCCCGTCGCGCTCTACGAGCAGCAGACGCACCACCTGCTGTGCCCGTGCCACCAGTCGACCTTCGACGTCGCGGACGGCGCCAAGGTCGTCTTCGGCCCGGCCAAGAGGCCGCTCCCGCAGCTGCCGATCACCGTTGACGACGAGGGTTACCTGGTTGCGCAGAGCGACTTCCACGAGCCCGTCGGACCGAGCTACTGGGAGCGCCTGAAGTGAGCACCAGCACCGCGGGACCCGCTGAAGCGACCGCAGACTACCTGGACCAGCGGACCGGCATCGCCGGGGCCGTGAAGGAGTTCGCCCGGAAGGTCTTCCCTGACCACTGGTCGTTCCTCCTGGGCGAGATCGCCCTCTACTCCTTCGTCGTCCTGATCATCTCGGGATTCTTCCTGACGATGTTCTTCGTGCCGAGCATGGGCCTGGTCACGTACCACGGTGAGCCGGCGACCATGAACGGCGTGCTCATGTCCGAGGCCTTCGCCTCGACGCTGCACACCTCGTTCGAGGTGCGCGGCGGCCTGCTCATGCGCCAGATCCACCACTGGTCGGCGCTGCTGTTCATGGCCGCGATCGTGACCCACATGATGCGCGTGTTCTTCACCGGCGCGTTCCGCAAGCCCCGCGAGCTCAACTGGATGGTCGGGTTCCTCCTGATGATCATGGGGCTCGCCGCGGGCTTCACGGGCTACTCGCTCCCGGACGACGTCCTGTCCGGCAACGGCCTGCGCATCACCGACGGCGTGGTCAAGTCGATCCCGGTCATCGGGTCGTACATGTCCTACTTCATCTTCGGTGGCGAGTTCCCGGGCGAGCACATCATCCCGAGGCTCTTCACGCTCCACATCCTCGTGGTCCCGGGCCTCATCCTGGCGCTCGTCGCGCTCCACCTGTTCTTCGTCGTGCTGCACAAGCACACGCAGTACCCGGGTGGCGGCCGCACCAACGGCAACGTCGTGGGCTTCCCGCTCTTCCCCGTGTACGTCGCCAAGGCCGGTGGCTTCTTCTTCGTGGTGTTCGGCGTCATCGCCGCCATGGGCGCCACGATGGCCATCAACAACGTGTGGAACTACGGGCCGTACGACCCCTCCCCCGTGTCGGCGGGCGCACAGCCCGACTGGTACATGCTCTTCCTCGAGGGTTCGCTACGACTCATGCCGGGGCAGACCGAGTACGTGATCGCGGGCTACACGCTCTCGCTCAACATCCTCATCCCGGCGGTCGTGATCCCGGGCCTGCTGTTCACGTTCCTCGCGGTCTACCCGTTCCTCGAGGCCGCGGTGACCAAGGACAAGCGCGAGCACCACGTGCTCGACCGCCCGCGCAACGTCCCGGTCCGCACCGGGCTCGGTGTCGCGTTCCTGACGGCGTTCATCATCCTGGCCCTGGCCGGGTCGAACGACCTCATCGCGACGCACTTCCACCTGTCGATCAACGCGATCACCTGGGTCTTCCGAGTCCTGCTCTTCGTCGGTCCGGTGATCGCCTTCTGGATCACCAAGCGCATCTGCCTCGGCCTCCAGCGCAAGGACCGCGAGCTCGTCCTGCACGGGCACGAGACCGGCCGCATCGTGCGCTTCGCGCACGGCGAGTACATCGAGGTCCACCGTCCGCTCGACGAGCAGGAGCGCTGGCTCCGTGTGAACTACACGGCCCACGCCCCGCTCGAGATCGACCCGGCGACCGACTCGCGCGGTGTCCGCCGCAAGCGCTACAAGAAGGACCGTCGACTCCAGCGCCTGTCGCAGTTCTTCTACGAGGACCGGGTCGAGCCCGTGACCCCGTCCGAGCTCGCGGCATCGCACTCGCACGGAGAACACGACGCCCTGGGCGCCGCGGACACGACGCACGCCGTCGAGTCCGGGTCGGCCGTGGGTGGCGGCAGCCACATCGTCAGCCCTGACGACACCGGGGCCGGCAGCACCAAGCACTGACCCGCTCCCCCGCGGAGCACCAGAAGACCCGTGAGACTGTCTCGGCCGCGGCCGGAACAATCTCACGGGTCTTCTGCGTTCCACCGGTGTCGCGTTCGATCGCATTTGCCGCTCTCGAGCGCGTTCGTCAAAGATGTCGCTCCTCTCCGGCGCGGCACACGATCCAGGAGGCAATCCGGCATGGCTGTGTACACCCTTCCCGAGCTGTCGTACGACTACGGCGCACTCGAGCCCCACATCTCCGGCCGCATCATGGAGCTGCACCACTCCAAGCACCACCAGGCCTACGTGACCGGCGCCAACACCGCGCTCGACA
>NZ_MAQA01000006.1 GCF_001692445.1 Oerskovia enterophila | reverse complement strand
GGTAGGGGGGTGAGCCCCCGCGAGGTAGGGGGCTCACCCCCCTACCTCGGCGCTCACCTCCCGGAGGACCACATGACCCACCCGACTCCCCCGTCCACGACGACCGGCGCGCGGCCGACGGCCCCTCCCGCAGGCACCACCGTGCACCCGCGCTCGACCGCGAGCGCCCTCGTCAACGGCGAGCCCTACCCGCTCACCGCCCCCACGACCGTCGCAGCGCTGGTCGCCGCGCTCCTGCCCGAGCTCGTCGGGGACACCGGGGACGTCCCCCGCGGCGTCGCGGTCGCGATCGACGACGCCGTGCTCCCCCGCAGCACGTGGTCGTCCACGACCCTGCGCGACGGCGACCGCGTCGAGGTCGTCACGGCGGTGCAGGGTGGTTGACACCAGGCAGGACACGGACCGCGCACCCGACGACTCCCTGGTCGTCGCGGGCGTCCCCCTCGGCTCCCGCCTGGTCATGGGCACGGGCGGCGCGGCCAACCTGCTGACGCTCGAGGACGCCCTCGTGGCGTCCGGGACCGCGCTCACGACCGTCGCGATGCGCCGCGTCGCGCGGGTGCGTCCGTCGGGTGGCGCAGGCGGCGACAGGGGTGCGGGCGAGACCGGCATCTGGGGCCTGCTCGACCGCCTCGGCATCCGCGCCCTGCCCAACACCGCGGGCTGCTTCTCGGCCAAGGAGGCAGTCCTCACGGCCCACCTCGCGCGCGAGGCCTGCGGCACGGACTGGGTCAAGCTCGAGGTGATCGCCGACGACGTGACGCTCCTGCCCGACCCGATCGGGCTCGTCCAGGCCGCCGAGACCCTGGTCCGCGACGGCTTCACGGTGCTGCCGTACACCAACGACGACCCCATCCTCGCGCGCCGCCTCGAGGACGTGGGGTGCGCGGCCGTCATGCCGCTCGGTGCGCCCATCGGGTCGGGGCTCGGCATCCTCAACCCGCGCAACATCGCAGCCATCGCGTCGGCCGCCCGGGTGCCCGTGATCCTGGACGCGGGGATCGGGACCGCGTCCGAGGCCGCGCACGCCCTCGAGCTCGGGTGCGACGGGGTTCTCCTGGCGACCGCTGTCACCCGCGCTGCCGACCCCGTGCGGATGGCCACGGCCATGCGGCTCGCGGTCGAGGCCGGGCGTCTCGCCGCGCTCGCGGGCCGCATCCCGCGACGCGAGCAGGCGCTCGCGAGCTCACCGGTCGACGGGATGGTGGGCCGGACCGGGTCGGGCGGCGCCGGGCTCACGGCCGGGCTCACGGGGGCCGGGGTGCTGGGCGGCGGGAACCTCGACCTGGCGCTGTGACCGGTTCGCCGAGGTAGAGGCTTCTCGTCGAGGTAGAGGCTTCTGGCCCTCTACCTCGACGGCAGGCCTCTACCTCAGCGGAGCGATCAGTACGTCGGGCGCCCCGGCTCGACGTCCCGCACCCACGCCAGGACCCCGCCCTCGACGTTGCGCGCGTCCACGCCCACCGCTCGTGCGAGCCCCGCGACCCGGTCCGACCGGCCCCCGACCTTGCACAGCACCGCGACCGTCCGGTCCCGGGGAAGGTCCGCGAGCGCAGCCCGCGCGTCCGGCCCGGCGTAGACCCCGCTCGGCACGACGCGGGCGCCGTCGATCCCGACGATCTGCGTCTCCCAGTCCTCGCGCACGTCGAGCAGCAGCAGGTCGTCGTCGGGGTCGGCGAGGCGGGCGGCGAGCTCGCGGGGGGTCAGGCTCGTCGGCGCCGGGCCGGCTCCGGCCGGAGCGCCCACGGGGCCCGACGACGTCGTCCCCCCTCGACCGGTCGGCCCACCAGGTGCCCGGGTCGCGTTATGCGGCGCCGGACCGGCTGGTGGGTCGACGTCCTCGGACGCGGCAAGGACGCCCGACGGCGCCACGCCCGGCCCGCGGACCGGCGCACCGAGGACCGTGCCCGCCCCGGGCAGCCCGCGCACGCCCGACTCCCCCGGGACCCCGGCGAGGTCGACCGCGAGGCGACCCTCCGCCGTCGGGCCGGAGAGACTCTCGAAGAGGCCCCCCGCGACCGCAGGACGCACCGCGCCGGCGCCCACGGGAACCGGCGCCAGCCCGCAGAACGCCTCGTAGGCCTGGTCCCCGGACAGCAGGCCAGTGACCGGCTCGCGCTGCGGGTCGGCGCGGACCGTGAGGTGGCGCCACGTGAGCTCGAGCGAGTCGTAGACCGCGAGGCGTCCCAGGAGCGTGCGGCCCGCGCCCGTGACGAGCTTGACGGCCTCGGTCGCCATGACCGAGCCGATCGTCCCGCACATGGCGCCGAGCACACCGCCCGTGGCGCAGTCGGGGACCGTGCCGGGGGGCGGCGGCTCGGGGAACACGTCGCGGTAGACCACGCCCTCGCCCCCGGGGGGCGTCGCCCAGAAGACGCTCACCTGGCCCTGGAACCGGAAGATCGATCCCCACACGCACGGGATGCCCGCGATCTCCGCGGCGTCCCCCACGAGGTAGCGGGTCGCGAAGTTGTCGGTCCCGTCGAGGACCAGGTCGTAGCCGGCCAGGACGTCCAGGACGTTGCCCGCGTCGAGGCGCTGCTCGTGCAGGCGGACGGTCACGTGGGGGTTGACCTCGGCGATCGCGTCCCGCGCCGAGGCGACCTTGGGCCGTCCCACGTCCGAGCCGCCGTGGATCACCTGGCGCTGGAGGTTGGAGACCTCGACGCGGTCGTCGTCGACGATCCCGATCGTGCCGACCCCCGCCGCCGCGAGGTAGAGCAGCGCGGGGCTGCCCAGCCCGCCCGCGCCCACGACCAGGACGCGCGCGGCGCGCAGCCGCTGCTGGCCCTCGATCCCGATGCCCGGCAGCGCGAGGTGCCGCGAGTACCGGGCGAGCTCCTCGGGGCTGAGCGGCTCGGTCGAGGGCGCGACCAGCGGCGGCAGCGAGGTCATCGTGCGTACTGCTCCACGAGCGCGTCGAGCTTGGCCTCGGCCTCGCGGTGGACCTTCTTCTCCAGGACGAAGGACATGACCGGCACGACACCGGCGAACACCATGCTGGTCAGGCGGCCCCAGCTCCAGCGCATCTTGGACCACAGGTCGAGGACCGTGACGAGGTAGACCACGTAGATCCAGCCGTGCGCGAACGGGATCCAGCCGACGAAGCGCATCACGCCGTCGACGTCGACGAACGCGCCCACGCCGTACTTGACGATCATCTCGACGCACAGGATCAGGAGCATCACACCGGTGATGAGAGCCATCACGCGGTAGCGCGCGAGCGCGCCGCGGGCCTTGCGGACCGCGGTGTCGACGACCTCCTGCGTGGGGGCCTGCGCCACGGCGTCGGAGGTCTGCTGCGTGCCGGCGGGGTCGGGCGTGGTCATGGGAAGGTTTCCTTACGCTGTGCGAAAATCCGTGGCTCGGTGTCGGTGGCCACACCTAATGTTAGTGACCGTGCGACCCCTCCCCCTCCCCGACCCGGGCACCCCTCCGCTCACCGGCCCTGGCGCCCTCCTCTGGTGGCTCGCCCGCCGCCAGTGGGGCATCCTCACGATCGCCGTCCTGCTCGGCATGGTCACGTTCGGGTGCCAGGCCGTCATGCCCTACGTGCTCGGCCGAGCCCTCGACGAAGGGCTGAGCGAGGGCTTCGGCGCGGTCCTGCTGGGCTGGGCCGCGGTCATGCTCGGGATCGGCGTGGTCCAGGTGGCTGCCGCCGCGGTCGGGCACCGCTTCGACATCGAGAACTGGCTGCGCTCGGCCTTCACCACGTCGCAGCTCGTCGGGGACACCGTGGCCCGTTCGGGGCACACCATCACCGACGAGCTCCCCACGGGAGAGGTCGTCTCGGCCGTCGCGTCGGACGCCCTGCGCGTGGGCGAGGTCTACGCGATCGCGGCGCGGTTCGCGGGCTCGCTCATGGCGTACGCGGTCGTCGCGGGCATCATGCTGAGCACCTCGTTCCAGCTGGGGCTCGTCGTCGTCCTGGGCCTGCCGGTCGTCGCGGGCATCCTCGCGTTCCTCGTCAAGCCGCTCCAGCAGCGCCAGGCCGCCCAGCGCGAGGCCTCGGGCCGGCTCACGACGCTCGGCGCGGACACCGTCTCGGGCCTGCGGATCCTGCGCGGCATCGGCGGCGAGAAGGTCTTCACGGACCGGTACCGGACCCAGTCGCAGGACGTGCGCCGCACGGGCGTGCGCGTCGCGACGACGCAGTCCTACCTCGACGCGCTCCAGGTCCTGCTGCCCGGGCTGTTCGTGGCCCTGGTCCTGTACCTGGGCGCGCACGCCGCGGTGCGCGGGGAGATCAGCCCGGGGCAGCTCGTGGCGTTCTACGGCTACGCGGCGTTCCTGTCGTGGCCCTTGCAGATCGCGACGCAGACGCTCCAGGCTACGACGCGCGCGCACGTCGCCGCGAAGAAGCTCATCAAGGTCCTCTCGGTCGTCCCCGCGACGGGCGCGACGCCCGGCACGGCCGCGACGCCGCCCGTGGGCTCGGTGCTGGTCGACGACGCGAGCGGCGTCGAGCTCGCGCCCGGCCGGGTCGTCGCGCTCGTGAGCGTGGACCCGGACGAGTCGGCGCGCATCGCCACGCGCATGGGCCGGTTCGACGACGTCGCGGAGGCGGGCACGCCCGTGCACCTGGGCGGGGTCCGGCTCGCGGACCTCGACAAGGACGTGGTGCGCGAACGCATCGTCGTCGCCGAGGCCACGCCGCACCTGTTCTCGGGCGTGCTCGGCGAGGAGCTCGACGTGCGCGGGGGGAACCTCGAGGCCGAGCTGATGCGCGCCATCATGATCGCCGACGCGCACGACGTCCTGGACTCGGTCCCGGACGGCCTCGCGGGCGACCCCCCGGAGAAGGGCCGGTCCCTGTCCGGCGGCCAGCGTCAGCGCGTGGCGCTGGCCCGCGCGATCCTCACCGACCCGGAGATCCTGATCCTCATCGAGCCCACGAGCGCGGTCGACGCCCACACCGAGGCCCGCATCGCCGAGCGCCTCGCCGAGGTCCGGCGCGGTCGCACCACGCTCGTCGTGACCGCGAGCCCGCTCGTGCTCGACCACGTGGACGACGTCCTGTTCGTCGAGGACGGCCGCGTCGTGACCCACGGGACGCACCGCGAGCTCCTGCACCGCCCGCGCGGCGCGCACCAGGGCGAGCAGGCCGCGCGCTACCGCGCCGTCGTCGGGCGCTCGATGGACGAGCCCGCGGCCACGCCGCCCGGCGAGGACGCGCACGGGACCGACCACCTGACCTCGAGCTCCCCCGAGCTCTCCGACGCCTCGAAGGGCGTGTCATGAAGCTGCCCATCGCCGACGGCCCCACCGTCCGCAAGCACACCGCCTACCTGGTCCGCGAGCACCGCGGGACGCTGATCGGGCTCGCGGTCCTGCACACCGTCGCGGCGGTCGCCGGGCTCGCGGGCCCGTGGATCCTGGGCAGGCTCGTCGACGCGGTCACCCAGGGCACCACGGCCACCTACGTGAACCAGGTCATCGCGATCGGCGTGGTCGCGGTCATCGTCCAGGCCGTGCTGATCCGCTACGCCCAGAAGGCCTCGATGATCTTCGGTGAGGCCGTCTTCGCCGAGCTCCGCGAGGACTTCCTCGAGACCGTCACGACCCTGCCGCTGTCGACCGTCGAGCGCGCGGGCACGGGCGACCTCGTCGCGCGCACCACGAACGACGTCAACCGCATCCAGCACGCCGTCCGGTTCGGCGTCCCGCGCCTGATCGTCGCGGTCGTGACCATCCTGCTCACGGTCGTCGCGAGCCTGCTCACGTCGCCGCTCGTCGCGGTCTCGCTGTTCGTCGGCGTGCCGCTGATGGTCGTCGTCTCCCGCTGGTACCTGCGCCGGGCCTCGCCCGGGTACCAGCGCGAGTCGGCCGCGTACGCGGCACTCAACGGCACCATCACCGAGTCGGTCGAGGGCGCCCGGACGGTCGACGCCCTGCGGCTGGGCGCACGCCGTCGGGCACGGGTCCAGGCGGACCTGCGCGAGGCCTTCGCCGCCGAGAGGTACACGCTGAACCTGCGGACCGTGCTGTTCCCCGCGGTCGACTTCACGTTCGTCCTCGCGCCCGTCGCGGTCATCGTGTGGGGCGGCTACATGATCTCCACGGGGCACGCGACCCTCGGTGCCGTGACCACCATCGCGATGTACGCGTTCCAGCTCGCGGGGCCCGTGTGGGAGCTCATCTTCTGGCTCGACGAGATCCAGGTCGCGGCGACCTCGCTCGCCCGCATCGTGGGCGTCAAGCTCGTCGACAGCGACCGCGAGGCCGGGGACCGGGTCCCCACCGACGAGCACGTCGTGGCGCGAGACGTCGAGTACGCGTACCGCGCGGGGCACAACGTGCTGCACGGGATCGACCTGGACCTTCGCGTCGGTGAGCGCCTGGCCGTGGTCGGCCCCTCGGGCGCAGGCAAGTCGACCCTGGGGCGCATGCTCGCGGGCATCCACCCACCCACGGGTGGGTCGGTGCAGGTGGGCGGTGTCGACCTGGTCGACCTGCCGCTCGACGACCTGCGCCGCCACGTCGCCCTGGTCACCCAGGAGCACCACGTTTTCGTGGGCTCGCTCGCGGACAACCTCCGCCTGGCCGACGAGGGAGCGGACGACGAGCAGCTGCTCGCCGCGCTGGCCGCGGTCGACGCCCGCGGCTGGGTCGAGTCCCTCCCCGAGGGCCTCGCGACCGAGGTCGGCTCGGGCGGCCACGTCCTGACCCCGGCGCAGGCCCAGCAGGTCGCGCTCGCCCGGCTCGTGCTGCTCGACCCGCACACGCTGATCCTCGACGAGGCGACCTCGCTGCTCGACCCGCGGGCGGCCCGGCACCTCGAGCGCTCGCTCAACGCGGTGCTCGAGGGGCGTACGGTCGTGGCGATCGCGCACCGCCTGCACACCGCGCACGACGCCGACCGGGTCGCGGTCGTCGACGGGGGCCGCATCACCGAGATCGGGCCGCACGAGGAGCTCGTCGCCGCAGGGGGCGACTACGCGCGCCTCTGGCACTCCTGGCAGCAGGAGTAGCCGCGCGAGCGCGCTGAGTCGCCTCCCACCACGACGGCAGCTCGCGGGGCGGACGGGCAGCTCACGGGGCGTGACCGGATCCCGGTCACGCCCCGTGAGCTGCGCGATCCGCGCGGTGGCCGACGCGCGCCTGCCCCAGCTCGGCCAGGTGCAGAGCTGGGGCGCGGACCATGGCCGCTCGTCGCCCCAGGGAGTGGCGGGGACCGCCAGTCTTCTGCACGAATGTCGCCGCCGGGTCCGCGCGATCAACCATGGGTACCGGGGCCTCGGAATGATCCGCTCCGCGCCGCACGCCGGCGTGCCGGAAATGGTTCATTTCATCAGCGACCCGAACACCTGGGCATTCTGCGGCCTGTCGAAAGGCCGTCGTCGCCGTCATGACCTGACTGGAATGCTTCTCGCGCCAAGGACCCAGCCCGGTGATACCGTGAGCGCGGAGGTGGGATCAATGGAACTGGTCTATCAGACCGGCGGAAACCACGTCGTCGTCAATCCGGCGCTTCTCGTGATCGCCTGCGATCCGCGCGAGCTCGAGCCGGTCATGGACTACACGCGCCAAGAGCGAGCGCTTCTGAATTCGCTCCGCAACTTCACCTTCTACACGACCTGTCTGCGCGTCTCTCCGCGCAGGGCGCAAGATCGGGTCGTCATCCTCGCTCCCGACATCGTCGAGTCCCAGACGGGCCTGGTGCAGGGGTATCGCAACGAGACAGCAAAAAAGTGGGGCCTTCCTGCCGCGAACCGCGCCGCGACCAACGTCGTCACGATATATCAGATGGTAGGGATCAACGGCGACTCCAGTCCCGGCACCCTCGCCGCCCAGCGAAAGGCATTCCTGGACGACCCTCCTTCCTGGTGGCCGTTCCGGCCCGGCCAGTACGAGATCGTGCAGGTCGACGAGAATCAGAACGGCGAGATCCACCCCGCCGTGAATCCGTTGCAGACGCCATACTTCAACCAGTTCTTCTCCGGCGCGCTCGAGGCCGGAGCTCCGTGGCGATGGCTCGACCTGCAGGGCGCGAACGACACGGTGTACGTCCACGCGTCGACGTGCTTCGAGTCCGTCCTGCACTGCTGGTCGTATCTGAACCTCCTGCTCGACGCGAAGCCCGCACTGCTGTCGGCAGCCAAGGACAGTGCCATCGTCGTCATCGGTGCGGGAGTGAGCGGGTTGCTCTTCGCACAGCGCTTCATCGACGCGGGTTTCACCAACATCACCCTGCTGGAGAAGACGAATCGATTTGCCGGCAAGACGCATTCGTTGCAGGTGCCGGACCAGGGCGGCACGTCGATCGCCGAGCTCGGCACGTGCTACCTGTCGCCGGCATACGACGAGATGGTGCAGGCGCTCTCCGAGTTCACCGTCGGCAACGCGCGCGTGGCCGTCGCGCACGGGTCCGAACGAGGCATAGTCGTCGGCACGCCGCCGAACGAGACGGTCATGGCTTTCAGCGACTACGGACTCATGGTCGCCTGTCAATATCTTGGTTTCGGGTGGCCGTGCAGCAAGGTGGAGCAGGACCTCGCCTACGCCGAGCTCGTGGCGGCCGCCGCGATCTACGTCGCTCTGCGCTTCGAGATCTTCGGCAGCTTCGACGGCGTCATGCCGATCTCGAGGCCCGTCGGCGACCCGCACGGCGTCTTCTCGAAGAGCTTCGCGCAGTATCTCGACGACAACAAGATGGGCGCGTTGAAGGGCTATCTGATGTACGCCTATCAGGTGCAGGGTTATGGCGATCTCGACAAGATCCCCGCGTACTACGGCCTCGTATGGGTCATGCCGGACATGGCACTGCCCTCCGGCGAGACGAGCGGCGTCACGGCCTGGCAGAAAGGCTGGGAGGACGTCTGGGACCAGATGGTCAAGAAGCGCGCCATGAACATCAAGCTCAACACGGGAGTTGTCAGCATCCGCCGCTGACTGCACGGCGCGGTAGACGCCGGCATTCGGCGGTGCGCGCTCGAGGGGGCCGCATCACCGAGCTCGGGCCGTACGAGGAGCGCGTCGCCGCCGGGGCCACGACGCGCGCGCCTCCGGCGCCCCTGGCAGCAGGAGTCGCCGGCCGACCCACGGCACGGCACGCACCCAGGTTCACAGCGCTCGCGACGTCATGCTCCCAGGCAATCCCCAGGTAGCCCGACAAGGCTTAGTTGATCGTTCAACTAGGAAGTAGGGCTGCCATGAAGAAGACCGTCGCGCTGACCATCGGGATCGTGCTGCTCTGCGGTGCCCTGCTCCTGGGCGGGACCTGGGTCTACGCCCGTTCGCAGGCCGGGACCGAGGCGGCTCCGCTCGCCCTGACGTCGCTCGCGCCCAGCGCGTCGCCAGACTCCGCGGACGACTCGGCCGGCACGGCGGGTCCTGTTGCTGACGGCACCTACGCCGTCGACACCGGGTCGCAGGCCGGCTACCGCGTCGACGAGGTCCTCTCGGGACAGGACGTGACCGTGGTCGGGCGGACGAGCGACGTGCGCGGCGGGGCGACGATCGAGGGCGGCACGCTCACGGCGGCCAGCATCGAGGTCGACATGACGACCATCGAGACCGACGACTCGGGCCGCGACCGACAGTTCCTCGGGATCCTCGACACCTCGGCGCACCCGACCGCGACGTTCGTCCTCACCTCGCCCGTCGACCTGTCGGGCCTCGCGAGCGGCACCGCGACCGTCCAGGCGACCGGGACGCTCACGATCAAGGGCGTCTCGCACGAGGTCACCGTGACCCTCGACGCCCAGACCGTGGGCGGCGGGGCGCAGGTCAGCGGGTCCATCCCCGTGACGTTCTCCGACTACGACGTGAGCGCGCCGAACCTCGGCTTCGTCACGGTCGAGGACGCCGGGACCGTCGAGCTGCTGCTCGAGCTCACGCCCTCTGGTTCCTGACGGGGCCGTCCGGGGCCTCGCCGGCCGCCTCGCCGGCCGTCTCCCCCGGCCCCTCGCCTGTCCCCCGCGGCGCGGCCGGCAGGTCGGGCAGCCCCGCGATCCCGCTCGAGACGCCGTCGCCGCGCTTGCGACCACCGGCCGCCTCGTCGCGGACCAGGCGGACCCACAGCAGGACCGCGAACGCCCCGAAGATCCACCACTGGAGCGCGTAGAACGCGTTCTGGACGTTGACACCCGTGCCGCCCTCGATCGTGGGCCGGGGCAGCACCTGCGGGCCGCCCGCGGCCGCCGCGAGCTGGGACGGGTCGGAGTCGATCAGGACGAGGTAGCCGCCGTAGATGGGGTTGCCCCACACGTTCGCGAGCGCCGCGGACGAGATCGAGTCGGTCTGCCCCTCGGGCAGCCCTCCGGTCCCGTCGGCCTCGGAGGCCTGGAGGTACGCGGTGACGCGCACCTGGCCGGAGGGCACGGCGAGGGCCACGTCGTCCTCAGCGTCCGCCGTCGGGACCCAGCCGCGGACGACCGGGACGACGGGCGGGCCGGACAGCTCGGCCCAGGACTCGCCGCCCGTCCCGTCGTCGGACACGCGCAGGGGCGTCAGGACGAGGAAGCCCGTCTCGCCGTCGAGCGCGCGGCCCGCGACCAGGAGCTGCCCCTCGGCCTCGTACTCGCCCTCGACCCAGACCTTGCGCCCCACGAGCTCGCCCGGGAACGTCGACTGCGGGCGCAGGAGCTCACCGAGCCCGTCGGGCCCCTGGGCCTCGGCCTCCGCCTCTGCCTCCGCGAGGGCGTGCTGCTGGGCGAGCTCGGCACGCTCGTAGGCGCGGTCGAGCTGCCACATCCCGAGCCGTCCGCACACGCCCGCCGCGAGGAGGAAGAGCAGCAGGAAGCCGATCATGCGGGGGCTGCGGGCGACGGCCCAGAAGCCTGGGCGAGGGGAGGCCTGGTCGGACACGCCCCCACGGTAACCGGGCGCGAGTTGCCCCGGAGAATCCGTGCGGGGAGACGTGACCCACACCACTCCCGGCCGCGTCGACGACCCGATCGGGACTTCCTGACCAGCCGGTCGGGGACCTTCGTCCTTTTCTGCCGTTTCGGGCGCACCTCACACTCCGTGGGACCACCGAAACCATGCGTCGCCCCAGCCGATGGGGTTGTATGAAGGGGCCACCATCCCCCGGTACAGCTGGAGCGTGCGATGACTACGACCACCTCGCGTCCGACAGAAGGAACACCTTGGCGATCCGGTGAGGTCGTCCCCCTCTCCGAGGAGACCCTCGCCCGCGTCGACGGCTGGTGGAGGGCGGCCAACTACCTCTCGGTGGGGCAGATCTACCTGCTCGCGAACCCCTTGCTGCGCGAGCCGCTCGACCGGGACGACGTGAAGCCCCGTCTCCTGGGCCACTGGGGCACGACGCCCGGTCTCAACTTCCTCTACGCGCACCTCAACCGGGCGATCGTCGAGCGCGAGCAGTCCACGATCTACGTCACCGGGCCCGGCCACGGCGGCCCCGGCCTCGTCGCGAACTCCTACCTCGAGGGCACGTACTCCGAGGTGTACTCCGACATCACGCAGGACACCGAGGGGCTGCGCCGCCTGTTCCGGCAGTTCTCGTTCCCCGGCGGCATCCCCTCGCACGTGGCCCCGGAGACGCCCGGCTCGATCCACGAGGGCGGCGAGCTCGGCTACGCGCTCTCGCACGCGTACGGTGCGGCGTTCGACAACCCGGACCTCCTGGTCGCGGCCGTCGTGGGCGACGGCGAGGCCGAGACCGGCCCGCTGGCCACGAGCTGGCACTCGAACAAGTTCGTCAACCCGGTCAACGACGGCGTCGTGCTGCCGATCCTGCACCTCAACGGGTACAAGATCGCGAACCCGACGATCCTCGGCCGCATCAGCGACGACGAGCTGCACGACCTCATGGTCGGCTACGGGCACACGCCCTACTTCTTCTCGGGGGGGTTCGACGGCGAGGACCACTACGAGGTGCACCGCCGGTTCGCGACCCTGCTCGACGAGGTGCTCAACCACATCGCGCGGATCAAGGCCGACGCCGCGGCGGGCAACGACGAGCGCCCGTTCTGGCCCATGATCGTGTTCCGCACGCCCAAGGGCTGGACGGGACCCAGGTCCATCGACGGCAAGAAGACCGAGGACTCCTGGCGCTCGCACCAGGTGCCGCTCGCGAGCGCGCGCGACACCCCCGAGCACCTCCAGGACCTCAAGGACTGGCTCGACTCCTACCGGGTCCACGAGCTGTTCGACGACAAGGGCCGGCTCGACGCGGACATCGCGCAGCTCGCCCCGCGCGGCACGCTGCGCATGAGCGACAACCCGCACACCAACGGTGGCCTGCTCCTCAAGGACCTGCGGCTGCCCGACTTCCGCGACTACGGCGTCGAGGTCACGGCCCCCGGCGCGGGCCTCTCCGAGGCGACCAGGGTCCTGGGGCAGTGGCTCACCGACGTGGTCCGCCTCAACCCGGACAACTTCCGGATCTTCGGACCCGACGAGACCGCGTCCAACCGCCTCCAGGCGGTCTACGAGGTCACGGACAAGCAGTGGAACGCCGAGTTCTTCGGGCCCGACGTCGACGAGCACCTCGCGCGCGCCGGTCGCGTCATGGAGATGCTCTCCGAGCACCAGTGCCAGGGCTGGCTCGAGGGGTACCTCCTCACGGGGCGCCACGGGCTGTTCTCGTGCTACGAGGCCTTCATCCACATCATCGACTCGATGTTCAACCAGCACGCCAAGTGGCTCAAGGTCACCAACGACATCCCGTGGCGCCGGCCCATCGCGAGCCTCAACTACCTGCTCTCGAGCCACGTGTGGCGCCAGGACCACAACGGGTTCAGCCACCAGGACCCCGGATTCATCGACCACGTGGTCAACAAGAAGGCCGAGATCGTCCGCGTCTACCTGCCGCCGGACGCCAACACGCTGCTCTCGACCTACGACCACTGCCTGCGCTCGCGCCAGTACGTGAACGTCGTGGTCGCGGGCAAGCAGCCGGCGCCGAACTTCCTGACCATGGACCAGGCCGTGGCGCACTGCACGCGCGGCCTGGGCATCTGGGAGTGGGCGGGCACCGAGGTCCCGGGCGAGGACCCCGACGTGGTGCTCGGCTGCGCCGGGGACGTCCCCACGCTCGAGACCCTGGCCGCGGCCGACCTGCTGCGCCAGCACCTGCCCGAGCTCAAGGTCCGCGTGGTCAACGTCGTGGACCTCATGCGCCTGCAGGACGAGAAGGAGCACCCGCACGGTCTCTCCGACCGCGACTTCGACACCCTGTTCACCACGGACAAGCCGGTCGTGTTCGCGTACCACGGCTACCCGTGGCTCATCCACCGCCTGACCTACCGCCGCAACGGGCACGAGAACATCCACGTGCGCGGCTACAAGGAGGAGGGCACCACCACCACGCCGTTCGACATGGTCATGCTCAACGACCTCGACCGGTTCCACCTGGTGATCGACGTGATCGACCGCGTGCCCTCGCTGCGGTCGAAGGCGGCCGGGCTGCGCCAGAAGATGGTGGACGCTCGTCTCGAGGCTCGTCAGTACACGAGGGAGCACGGCGAGGACATCCCCTCGGTCCGTGACTGGGTGTGGCCCGACGCGGGCGACACCGCAACTGCAGAAGGCGGGCCGGCGTACGACGCGGCCGCCGCTACCGGAGGCGACAACGAGTGACCAGCACCGCCCGATCCATCTACCTCGCCTCACCCGAGGGTGAGACGGGGAAGTCGACGATCGCCCTGGGAGTCCTCGACCTGCTGACCCGCAGGGTCCAGCGGGTCGGGGTCTTCCGCCCCGTGACCAGGACCTCGCCCAGCGCCTTCACGGGGGGCGACGGTCCCCGTCGAGGCCGTGGGCGCCCCGGGTGGGTCCGCACCGGCCGACGCCGGCTCACGCGAGCAGGACCGCGACTACGTGCTCGAGCTCCTGCTCGCGCACGACGGCGTCGACCTCACCTACGAGGAGGCCATGGGCGTCACGTACGACGACGTCCACGCCGACCCCGAGGCCGCGCTCGCGCAGATCGTCTCGCGCTACCACGAGGTCGCCAAGCAGTGCGACTTCGTGGTCGTCGTCGGGACGGACTACACCGACGTCGCGGGACCGACCGAGCTCGCGTTCAACGCGCGGATCGCCGCCAACCTGGGAGCACCCGTGCTCCTGGTCGTCTCGGGCCGCGAGCGCTCCCCCGAGGCCATCGCGAACCTCATCGAGGTCAGCGTGTCCGAGCTGCGCTCGAACCACGCCCAGCCCATCGCGGTCATCGCGAACCGCTGCCTGCCGGCCAGCATCGAGGACGTGCGCGCCCAGCTGGCCACGCTGTCGTCGGGCACGCTGCCCGGCTGGGCCATCCCCGAGGACCCGTTCCTCAACGCGCCCACCGTGGCCGCGCTCATGGAGGCCGTGGGCGGCGAGCTCGCCCTGGGCGACCCCGAGCTGCTCGGCCGCGAGGTGCTCGACGTGCTCGTGGGCGCCATGTCGCTCGAGCACCTGCTCGACAAGCTGGTCGACGGTGCCGTGGTCATCACGCCCGGCGACCGCAGCGACATCCTCATCGGGCTGCTCGCCGCCCAGCAGGCGCGCAACTTCCCGTCGCTCGCGGGCATCATCCTCAACGGCGGGTTCTACCCGCCCGACTCGACCGGGCGCCTCGTGGAGGCCCTCGATCCGAGCCTGCCGATCATCCGCACGGACCTGGGGACGTTCCGCTCGGCGAGCGCCGCGTCGCGCGCGCGAGGCCGGGTGTCCAAGGAGTCGCAGCGCAAGGTCGACACCGCGCTCGCGCTGTTCGAGCAGAACGTCGACGGCGCGGCGCTCCTCGCGGGGCTCGACGTCCCGCGCCCGGAGGTCGTCACGCCGCTCATGTTCGAGTACGAGCTCCTGTCCCGGGCCCGCGCGGACCGCAAGAACATCGTGCTCCCCGAGGGCGAGGACGACCGCATCCTGCGCGCGGCCTCGACGCTCCTGGGCCGCCAGGTCGCGGACCTCACGATCCTGGGCGACGAGCAGTCGATCCGGGCGCGCGCGACCGAGCTGGGCCTCGACATCGACGCCGCGACCGTGATCGACCCGCACGACCCCGAGCTCGTCGAGCGGTTCGCCGAGGAGTACACGCGGCTGCGCGCCCACAAGGGCATGACGGTCGAGCGGGCACGCGAGATCGTGCCGGACGTGTCCTACTTCGGCACCATGATGGTCCACCTCGGCCTGGCAGACGGCATGGTCTCGGGCGCCCGGCACACCACGGCGCACACCATCAAGCCGTCGTTCGAGATCATCAAGACCGTCCCGGGCGTCTCGGTCGTCTCGTCCGTGTTCCTCATGTGCCTCGAGGACCGGGTCCTGGTCTACGGCGACTGCGCCGTGAACCCCGACCCGACCGACACGCAGCTCGCGGACATCGCCATCTCGTCCGCGGCCACGGCGCTGCAGTTCGGGATCGACCAGCGCGTCGCGATGCTGTCCTACTCGACGGGCGAGTCCGGCTCGGGCGTCGACGTCGACAAGGTGCGTTCCGCGACCGAGCTGGTGCGCAGCCGTCGCCCCGACCTGTTCGTCGAGGGCCCCATCCAGTACGACGCCGCGGTGGACGCCTCGGTGGCGGCCTCCAAGATGCCGGGCTCGGACGTGGCCGGCAAGGCGACCGTCTTCATCTTCCCGGACCTCAACACGGGCAACAACACCTACAAGGCCGTGCAGCGCTCGGCCGGAGCGGTGGCCGTGGGACCGGTCCTGCAGGGCCTCAACAAGCCCGTGAACGACCTCTCGCGCGGTGCCCTGGTCCAGGACATCGTCAACACCGTGGCCATCACGGCCATCCAGGCACAGGCAGGGTCGACCGCCCTGACCAGCACGAACGGAGCATCCGCATGACCGTCCTCCCGGAGCACGAGCGCACCAACCCGTACTCGGCGTACGGCGCGCACGGCTCGGTGCTCGTGATGAACTCGGGCTCGTCCTCGCTCAAGTACCAGCTGGTCAACCCGGTGGGCGGCGAGGCCATCGCCGCCGGGACGATCGAGCGCATCGGCGAGTCGAGCGGGGTCATCAAGCACCGCTTCGCGGGGAACACGACGACGCGCGAGGAGCACGTCGCGGACCACGGCGAGGCGCTGCGCATCGCGCTCTCGCTCTTCGACGAGGTCGGGCCGCGGCTCGCGGACGCCAACGTCTACGCCGTGGGGCACCGCGTGGTGCACGGCGGCGCGACGTTCTCGCGTCCGGTCCTGGTCGACGACGACGTGGAGCGCCAGATCCTCGACCTGGCCCCGCTCGCGCCGCTGCACAACCCGGCCAACGTCACGGGCATCTCGGTCGCGCGTCGGCTCCTGCCCGACGTCCCGCACGTCGCGGTGTTCGACACCGCGTTCTTCTCGTCGCTGCCCAAGGCCGCCTCGACCTACGCGCTCGAGAAGGAGACCGCGGAGAAGTACGGCGTGCGCAGGTACGGCTTCCACGGCACGAGCCACCACTACGTGTCGGGCAAGGTCGCGCGCGTCCTGGGCCGCCGCCTGCAGGACCTCAACATCATCGTCCTGCACCTCGGCAACGGCGCGTCGGCCTCGGCCGTGCGCGGCGGGATCGCGGTCGACACCTCGATGGGCCTGACGCCGCTCGAGGGTCTGGTCATGGGGACCCGCACCGGGGACATCGACCCCGCGGTCATCTTCCACCTCGCGCGCAACGCGGGCATGTCGATCGACGAGCTCGACGACCTGTTCAACAAGCGTTCGGGCATCAAGGGCCTCGCGGGGGAGAACGACTTCCGTGCGCTGCACGAGCTCATCGCGGCGGGAGACGAGGACGCCCGGCTGGCCCTGGACGTCTACATCCACCGCCTGCGCAAGTACATCGGCGCGTACATGGCCGTGCTGGGGCGCATCGACGTGATCGCCTTCACGGCGGGCGTGGGCGAGAACGACGACATCGTGCGCGCCCAGGTCGTCGAGGGGCTCGCAGGGCTGGGCATCGCGGTCGACCCCGAGCGCAACGCGGTCCGCAGCAGGGAGCCGCGCGTCATCTCGCCCGACTGGACGAGCACGCTCGTCATGGTCGTCCCCACCATGGAGGAGCTCGCGATCGCCCGCCTGAGCGTCGAGGTCGTCGAGGAGACCGAGAAGGCGGGTCGACCTGTCACGTTCCCGCCGGCTGCGCTAGCCTCCGAGACGGTGGCCACCGAGGTCCCGGCCGAGGACGGCGCGTCCGAGCCGACCCTCGCCGTGGAGAGCTGACCTCACCACCCCGCTGACGCCGTCGGGCAGGGAGCACCGCCCGACGACGACGGTGCACCGGCACGGCACTGCCGGCGCACGACCCGAGCCACGCCTCGACCCTCTAGGGTCGAGGCGTGGCTCTTCTCATCGACCCGCCGACCTGGCCGGCCCACGGGACCCTCTGGTCCCACCTCGTGTCCGACTCCTCGCTCGACGAGCTGCACGCGTTCGCCGAGCGCCTGGGGCTGGGGCGGCGCGCGTTCGACCTCGACCACTACGACGTCCCGGCCGACCGGCACGCGGACTGCGTCGCCGCAGGGGCGCACGACGTCTCGGGCCGCGAGCTCATCGTGCGGCTGCGCGCCTCGGGCCTGCGCGTCCCTGCGCGCGAGCGCGGGGCCGCGAAGGCCGCCGCGCTCGGGGCCCGCTGGGACACGCTCCTGCCGGGCGTCCCGGGCGCGCGCGAGGTCGGCGCGGACCTCGTGCGCCGGTGGCACGAGCCGCACCGCGCCTACCACGGCCCCTCGCACCTGGTGCACGTGCTCGACTCGCTCGCTGTCCTCGAGGGACGCTCGCCGGGCGTGCCGACGCCGGGCGAGCCTGCGCCGTCGGGCACGTCGCTGCGTGCGCAGCTCGCGCTGTGGTTCCACGATGCGGTCCACGAGGGCGTCGCGGGCGACGACGAGGAGGCGTCCGCCGCGCTCGCGGTGGCGAGCCTCGGCCCGCTGGTCACCGGCCCGACGACGACGCCCGGCCCGGGCGCGGACCCCGCCGCAGGCAGCACGCACCTCACGGCCGACGACGTGGTGGAGGTCGCCCGGCTCGTCCGGCTCACCGCGAGCCACGCCCCCTCCCCCGGCGACACCGCGGGCGCACTCGTGTGCGACGCGGACCTCGCGATCCTCGGCGCCATGCCCGACCGCTACGCCCGCTACGTGCGCCAGGTCCGTGCGGAGTACGCGCACGTCCCCGACGACCTCTTCCGCACGGGGCGCGCCGCGGTGCTCGAGCAGCTCCTCGCGCTGCCGGAGCTCTTCCGGACGCCGCTCGGGCGCGAACGCTGGGCCGCGCGCGCCGAGGAGAACCTCCGGACCGAGCTCGCGGGTCTCCTCGGGGCCCCGTGAGCCGTCTGACCGCCCGCCCGGGATCTCGGGACCTCTCGGGGCCGCCCGGCCCGGCCCGGCCTCGACCGCGCGGCGCGCGGTGGCAAGGCCCCGGAGCCGAGGCCGGCCGCTAGGCTCGCCCGCGTGAGCGAACCGCAGGGGAACCCCGCACCGACGGCACCGACGGCACAGCACGTCCCGGCCTCTCGACGACGTCGGCGCGCGCTCGCGCTCGGCGCCGCCGCGCTCGTGCTCGTGGTCGCGGCTCCGCTCGCCTGGGTGCAGGTCACCGGTCAGTCCCGGGTCAGCCCCGACGTCGCCTCGGCGCCCGACCGCCCCGTGGCCCTCGTGCTCGGTGCGGGCCTGCGACCCGACGGGTCGCCGTCGACCTTCCTGCGTCGCCGCCTCGACGCGGCACGCGAGCTCTACGAGCAGGGGAAGGTCCAGGTCGTCCTCGTGAGCGGCGACAACTCGCGCGAGGGGTACGACGAGCCGACCGCGATGCTCGACTGGCTCGTGGAGCAAGGTGTCCCGGCCGAGCACGTGGTCCGCGACTTCGCCGGGTTCGACACCCACGACACGTGCGTCCGTGCGCGCGAGATCTTCGGGGTCACCGAGGCCGTGGTCGTGACGCAGGACTACCACCTGCCGCGTGCCCTGTTCTCGTGCTCGCGGGCGGGGATCGACGCCGTGGGTGTGGGCGTCTCCTCGACGAGCGTCGAGCCCGCGAAGGCCGTGATGTACCGTGTCCGCGAGGTGCCGGCCTCGCTCAAGGCAGCCTGGGACGCCGTCACGCACCGCGAGCCCGTGCACCTTGGCACGAAGGAGACCGCGGTCACCGACGCCCTGGAGTCGCTCTCCACGGCGCCCTGACACCCACGGCAGAGCGCCCGTACTGGAGACGGGACGGGCGCTCTGCCGTGGCGGGGGCCGGCCGGTGCGACGCCGCTACGGCAGGCGCAGCTTCTTCATGACCGAGAACGCGGCCGTGAGCAACCGGCTGGGCCGGTCCCCCGGCTGGGCGTACAGCGTGTCGAAGCTCAGCCCGCGGGACACCCCGCGCTGGACCACGATCGTCTGGGGCTCGGTGAGCGCCTCGATGCCCTCGCGTCCGTGCCTGCGCCCCTGGCCCGACGACTTGAACCCGCCCATGGGGGCCGAGACCGACCCGAACGCCGAGGCGTAGCCGTCGTTGATGTTGACGGCGCCGGCCTCGACCTGCGCCGCGAGGCGGCGCCCACGGGCCGTGTCCTGGGTCCAGATGCTCGCGCTGAGTCCGTACTCGGAGTCGTTCATGACGCGGATCGCGGTCGCGTCGTCGGGCACGCGGGTCACCGAGACGACCGGGCCGAACGTCTCCTCGTGGGCGCAGTCCGCGGTGGGCGGGACGTGGTCGAGGACCGTGGGCGCGTAGAAGAAGGGGCCGATGTCCGCGCGGTGGACACCGCCTGCCAGCACCCGCGCGCCCTCCGCCAGGGCGTCGTCGACGTGCGCGACCACACGGTCGAGCTGTGCCTGGGACGTGAGCGAGCCCATGTCGACCGAGTAGTCGAGCGCGGTCCCGAGCGTGAGCCCGCGCACGAGCGGGACGAACGCGTCGAGGAACTCCTCGGCGATGTCCTCGTGGAGGATCAGGCGCTCGATCGAGACGCACAGCTGGCCGCTGTTCGAGAAGCAGGCGCGGACCGCGCCCTGGGCGGCCGACGGGACGTGCGCGTCCGCCGCGACGTACAGGGGGTTCTTGCCCCCCAGCTCGAGCGTGGTCCCGATGAGGCGCTCGCCCGCCTGTGCGGCGACCTTGCGCCCCGTCGCGGTCGAGCCCGTGAAGGCGATGTGGTCGACGTGGCCGGTCAGGGCGGCCCCGATGTCGCCGCCGCCCGCGACGACGAGGAAGAGGTCGCCGGGCAGCCCGGCCTCCTCGAGGAGCTCGGCGGCCCACAGCGCGGTCAGGGACGTCTGCGGGTCCGGCTTGAGCACGACCGCGTTGCCCGCCACGAGCGCGGGCAGGGCCTCGGCGAGACCGAGAGTCAGCGGGTAGTTCCAGGGAGCGATGGCGCCGACGACCCCCACGGGCCGGCGGTGCACCGTGGCCCGGGTCAGGACCGGGAGCATGCCACCCACGCGACGGTCCGCGAGGTACGCGCCCGCCCGCACGCCGTAGTGCCGCGTGACCTGGGCGATGTCCGCGACCTCCTCGAACGCGCTGCGCCGCGACTTGCCGGTCTCCATCTGCAGCAGGTCCAGGACCTCGGACTGCCGCTCCAGGACCAGGTCGTGGAAGCGCAGGAGCACGGCCGCGCGCTCGGCGACCGTGGTGTGCGCCCACGAGCGCTGCGCACGCCGAGCGCGCTCGACCGCGTCCGCCACGTCCTCGACCGAGGACAGGGGGATCGCCGCGAGCGGGGCGCCCGTGAACGGGAGGAGCGAGCGGTGGTCGCCCGCGGTGTGGGAGGTGACGATCCGGGCCACGAGGGGAGCGACGACGTCGGGCTCCAGGACGTACGTGGCCGAGGGGTCCTCGGGGTCGATGAGTCCGTCGATCGCGGCGCTGCCGCCCTGGCCGCCGTCGGCTGGTTCGCTTGCCATGCGTGACAGGTTACGCGTCACCGCCCCCACGCAGGACATCCTTCACACAATCCCCCTGGCCTCACCGTCCGGGCGCAGCGCCGGGAGGCGCGGCAGGACCGCCGGCGGACGCCACGCCCGGCTCAGGCCTGCGCGGCCCAGGTGCGCGCGCCCTCGAGCAGGTGCGTGAGCGCTTCCTCGACGACCCGGGCCGGGTCCCGCTCGGGGGCGTGCTGCGCCCACCAGACGAGCGCCGCGAAGTTCGCCGCGGCGCACGCCGCGGCCAGCGACCGGGCGCGCAACGAGGGCTCCGCGGCCCCCTCGGCCCGGCCCAGGAACTCCGCGACCAGGACGGCCGAGGTCCCGATGCTCGACGTGCCCCAGGAGAGGAGCTCCTCGTCCGCCGCGATGAGGCACAGCCGCTGGCGCGTGACCTCGAGCGCCTCGGGCGGGAAGGTCGACGACGCCACGAACGCGTCCCGCACCAGGTCGAGGGCCTCGGGCAGCCCGACGTCGCCCGCGGCGTCGAGCGCGCCCGTGATGGTCTCGCGGGCCTCGCCCGACCCGCCCCAGACCATCGCGGCCTTGGAGGGGAACAGGCGGAACAGGGTCCGTCGGGCGACGCCGCACGCGCGCGCGACGTCGTCCATCGTCACGTTGCCGAACCCCTCGTCGGTGAAGAGGCGCAGGGCCGTGGCCGCCACCCGGTCCCGGTCGACGGTGGCCGGCCGACCTCGGCGCGCGGTTGTCTCCGACATCACATCTCCTCGAGGCATTTCTTTATGGCACTCAGTGTTAAAAAGGTTACAGGGGCCGCACCCGGTCCCTCCATCCGGCGGAAGGACCCCATCATGACCACGTCGACCATCCCGAACCGCTTCGCAGGAGCGACCGTCGTCGTCACCGGCGCAGGCTCCGGCATCGGCAAGGCCACCGCGACCCGGCTCCTCGCCGAGGGCGCCCGCGTCATCGCGAGCGACCTCGACGCCGAACGGCTCGATGCGCTCAGCGTAGAGGTCGGCGACGCCCCCCTGACGACCGTCGTGGGCGACGTGTCCGACGACGCGGTGATCGCGCAGATCGTCGAGGTCGGCGAAGGACGCATCACGGGCCTCGTCAACAACGCCGGGATCATGGACGCGTTCGTCCCCACGGCAGAGATCGACGACGCCCTGTGGGAGCGTGTCCTGCGCATCAACGTGACCGCACCCATGAAGCTCATGCGCGCCGTGCTGCCCGCGATGGTCGAGGCCGGCCACGGACGGATCGTCAACGTCGCGAGCGAGGCCAGCATCCGCGCCGGCGCGTCGGGCACGCCCTACGCGACCTCCAAGCACGCGGTCGTCGGCCTCACCAAGAGCACCGCGCTCTTCTACGGCCCGGCAGGCGTGCGGGTCAACGCGGTCGCCCCGGGGGCCGTCGCGACCAACATCGAGGCGCCGTTCCGCTCCGAGCTGGGCGCCCAGCGCCTGGGCCCGATCATGCAGGCGACCGTGCCCGCGCCTGCGACCGCCGAGCAGCTCGCGGCCTCGATCACGTGGCTGCTGTCCGAGGACTCCGCCAACGTCAACGGTGCTCTCCTGATGTCCGACGGCGGCTGGTCGACGATCTGACGGCCGACCCGGCGAGAGCGAGGGCGCAGCACCGGAGCGCGACCGGTCGGCTCGGCCGAGCCGACCGGTCGCGCTCGGGCTCGGCGCCGGTCCCGACGCACTGGTCCGGCTCAGACGAGGTCTCGCCCCAGGACCGTGCACTCGGCGTCGGAGTAGCCCAGCTGCTCGTAGAACCCCAGGACGGGGGCGTTGGTCGTGCGGACCATGAGCCGCACCTTGCGGGCGCCGGCTGCCACAAGCCACGCCTCGGCCGCCACGACGGCATCCCTGCCGAGTCCCGCGCCCCGGAGCGCGGGCGCCACCGCCACGTAGTAGATCCAGCCGCGGTGCCCCTCGTAGCCGGCCAGCGCCGTCGCGACGACGGCCCCGCCCTCGCTGTGCGCGAGCAGGACGGTGGACGTCGGGTTGGCCCGCGCGTCCGCGACGTCCCGGTGGGCGTCGTTCCACGGGCGCACCAGACCGCACTCGTCCCACAGGGCGACGACCTGCTCGACGTCGTCGTCGGCGATCTCACGGAAGTCCACGCCGCCGACCCGCAGGTGCTCGGTCGCGGCGTCGGGCGCACCCGCGGCGAGGGCGTTCGTGAGAGCGACCCCGTCGCGGATGCGGCCCGGAGCCATCAGCGCGGCTGGTACGGCGAGACGACGACCTCGACGCGCTGGAACTCCTTGAGGTCGGAGTAGCCCGTCGTGGCCATGGCGCGCTTGAGCGCACCCACGAGGTTGAGCGTGCCGTCGGCCTGGCGACCCGGGCCGAACAGGATCTCGTCGAGCGTGCCGGCCGTGCCGACGCTCACGCGCTCGCCGCGGGGAAGCTGCGGGTGGTGAGCCTCGGAACCCCAGTGCCAACCACGCCCGGGAGCCTCGGAGGCGCGCGCCAGGGCGGCACCCAGCATCACGGCGTCCGCACCGCACGCGACGGCCTTGACCAGGTCGCCCGAGCGGCCCACGCCGCCGTCGGCGATGACGTGCACGTACCGGCCGCCCGACTCGTCGAGGTAGTCACGGCGGGCAGCCGCGACGTCCGCGACGGCCGTCGCCATGGGGGCGTGGATGCCGAGGCTCACGCGCGTCGTGTGCGCCGCGCCGCCGCCGAACCCGACGAGGACGCCCGCGGCACCCGTACGCATGAGGTGCAGGGCCGCGGTGTACGTCGAGGCGCCACCGACGACCACGGGGACGTCCAGCTCGTAGATGAAGCGCTTGAGGTTGAGCGGCTCGGCGTTGCCCGAGACGTGCTCGGCCGAGACCGTGGTGCCACGGATGACGAACAGGTCCACGCCGGCGTCCACGACCGTCTTGTAGAACTCCTGCGTGCGCTGCGGGGACAGCGCGCCGGCGACCGTGACGCCCGTCGCGCGGATCTCCTTGAGTCGCTGGGTGATCAGCTCGGCCTTGATGGGCTCGGCGTACACCTCCTGCATGCGACGCGTCGCGCTCGCGGCGTCGAGCGTCGCGATCTCCGCGAGGATCGGCTCCGGGTTCTCGTAGCGCGTCCACAGGCCCTCGAGGTCCAGGACGCCCAGTCCGCCCGCATTGCCCAGGGCGACCGCGGTCGACGGGCTCATGACGGAGTCCATGGGTGCGGCCAGGATCGGCAGGTCGAAGTGGTAGGCGTCGATCTGCCACCCCACCGACACGTCCTCCGGGTCACGCGTACGCCGGGACGGGACCACGGCGATGTCGTCGAAGGAGAAGGCGCGCCGTCCGCGCTTGCCACGACCGATCTCGATCTCGTTGCTCACCCGACGAGGATACCGGCCCACGCCGCTCCCCCGCCCGCCCGTGCCGCCGGGTGGACTCCGCACGTCCAGCCCCGGGCACCCTGGAGCCCGCCGGACGGGCCGGGCCGACGACGGCTGCCGCGGTGCCGGACGAGGCCCGGCCTCACCCTGGACGCCACGCACGCGCCCCGTGCCACGCGCGGGCGCCCGTGTCAGTGGCCGCTGGCATGCTCACCACCAGAGACCAGGACAGGTCGGGCACGGCGCAGTCGGCCGGGCCCGCCGTCCACAGGACCACCGCAAGGAGCACGACGATGAGCTGGACCACCAGGCCCCTGCTGGGCTTCGACACGGAGACCACCGGCGTGGACGTCCACAACGACCGCATCGTGACCGCGGCCCTCGTCCGGCGCGTGCCGGGCGAGAGCACCGAGGTACGGACGTGGCTGATCGACCCGGGCGTCCCCATCCCCGCGGAGGCCGCGGCGATCCACGGGATCTCGACCGAGCACGCGGTCGAGCACGGGGAGGCCCCGGGCCCGGCGCTCGAGGAGATCGCGTCGCTCATCGCCGCTGACCTCGCGCTGGGGGTACCGGTCGTCGCGTTCAACGCCGCGTTCGACCTCTCGCTGCTCGACGCCGAGCTCACGCGGCACGCCCTGCCGACGCTCGGCGAGCGCCTGGGACGCGAGGTCACCCCCGTGATCGACCCGCTCGTGCTGGACCGCTCGCTCGACCGCTACCGCAAGGGCAAGCGCAAGCTCGGCGACCTGTGCGCGCACTACGGCGTGTTCGACGGCGGCAACCTGCACACCGCGGACGTCGACGTCCTGGCGACCCTCGACGTGCTCGAGGCCATGACCCGCACGTTCCCGGAGATCGTGGACCAGGACCTGGACGCGCTCCACCGTCACCAGATCACGGCCCACCGCGCCTGGGCGGAGAACTTCAACTCCTGGCGCCAGCAGCAGGGGTACGTCGGGGCGGGAGCCAGCACCGCCTGGCCGTCCTGACCAGCGGCGACACACCGCCTTGAACTCATAGAACAGATGAGCCAGGCGTGATGATCTCGTGAAACTGCCACCACACGCCAGGATCGACGCGTCAATATCTCATGCATGAGTTACGGTCGGTCCATGACCATGGTCGACGAAGCACCCCAGCACCTCGCACAGGTCGCCGCGCTCATCCGCGGCGCGCGCCAGAACAAGGGCCTGACCCAGGCTCAGCTCGCCGAGAGGCTCGGCACCAGCCAGAGCGCGATCCACCGGATCGAGCAGGGCTCGCAGAACGTGAGCCTCGACATGCTCGCGCGGATCAGCGCAGCCCTCGACTCCGAGATCATCACGTTCGGAGCCCCCAAGCACTCGCACCTGCGGGTCAGCGGCGGGCACGAGCTGTCCGGACGCATCGAGGTCAACTCCTCGAAGAACGGGGCCGTCGCCCTGCTCTGCGCGTCGCTGCTCAACCGCGGCCGGACCACGCTGCGGCGCGTCGCCCGCATCGTCGAGGTCGACCGCATCGTCGACGTCCTGCGCAGCATCGGCGTGCAGGCGACCTGGTCGACCGACGGCCGTGACCTCGAGATCGTCGTGCCCGAGCAGCTCGACCTGGCCTCGATCGACGTCGACGCGGCTCGTCGCACTCGATCGATCATCATGTTCCTGGGCCCGCTCCTGGGCCTCGAGCGCGAGTTCGCCCTCCCCTACGCCGGGGGCTGCGACCTGGGCACGCGAACCGTCGAGCCGCACATGATCGCGCTGCGCCCGTTCGGGCTGTCGGTCACGGCGGCGTCGGGCAACTACGAGGCCCTCGTGACCCCGGGCGGCTCGGAGGACCTGAGCGTCGTCCTGACCGAGCGCGGCGACACCGTCACGGAGAACGCGATCATGGCGGCCGCGTCGCGCGACGGCGTCACCACGATCCGCAACGCGAGCCCCAACTACATGGTCCAGGACCTGTGCTTCTACCTCGAGCTCGTCGGGGTCCGCATCGAGGGCATCGGCACCACGACCCTGCGCATCCACGGCCGCACCGACATCGACGCCGACGTCGAGTACGCGGTCTCCGAGGACCCGGTCGAGGCCATGAGCCTGCTGACCGCGGGGATCGTGACCGGCTCGGAGATCACCGTGGCCCGCGTGCCCATCGAGTTCATGGAGATCGAGCTCGCGACGCTCTCCGAGATGGGGCTGCGCTACTCGCTCACGCCCGAGTACCTGGCGCTCAACGGACGCACGCGCCTCGTCGACGTGACGGTCCACCCGAGCGAGCTGCACGCCCCGATCGACAAGATCCACCCCATGCCGTTCCCGGGGCTCAACATCGACAACCTGCCGTTCTTCGCGGTCATCGCCGCGTGCGCGAGCGGCCACACGCTCATCCACGACTGGGTCTACGAGGGCAGGGCCATCCACCTGACGGACCTGACCCGGCTCGGGGCCGACGTCCGGCTGCTCGACTCGCACCGCCTCGACATCACGGGCCCCACCCACTGGTCGGGCGCCGAGGTCAGCTGCCCGCCCGCGCTGCGTCCCGCGGTCGTGATCCTGCTCGGGATGCTCGCCGCGAAGGGCACCTCGGTGCTCCGCAACGTCGACATCATCTCGCGCGGCTACGAGCAGCTCCAGGAGCGCCTCATCGAGCTGGGCGCACGGATCGAGACGTTCCGCGACTGACCGCCTCTGCATGCCGGAACGGGCGTGACCCCCACCAGGGGTCACGCCCGTTCTGACGTCAGGGAGGAGCGGGTCAGCGTCCCGTGTAGTTGGGCGCCTCGACCGTCATCTGGATGTCGTGCGGGTGCGACTCCTTGAGCCCGGCCGGCGTGATGCGCACGAACTTGCCGCGCTCCTGGAGCTGGGGGATGGTGTGCGCGCCGACGTAGAACATCGACTGGTGCAGGCCACCGACCAGCTGGTGGGCGACCGCACCGAGCGGGCCGCGGTAGGGCACCTGGCCCTCGATGCCCTCGGGCACGATCTTGTCGTCGCTCGCGACGTCCGCCTGGAAGTAGCGGTCCTTGGAGTAGGACGCCTTCTTGCCGCGCGAGGCCATGGCGCCGATCGAGCCCATGCCGCGGTAGAGCTTGTACTGCTTGCCGTTGACGAACACGAGGTCGCCAGGGCTCTCGTCGCAGCCCGCGAGGAGCGAGCCCAGCATGACCGTGTCGGCCCCGGCGACGAGCGCCTTGGCGATGTCGCCCGAGTACTGCAGGCCCCCGTCGCCGATGACCGGGACGCCTGCCGGGCGGCACGCGAGCGAGGCCTCGTAGATCGCGGTGACCTGCGGGACACCGACGCCCGCGACGACGCGGGTCGTGCAGATCGAGCCCGGCCCGACGCCGACCTTCACGCCGTCCGCGCCCGCGTCGACGAGCGCCTGCGCACCTGCGCGGGTCGCGATGTTGCCGCCGATGATCTGGACGTCCTTGAACGCCGGGTCCGCCTTGAGCTTGCGGATCATGTCGAGCAGGAGGCGGGCGTGCCCGTTGGCCGTGTCCGCGACGAGGACGTCGACGCCGGCCTCGGCGAGCGCCGTCGCGCGCGTCCAGGCGTCACCGAAGAAGCCGATCGCGGCACCGACGCGCAGACGACCCTCGTCGTCCTTGGTCGCACCCGGGTACTGCTCGGTCTTGACGAAGTCCTTGACCGTGATGAGCCCGCCCAGGCGGCCCTCTGCGTCGATGAGGGGGAGCTTCTCGATCTTGTGCTTGGCCAGCAGCGCTGCGGCGTCGTCGCGCGCGATGCCGATCGGGGCCGTCACGAGCGGCATGGGCGTCATGATCTCGAAGACGCGACGCTCCGCGAAGTCCGCGGGGTTGACGAAGCGCAGGTCCCTGTTCGTGATGATGCCCAGGAGCTTGCCGGTCTCGTCGACCACGGGCAGCCCCGAGACGCGGTACTGACCGCACAGGGCGTCGAGCTCGGAGAGCGTGGCCTCCGGGCCGACCGTGACCGGGTCGGTGATCATGCCGGACTCCGACCGCTTGACGAGGTCGACCTCCTTGGCCTGCGCCTCGATCGACAGGTTGCGGTGGATGATCCCGATCCCGCCCTGGCGCGCCATCGCGATCGCCATGCGCGACTCGGTGACCGTGTCCATCGCGGCCGAGAGCAGCGGCGAGGACATGGAGATCTCGCGCGTCAGCCGCGCGGTCGTATCGACCTCGCTCGGGATGACGTCCGTCTCGTTCGGGAGCAGGAGGACGTCGTCGTACGTCAGTCCGGTGAATCCGAAGGGGTCGTGTGCGGGGGCTGCGAGAGAGTCGGTCACATCAAGATTCTACGCCGAGGCCCTCCGACATATTCCCGGCCGTCCCGCCACCGGACAGCCGGGGAGGCCCGCCCCGGTGCGCACGTGCCACGCGTCACCGGACGACGGCGAGCGCCTCGTGGAGGAGCCCCGTGAAGCTGCGCACCCGTTGGACGGTCGCCGCGAGAGGCAGGCCCGTCGCCGCCTCGTCGTTCTGGAGCCCGACGAAGATGGGCAGGTCGGGGTTCGCCTCGTGCACCGTCCGCACGACGTCGAGGTCCGGCCGGGGCTGGGTCGTCACGACCGCGACCGCCGCGGGACGCACCATGGCGACGAGCTCGAGCGAGCGGTGCATGGTGGCCGACCCGGTCACGATGCGGGCCATCGCCCCCTGGGCCCCCAGGGCAGCGGCGAGCGCGTGGGCCGCGAGCGGTACCTGCTCCCCCGGCGCCGCGAAGATGAGGACGATCCGCCGCATCCTGCTCGGGTGGTTGGGCGGAGGTCCGCCGCCCGCGACGAGCGCGGCCTCGGACTGCTGGGTGTACTCGCGCAGCGCGGCCAGGGTCGCGTTGCTGAAGACGACCTCCGGCATCTCGCCCGGCGAGGCGAGGAACGTACGCTCGGCGATGCGGTGGAGCGCGGGCTCCACGAGGGTCGACCACCAGTGACCGGGATCGGTACCGGGTGCGATGCGCAGGAGCCTGTCGCACCGCTTCTGGTCGAACGAGATCGCGGCGTCGACCACGTCGGACACGCCCGCGGCGCGGATCGCGCCGACGCGCACCGGTTCGTCGTCCGCACCGCGAGGGACCGCGCGCAGGAGGCGCAGGCCCCCACCGGGCGTCTCGCCCGACGGTTCGTCCTCGGTCCCGGCCTCGGCGGAGTCGTCGTCGGTGGCGGCGGTCTGCTCGACCGGGCTGCTCTCGAGCGCGAGCTCTGCCTCGTCGGCGTCGAGGGCTGCGCGCGCGGCGTCGACGGGCGCGACGCCCTCGAGCGTGAGGCGACGCATGATGACGAGGCGCGCGACGTCGTCGGCCGTGTATCTCCGGTGCGAACCGGCAGTGTGCTCGGAGGGACCCAGACCGTAGCGACGGTCCCAGGTACGGAGGGTGGCCGGGGCGACGCCCAACCTCTTGGCGACGGCTGCGACAGCGAGTGCAGGAACCTCGGTCACCTTCCGTCGGGGCCCGCCGGGGGTCGGGGCGGACCGGAGTGAAGTCATGCACCGATTCTGCCGACCGGCTCACCCCCTCGCCACTTCGGGCGCGGCGTGTCTCGGTCCGCGAGCCAGGTGTGTCCTGTCACACAGTGGACAACGCCGTAGTTCGCGCCAGGTTCACCGTGAATCGGTGCACACAGAGGCAAAGCCGGTCAGAAACTCATCCACTCCTGCTACTTGAACAACTTCTGCAACGCTTGTAGGTTGTTCGACATGACAGAGATCTCGAGGCTCCCCGGACCGGTGATGGAACTGTGGGAATGGCAGTACCAGGGCTCGTGCCGCGACGCGGACGACACCCTCTTCTTCCACCCGGAGGGCGAGCGAGGCTCCACCCGACGACGCCGCGCGGAAGCAGCCAAGGCCATCTGCGCCTCGTGCCCCGTGCTGATGCAGTGCCGCGAGCAGTCGCTCAAGGTCCGCGAGCCGTACGGCGTGTGGGGCGGCCTCAGCGAGGACGAGCGCTCCGCGATCCTGGCCGGGGTCTCGAAGACCGCCTGACCGCCTGGCCCCGGGCGCGACCTGCGGGTCGCCACGCCCCGGTCGGCCCGCACCACGACCAGCTTCACCACGACCTGCACCACTCCGAGGAACCAGCAGACCCCTGACATGACGAAGGGCCCCGCAACCGAGGTTGCGGGGCCCTTCGTGCTGGCAGCTGCCAGCCGTCAGCCGATGATCAGGCGACGACCACGGCGAGGATGTCGCGCGCGGAGAGCACCAGGTACTCCTGGCCCCCGTACTTGACCTCGGTGCCGCCGTACTTGCTGTAGATGACCTTGTCGCCGACGACGACGTCCAGGGGGACGCGGTTGCCGTTGTCGTCGATACGACCCGGACCAACGGCCAGGACCTCGCCCTCCTGGGGCTTCTCCTTGGCGGTGTCCGGAATGACCAGGCCGGATGCGGTCGTGGTCTCGGCCTCGAGGGCCTTCACGACGATCCGGTCCTCGAGCGGCTTGATGGGGACCGACACGTCGGACCTCCCCTTTCGCTATGAGAACTGCAACGGATGAGTGTCGAGCGCTGCCTGCCGTCCGTCGTCGCGGGTGCCGGACCGGCGGGTGTCGCTCTGGTGTTCGTCCACGCCCGAGGGCCTGAACGTCCTACGCACAATCTAGGTCCGCATTAGCACTCGGTCAAGGCGAGTGCCAACGCGTGCCGGGCGTGGAAAGATCGACGCATGGACGCGTCGGCACTGACCAAGCTGCTCAGCCCCACCGGGTGGGCGCTCCTCAACGCGCTCCCCCCGTACGACGAGCGACAGGCCATGGTGCTCGCGACCGGCCTGCGGGCCAAGGGGGTCGACCCGGAGCTCGCCGCGGCGGCCCTCACCCAGTCGCGCCTGCGCGCCAAGGCGCACCTGAAGTTCGACACGTTCGCGGACGGCATGCTCTTCACCCAGGACGGCCTCGAGCAGGCCACGCGGCTCGTGGTCGCCGCGCGCCACGCGCAGCGGTACCACGCGGCCGGGGTGACCAAGGTCGCCGACCTGACGTGCGGCATCGGTGCCGACTCCATGACGTTCGCCGGGACCGGTCTGCGCGTGCTCGCGACGGACATCGACGAGGTCACCGCGTCGATCGCCACCGTCAACCTGCGCCACTTCCCCGAGGCGGAGGTCCGTCACGCGGACGGCCTGAGCATCGACCTGGCCGCCGAGGGCGTCGACGGCGTGTTCGCCGACCCCGCGCGCCGCACCCGCTCGGGCACCCGGATCTTCGACCCGCGCTCGTACGCTCCCCCGCTCGACGACGTCTGGGCCCTGCGCTCGGTCGTGCCCGCGGTCGGCATCAAGGTCGGCCCCGGCATCCCGCACGCGGGTCTGCCGACCGACGCCGAGACCCAGTGGGTCTCGGTCGACGGCGACGTGGTCGAGGCCGCGCTGTGGTTCGGCCCGCTCGCCCCCGAGGGGCCCGGGCGCACCGCGCTGGTCCTGCGGACCGTCACGGACGACGACGGCACGCGCCGCACCACGTCGCGCACCCTGCGCCACTCCCAGGGCGACGACGAGCTCGTCCCCGACGTGGGCGCCGTCGGGCACTACCTGTACGAGCCCGACGGCGCGATCATCCGCGCCGGGCTCGTCGCCCAGGCCGCAGCGGAGCTGGGCGGGCGCCTGCTCGACCGGACCATCGCCTACGTGACCACGGACTCCCCCGCGCCGCGCGCGGCGGTCGGCAGCGCCGACAGTGCCGATCTCGCGACCGGGTACCGCGTCCTGGACGTCATGCCCTTCAGCCTCAAGAAGCTCAAGGCCTACCTGCGCGAGCGTGGCGTGGGACGCCTGACCATCAAGAAACGGGGCACGGCCGTCGTGCCCGAACAGCTCCGCAAGCAGCTCGACCTCCGCGGCACCGCGGAGGCGACCGTCGTCCTCACCCGGATCGCCGGCTCGCAGCAGGTCCTGGTCGTCGAACCGTTGATCCGGCCCGACGGCACGAACATCCTCGACTCCCCCACGCCTCCTGAAAGGGGCTGATCGGTGCACCTTCCCTTCGCCCGGTCCGAGCGTTCGTCCGTCGGCATCGAGTGGGAGCTCGCGCTCGTCGACAAGGACTCGGGCGACCTGCGCCAGGTCGCCCAGACCGTGCTCGACGCCGTCGAGCCCACCGACGGCTCGCAGCACCCGCACATCCGCCAGGAGCTGCTGCTCAACACGGTCGAGGTCGTGAGCGGGGTGTGCCGCACGGTCGGCGACGCCGGCCGCGACCTCGAGGCCGCGATCGAGGAGATCCGCGTCCTGACCGACCCGCTGCGCGTCGAGCTCATGAGCGCGGGCACGCACCCGTTCGCGCGCTGGGCCCAGCAGAAGGTCACCGACAAGCAGCGCTACGCGACGCTCATCGACCGCACCCAGTGGTGGGGCCGCCAGATGCTCATCTACGGCGTGCACGTGCACGTCGGGATCGAGGACCGCAGCAAGGTGCTGCCCATCTCGCGAGCCATGCTCGGGTACTTCGCGCACCTGCAGTCGCTCTCGGCCTCGTCGCCGTTCTGGGGCGGCAAGGACACGGGCTACGCGTCGAACCGCGCGCTCATGTTCCAGCAGCTGCCGACGGCCGGCCTGGGCTTCCAGTTCGAGACCTGGGAGCAGCTCGAGGGCTACGTCGGGGACATGATCCACACGGGCGTGATCGACCAGTTCGACGAGGTCCGCTGGGACCTGCGCCCGTCGCCGCGGTTCGGGACGCTCGAGACCCGCATCTGCGACGGCGCGACCAACCTCACCGAGGTCCTCGCGCTCGCGGCGCTCAACCACTGCCTGGTCGAGCACCTCTCGACGCTGCTCGACCAGGGCAAGGAGCTCCCGACCATCCCGGCCTGGTTCGCCCAGGAGAACAAGTGGCGCTCGGCCCGGTACGGGATGGACGCGATCATCATCCTCGACCGGGCGGGCAACGAGGAGCTCGTGACCGAGGCCGTGGCCAAGCTGCTCGTCGAGCTCGAGCCCGTCGCAGCCCGGCTCGGCTGTCTCCAGGAGCTCGACGACGTCCGCGTGATCCTGCGCCGTGGCGCGTCGTACCAGCGGCAGCGGGCCGTGGCGCGGCGCAACGGCGGCGAGCTGGACGCCGTGGTGCGCGCGCTCGTCGCGGAGATGCGGGCGGGTCGCCCGCTGTAGCCGCGACGTGCCCGACGCCGGAGCGCACCTCGGGTGCGCCCGGTCAGTAGTCCGTGATCGTGACCCCGCGTGCCGCAGCCTGCTCGGCGAGCCAGTCCTCGGACCAGTCGGGGGCCGTGCACGGCGACGACGAGCTGTCCGCGACCTCCTGCGAGTAGCCGCCCCAGGACAGGACGCGGCAGGTCGCGTCCGACTCGACGACCGTCTTCCAGTCCTCGTCGTCCCGCAGTCCTGCGTCGCCCGCGGACTGGACGACGTCGAACCGGTGCCACCACTGCATGAGGTGCGAGAGCTCGTGCGCGAGCACGAACTCCTTCGCCGCGGCGCTCGCCTCGGGTCCCCAGTACATGAACAGGGTCGTCGGGTAGTCGGGGTCGTAGCACCCCGCGACGCCCGACTCGCGCATGTCGCGCTCGACGATCCAGTCCATGCCGCAGTTGTACGTGCTGTCGTCGGTGAACACCACACGCAGGCCCTCGTTGGCCGCGTTGAGGTCGACGAGCCATCGCGTCGGGTCGGGCTGACCGGGCGCGAAGGGGGTACCGGGGGAAGCCGTGAGCAGGTCGTCCGGCACGGGCAGCGCGTACTCGCCCTGCTTCCATCGTTCCTCCATGCCCGCGCCGGGTGGGAGGTCCGTCCCGTCCGCGGTGAGGTCGCCCGGAGCCGGGTCGACGTCGCCCGTCGCGGGGACCTGGTCCGTGGCGGGCTCCGGGACCGGCTCGGGCGCGACCCAGCCGTCGATCGCCGGGACGGTCGGCGCGGGGTTGTCGAACACCTCGGCGAGGCCCTGCTGCGCGGACCGCACCACGCCGAGGACCATGCCGATCAGCACCAGGACGCCGACGATCGCGACGAAGGTTCCGACGAGCGCGGGCCCTCGGCGGCGCGGGGGCTGCGGCGCGCCGGGGGCAGGGTATCCCGGGGGTGCAGCAGGGGCCGGGGGCCCGTGGTGACCGGCTGTGCCCCAGGCCGGGCCGGCGGCCGACGACGGCCCCGGTGCAGGTGCCAGCCCGGTCGGTGCCACCGCAGGGGGCGTCGGGTGCGCTGCCCAGCCGGCTCGCGCGGACTCCTGGGCGGCGAGCGTGCGGTGCACCGCGAACCAGTGCGCCGACGCTGCCAGGGCGTGCTGCTGGGCCGGCCCGGCCTGGGTGCGTGCGTACGCGTGCCACGCCTGCGCGCTCTGCCACGCGGCGGCGGCGCTGCCGGGCGGCGCGGGCACCGACCCCGACGGCGGGCCCGGGTACGCCGGTCCTGCCGGGCCGGGTCGGGCGGGGTCCATGAGCTCTCCGTACTGCCCCCGCGGCGGTCGCGTCGGCCAGGTGGCACGGTATCAAGTCCACCCGCGCGCCCCGCCCGGGGGTCCGAACGATTCGGTGGCGGTGGCTGAGAGCATGGGCGCATGGATCCCGCGGACTTCTACACCGGACTCGTCGTCGAGCTCTACTCGCCCCTGAAGTCGGGTCATGAGGACCCCGAGCGCTACGCGCGCTTCGTCCTGGACTCGGGCGAGCCGGCCCTCGAGCTCGGGTGCGGGGACGGGGACCCGCTCCTCGCGCTGCGCGCGCTCGCCCTCGACGTCGAGGGCGTGGACTCGTCGGCCGACATGCTCGCCCGGTGCCGCGAGCTCGCGGCACGGGAGGGGATCGACGTCGTGGTGCACCACCAGCGCATGGAGGAGCTCGACCTCGACCGGAGCTTCCGCTCGATCTTCCTCGCGGGACCCACGTTCAACCTGCTGCCGGACGACGACACCGCCCTCGCCGCGCTGCGCCGCATCCGGACCCACCTGACCCCCGACGGCACCGCGCTCGTCCCGCTCTTCGTCCCGTCGCCGACGCCGACCGAGCAGCTCGGCCTGGCCCGCGGGACGACGCGCGACGACGGTGCGGTCCTGCGCGTCGGGGTCACTGCCGAGGAGCGCGACGAGAAGACCCGGGTCCAGCGCAGCACGCTGCGCTACGAGCGGGTCCTGGACGGGCTGAGCACGGTCGACGAGCGCGTGTGGACCATCCACTGGTACTCCCGCGACGGCTTCCGGGAGCTGGCCCGGGCAGCAGGGCTCGAGGTCGTCGACGTCCAGGACGACGACGGCCACCCGGCCGCCCACGACGCGAGCGACGTCACGTTCGTGCTGCGCGCCGCCCGCTGACGCGGCGTCCCGCACGGCTCGTCCCGTGACGGTCGTCGGGGCAGATCAGACCGTGACGGTCGTCAGGGGCATGGAGGAGTCGACAGGGATGTCGAGGCCCGACGGCGCGACGCCCGCCCGCACCACGGCCGAGCCGAGCGCGGCGATCATGGCGCCGTTGTCGGTGCAGTAGCGGATGGGCGGGATGCGCAGGTCGATGCCGGCCTCGGCGCAGCGCTTCGCGGCCATGTCGCGCAGCTGCGAGTTGGCGCTGAACCCGCCCCCGACCACGAGCGTCTCGACGCCGTGCCGCTGGCAGGCCGCGATGGTCTTGGCCGTGAGGACGTCCGCGACGGCCTCGGCGAACGAGGCCGCGACGTCGTTCAGGGGCACCTCGAGCCCGCTGTCGACGCGTGCCTCGACCCAGCGGGCGACCGCGGTCTTGAGGCCCGAGAACGAGAAGTCGTACGCGTGCTTCTCCTGGTCCTTGCGCGCGGTGAGCCCGCGCGGGAAGCGGATCGCGGTCGGGTCGCCCTCGCGCGCGAGGCGGTCGACGTGGGGCCCGCCGGGGTAGGGCAGGCCCAGGAGGCGACCGACCTTGTCGAAGGCCTCGCCCGCGGCGTCGTCGAGCGTCGAGCCGAGCTCGGTCACGTCGGTCGCGATGTCGTCCACGAGCAGCAGCGACGAGTGCCCGCCCGAGACCACGAGCGCCATGACGCGCTCGGGGAACTCGCCGTGGACCAGCTCGTCGACCGCGGCGTGGCCGATCACGTGGTTCACGCCGTACAGGGGCTTGTTCAGGCCGATCGACAGCGCCTTGGCGGCCGAGGCGCCGATCGTGAGCGGGCCCACGAGCCCGGGACCCGCCGTGACGGCGATCGCGTCGATCTGCGAGAGGTCGACGTCCGCCTCGCCCAGCGCGCGCTGGATCGTGGGGATCATCGCCTCGAGGTGGGCGCGCGAGGCGACCTCGGGGATGATGCCGCCGTAGCGGGCGTGCTCGTCCATCGAGCTCGCGACCGCGTCCACGAGGAGCTCGCGGCCGCGCACGAGCGCGACCCCCGTCTCGTCGCAGGAGGACTCGATGCCGAGGACGAGGGGGGCGCCGAGGCTGTCAGAGGTACCGCCAGAAACCATGGTTCCCAGCGTAGTCGTGCCGCAGGGGTCGTCGTGCGACGGGAGCCCCCTGCGCTGTGTCGCACGTCACGGCCCGGATCGGGAAGAGTGATTGATCCTTCAACTGTTGACCGAGGCATGAGCACAGAGACCTTCACCCCCATCGACGCCGCCTTCGACGACCTGCTCGAGATCGACGCCTCGACCGCCGACCTGCTGTTCCGCGAGGCCCGCACCGTCCACGCGTTCGAGGACGAGGCCGTGCCGGACGAGAAGATCCAGGCCGCCTACGACCTGGTCCGCTGGGGACCGACCGCCATGAACACCGTGCCGCTGCGCCTCCTCGTGGTTCGTGACCCCGAGGCCCGTGCGCGCCTGGTCGAGCACATGGCGGACGGCAACAAGGCCAAGACCCTCGCCGCGCCGCTCACGATCGTCGCAGCGGCCGACACGAACTTCCACGAGTTCCTCCCGGTCCTCGCCCCGCACATGGAGGGCGCCAAGGAGAACTTCGAGGCCGCCGGTGAGGAGACGCGCGCCGGGATGTCGCGCACGTCCGCGCTGATCCAGGTCGGCTACTTCATCGTGGGCCTGCGCGCTGCCGGTCTGCACGTCGGTCCCATGGGCGGGTTCGACGCGGCCGGCATCGACGCCGAGTTCTTCGGCGAGAACGGCTGGAAGTCGCTCGTCGTCATCAACGTCGGCACCCCGGCCGGCGAGGGCGCGACCTACCCGCGCCAGACGCGCCTCACGTTCGAGCAGGCGTCGCAGACCCTCTGAGGTACCGCGGCACCGCGTGACCCGTGCTCCGACGCCCCGCGCGTCGCGGTGCCGAGCACGACCCGAGACCCGTCCGGTCAGGCCCCCGTGGCCACCGGGCGGGTCTCGTCGTTGGACCACTGGGACCACGAGCCCGCGTAGAGCGCGGCGTCGACCCCCAGCGTGGCGAGGGCCGCGACCTCGTGCGCGGCCGTGACCCCGGACCCGCAGTAGACACCGACGTGCTGCTCACCGTCGGCGCGCACCCCGAGCGCCTCGAAGCGCTCGCGCAGCGCGTCCTCGCCGAGGAACCGGCCGTCGGGCCCCAGGTTCTGGACGGTCGGGGCGCTCACGGCTCCCGGCACGTGCCCCGCACGCGGGTCCACGGGCTCGACCTCGCCCCGGAAGCGCTCGCCCGCGCGGGCGTCCAGGAGCAGTCCCGCGCCCGACGACGCCAGGTGCGCTGCGTCGTCGGGCGTGAGCGTGAGGAGCTCGCCCTCCGACAGGACGACGTCCCCCGGGACGGGGACGACCTCGCCCTGCTCGAGCGCGAAGCCCGCGCCGGTCCACGCACCGAGGCCGCCGTCGAGGAGGCGGACGTCGGCGAGACCCGCCCACCGCAGGAGCCACCAGACGCGGGCGGCCGACGTGGCGCCCACCACGTCGTACGCGACGACCCGGGAGCCCGCGCGCACGCCCCAGCGGCGTGCTGCCGCCTCGAGGTCGGCGAGGTCCGGGAGCGGGTGCCGCCCCCGCTCGGGCGACGGCGGAGCGGCCAGCTCGGTCTCGAGGTCCACGAACACCGCGCCGGGCAGGTGCCCTGCGAGGTACTGCTCGTGGCCGTCCGTGACACCGAGCGCCCAGCGGACGTCGAGCAGGACCAGGTCGCCCGTGCCCGCCGCCACCTCGTCGTGCAGCGCCCGCGCCGGGACGAGCACCGCGTCGCGTGCGCTCACGCGACGCCCGGCTCGTCGGGTACCGCTGCGTCACGGATCTCGGCTGCGGGCGCGTCGTCCGTCGCCGAGTCGTCGGTCAGCTCGAGGCGCATGGTGTACGCGTCGACGTCCTCGGGCTGGTAGTACCGCTTGCGGATGCCGAGCTGCTCGAACCCGAACTTGCCGTACATGGCCAGCGCGGCGTCGTTGTCGACGCGGACCTCGAGCAGCACCGCGCTCGCGCCGATCTGGCGCGAACGGTCGATCAGCGCGGTCAGCAGCACCGACCCGATGCCGAGGTGCTGGTACTGCGGGTCCACGCCGATCGTCATGATCTGCGTGACGTCGCCGTCGAACCACAGCCCCGCGTAGCCGATGAGCTCCTGGGGACCTGCCGCGTAGAGGCGGACGGGCTCGGCCGCGACGTACCACCGGCCCAGCGCCCCGAGCTCCTCGGCGAGCATGCCGTAGGTCCAGGCGCTCGACCCGAATAGCTCCTGCTCGAGGCGCACGACGCGTGGGAGGTCCGCAGCCCGCAGCGGCCGGAGCTTGACCTCGTAGTGCGCGCTCACGCCCCGGCCCCCTTCGGGGTCGCCGCGGGCGGTGCGTCGCTCGCCCGCTTGCGTGCGGCCGGCTCCTGGACGTCGGGACGGCGCAGGTACAGCGGCTCGGTGGGCTGCTCGAAACCCGCGTCGCGGCGGGCGATCGCGAGCCGCGCGAGGACCGTCGCGTCGGGTACGAGGGGCGCGTCCTCGGCGAGCGGCAGGTGCTCGGGGTACAGCGCAGCCCCTTCGCCCACGACGACGGCGCCCGCGGCCTGGTCGGCCAGCCCCGAGGCCGGACCGACGTCGGGCCCGGCGACGAGCTCGACGACCGGGGTCGCGTGCGGACCCTCGTGCGCCACGACGCGGTAGCGCGCCCAGTAGACCTCCCGACGGCGGGCGTCGGCGGTCGCGAGGACCTCGTCGCCCGGCGTCAGGCCCAGGTCGCTCACGGCCTGCGCCGCGATCGCGTCGAGCCCCGAGACCCCGAGGGCCGGGATCCCGAGCGAGAGCGCGAGCGTGCGGGCCGTGACGAGCCCGACGCGCAGGCCCGTGAACGGAGCCGGACCGGTGCCCGCGACGACCGCGGTCAGCGCGGTCCGGTCCACGCCGGCCTCGGCGAGCACCTCGCTGACGAGGGGGGCCAGGGTCTCGGCGTGCCGACGTCTCTCGTCCGCAGAGCGCACGGCGAGCCGTTCACCGCCTTCCCCGACGAGGGCGACCGCGACGGCGGCTGACGTATCGAGCGCGAGGACTGCCACGGTCCCAGCCTACTTTTCCGCGGACGGGTCGGCGGCCAGCGCCTGCGCGTCCGGTCGGCCCGTGCTCGTGCCCAACGGGGTGTCCGGATCCCCCGACGCCTCGACTGCCTCGACGACGGCCGCGCGCAATGCGGCCGCGGCCCGCTCGAAGTCGGCCCACCGGTCCCCCACGGCCCGCACCGTCACGTGCCGGACACCGGCCTCGGGCGCGTCGAGCCCGTCGTCGGGCTCGCCCCCCGCGACGGACACGCCCAGCCCGCCGCGCGGGCGCTCGATCGTGATCTCCAGGCGGTCCTCGGCGAGGGACTCCACGAGGTCCTGGCCCCACTCGACGACCGTGACCGACTCGTCGAGGCTCGCGTCGAGGTCCAGCGCCTCGACCTCGTCGAGCGAGCCGAGCCGGTAGGCGTCGACGTGGACCAGGTACGGCCCGTCCGCGAGCGGCGGGTGGACGCGCGCGATGATGAACGTGGGCGACGCCACCTGCCCCCGGACCCCCAGGCCCGTGCCGATCCCCTGGGTCAGGGTCGTCTTGCCCGCGCCCAGGTCGCCCGTGAGCATCACGAGGTCGCCCGCGCGCAGCTCACGGGCCAGCGCGAGCCCGAACGCGCGCGTCGCGTCGGCGTCGGGCAGGTCGATGGTCAGGTCGGTCATGACAGCCACTCCTGGTCGTGGTGAAGGGGGGTGTGCGAGGCGGTGGGGGCGGGCTCCGCCGGTGTCGCCGACGCGCCCGAGGCGAGCGCCGTCGTCGGGCCCTCGTCCGCGCCGTCGACGTACACGCGCGGAACCCGCGCACCCAGGCGCGTCGTGATCTCGTAGCTGATGGTCCCGGCGGCCAGCGCCCAGTCCTCGGCGGTCGGGGCTCCCCCGCGGGCCAGGCCCGCGCCGGGCCCGAACAGCGTCACGACGTCGCCCGCCTGCTCGGACGCGTAGGGGCCCAGGTCCAGCACGAACTGGTCCATGCAGACGCGGCCGGCCACGTGCAGGACGCGTCCCGTGCCGTCCACGCCGCCGGCCTCGTCGATCGGCCCACCAACCAGCACGGGGCCACCGGGCCGCTCGGGCAGGGCGCCCGAGGCGTGCCGCGGGATGCCGTCGGCGTAGCCGAGCGGGACCACGCCGAGGTTCGTCGCCCGGGGCGTCGTGTAGGCGTGCGCGTAGGAGACGCCCTGGCCTCCCGCGACCTGCTTGACGGTCGCGAGCCGTGCCTCGAGCGTCATGGCCGGGACCAGCCCGTAGTCGTCGGGCGTGCCGAGGCTCGGGACCGGCGAGAGGCCGTAGACCGCGAGGCCCGGGCGCACCAGGTCGTAGTGCACGCGCGGGTTGGTGAGCGTCGCCGCGGAGTTCGCGAGGTGCCGGACCTCGAGCTGCGCACCCGCGGCCTCGGTCGTGCGCACCGCGGCGTCGAACACGTCGGCCTGGTGCAGGACGGTCGGGTGCTCGGGCTCGTCCGCGAAGGCGAAGTGCGACCAGATCCCGACGACGCGCAGCACGCCCTCGGACTCGGCGCGCAGCGCGGCGTCGAGCACGGCCGGGAGCTGCTCGGGAACGATCCCGTTGCGCCCGAGCCCCGTGTCGATCTTCAGGTGCACGCGGGCGGGGCGTCCGGCCGCGCGAGCCGCCGCGGCGACCTCGTCGAGGGCCCACGGTGCGGCGACCGAGACGTCGATCTCGGCCTCCACGAGCGCCCTCAGCGGCGCGCCCGGCGCGTAGAGCCAGGTCAGGACCCGCGCCTGGTCGGGGCCGATGCCCGCGGCGCGCAGCGAGAGCGCCTCCGAGATCTGCGCCGTGCCGAGCCACGTGGCCCCGCCCGCGAGCGCCGCGCGGGCGCTGGGCAGCAGGCCGTGGCCGTACGCGTCGGCCTTGACGACCGCCATGACCTGGGCCGTGCCGGCGTGCCGCGCGAGCGACTCGACGTTGGAGCGGATCGCGCCCAGGTCGATCACGGCGCGCGCCGGGTAGTAGTCGGCGGGCGGGACGGGGCCGGTGGCCGACGGCGTGGGGGTGGTGTCGCCGGTGGAACCGTGCGGGGGATCGCTGAAGGGGCTCACGGTCACCGATTCTCTCACCGGCGGTGACCGATGGGTGGGCCGAGGGCGACGGGCCCGCCCGCCGGGGACGCCCTCACCGCCCGCCGAGGGCGACGGACCCGCCCGCCGGGGACGACAGGGCCGCCTGCTGAGGACCAGGCCTACGCCCACTCCTGCAGGGGCCGCGTCGTCTCGAACCGCCGGGGTCTCCCGCTGAGCGGGTCGACGAACTCGATCGAGCGTGAGACGAGCTGGAGCGGCCGGCTGAAGTCGTCAGGGCGCACGTCGTAGAACGTCGGGTAGAAGTTGTCGTGCAGGATCGGCAGGCCCAGCGAGTTCATGTGCAGCCGGAGCTGGTGGGTCTTGCCCGTGTGCGGGGTGAGACGGTAGAGGCCCAGGCGACCGCGGGACCCGTCGCCTCCGTCGCCCGTCCCGGACGGATCCTCGCGGGTGTCCACGAGCTCCACGAGGCTCTCGGAGTTCGGCTCGCCCGGCACCTCGGACGCGCGCATGACGCCGCGCTCCTTGTAGATGCGGCTGCGTACGACGCGCGGCAGGTCGAGCGCAGGGTCGACGCCCGCGACGGCCTCGTACACCTTGGTCACGCGCCGCTCGGCGAACAGCGTCTGGTACGGGCCGCGGACCTCGGGCCGGACGGTCAGCACGAGCACCCCGGCCGTCACGCGGTCGAGCCGGTGCGCGGGCGAGAGCTCGGGCAGGTCGAGGTCCCTGCGCAGCCGGACGAGCGCGGACTCCGCGATGAAGGCGCCACGCGGGATGCTCGCGAGGAAGTGCGGCTTGTCGACCACGACCAGGTCGTCGTCGCGGTACAGGATCTCGATCTCGAACGGGACGCGCGTCTCCACGGGCGGGTCCCGGTACAGGAACACGCGCGCGTGCTGTGCGAAGGCCGTGTCGGGCGCGACCGGTCGGCCCAGGTGGTCGACGACCTCTCCCGCGGCGACCTTCTCCCGCAGACGCCGCTCGTCGTCGGGAAACCGGTGGACGAGGTGGTCCAGGACGGTGTCCCACCGGGGCGAGCCGTCGCTGCCGTCGCCGTTGGGGGGCAGCACGACGCGGGTCGCGTTGAGGCCGTCGCGCACGGGGAGCGGCTGGAACGGGATGCGCCGACGGCGCGGCGGGACCTGAGGGGTCGTGGGGGTCGGCACGGCCACCACGGTAGTCGCTCGCCCTGGGCGGTCCTGCTGGGTGCGGAGCTCTTGTGCGACACACCGGGCGTGTCGCGCGAGGGCTCCGCACCCAGCGTGGTGGACCGTCACGAGGGGTGGACGACGACGTCGGCCCGGTCCCGCGTCGAGGCGACCAGTCGGGCGTTGGTCTCGTCAGGCCCGAGCGCCCAGGCGCGCGCCGCGGCAGGCGGCTTGCCGTGCCGCTCGTGCCGCGCCACGAGGCGCTCGACGCGGACGTGCTCGGGGACCTCGAGGAACCAGGTCTCGTCGAGGATCGCTCGCACCGGGGTCCAGCGCCCGCGGTCCTGGTCACCACCGAGCAGCAGGTAGTTGCCCTCCGTCAGCACGAGCTCGACGTCGGGTCCGACGGGGATCGACCCCGCGACGGGCTCCTCGATCTCGCGGTCGAACGCGGGCGCGTAGACCGTGACGCCGTCGCGGGGCGACCGGAGCCGTTCGAGGAGCGCGACGTACCCGTGGGCGTCGAACGTGTCGGGGGCACCCTTGCGGTCCCGGCGGCCCAGGCGGGCGAGCTCGGCGTCGGCGAGGTGGAAGCCGTCCATGGGCACGACGACGGCGCTCACCCCGGGCGCTCGGACGCCCTGGGTGGACGGGGTCGGCCGGGCCCCGGCGCTGGCGGCGGGTGCGGCGCGCTGCGTGAGCGCGGCGAGGACGTCGCCGGCGAGCGTCGACTTCCCCGCTCCGGGTGCGCCGACGATCCCGACGAGCACCCGGACACGTCCGTCGGGCTCTGCGCGCCGGGCGCGCGCGACGAGAGCTGCGCACCGGTCCGCGAGCGCCGTCGCGACGTCGCCCTCGATCAGCGCCGGGTCACTCTCGACCTGCACGTGCGTCACCTTCGACCTCGTCTCTCGTCACCGTCGGCGTGGCGGTGCGTCACCCTCGGAGCAGCTCGGCCACCACCCCGGGGACCGCCTCCGCTACGTCCATGGCTGCGACGGGTCCGCCTGGGTTGGCCCGCACAGCGGCCGCCCCGTGGACCGTAGCAGCCGCGGCAGCGAGCTCTGCCGCCAGCCCGGGCTCTCGGACCACGCGCTCGCCGTACGCGGCCAGAAGAGCGCCCAGGAGGCCTGTGAGCACGTCTCCGGAGCCCGCGGTCGCGAGCCAGGCAGGTCCGTCGGCCTGGGACCACGCGCCCTCGGGCCCGACCACCACGGTCGCCGACCCCTTGAGCAGCACGGTCGCGCCCGTGAGCTCGTGCGCGGTGCGCGCCCAGCGCAGCGGCTCGGCCTCGACGCCGTCCCGGTCGACGTCCGCGCCGCGCGCGCGCAGGAGCGTCGCGAGCTCGCCCGCGTGCGGCGTCAGCACGACCGACGGCGGGCAGGTCGCGGGCAGCAGCGACAGCGCACCGGCGTCCACGACGCACGCCGGACGCGGGCCGGCCGAGGCGTCCCAGGCGTCCTGCGCCAGCTCGCCGCACGCCACCGCGAGCGCGTACCGGATGCGCTCGTGCTGGCCGGCGTCCGCTCCGGAGCCCGTGTCCCGCTCGCTCGCGCCATCGCGCAGCCCGGACCGCTCCCCCGCGGCCGGTACCCCTGACCCGAGCGCCCACGCCTGGACCCTGCCCTCGGCGGGCACCGCCTCGGGGCGAGCCGAGACGACGACGCGCGCGACGTCGTCGGGCCCGCGGTAGCGCACCATGCCGGCGCCCGCGCGCACGGCCGCCGTGACCGCGAGGACCGCAGCCCCCGGGAACGTCGGTGTGCCCGCGACGACTCCCAGGACCCCGCGCGTGTACTTCTGGTCGCTCACCCCGGGCACGGGCCACAGGCGCGCGACGTCGGCGGGTTCGAGGCGCCTGACCGGGGGAGTCCCCAGCTCGTCGAGGCCCACGTCGACGGGCGTGACGAGCCCCGCGAGGTGCGTCGCCGGCGGCAGCAGCAGCCCGGGCTTGGGTGCGCCGAACGTGACCGTCCGGTCGGCACGCAGGACCGGCCCGGGGACCGAGCCGTCGTCTACCCCGATCCCGCTGGGCGTGTCGACCGCGACGACCCAGGGGACGTGGACGGCGCGAGCGGCACGCCCCGACCTCCCCTCCGCGAGCGACTCGACCAGCTCCCCTGCCAGCCCCCGCAGCGCCCCCGACGCCCCGATCCCGACCAGCCCGTCGACGACCACCTCGGCCGAGAGGATGCCCTCGACGACGTCCCCCCACCGTGCGGGCCCGGTCGGGACGGTCAGGTCGAGGACCCGTCCACCCGCGCGGCGCAGCGCCCTCAGACCTGCGGCATGAGGGTGCCCGCTCGTGCAGACCGCCTCGACCGCGACCCCGCGCCGGGACAGGTACGCCCCCGCGAACAAGGCATCGCCCCCGTTGTTGCCCGAACCCACGAGGAGCACCACGCGCGTGCCGGTCACGCGCCCGGGGCGCGCACCGCCGTCGGGCCCCGCACCCCGAGCTCGCGCGGACCGCCCATGCGCGGCCGTACGCCGCAGGTCGCCCGCGACGACCGTCGCGAGCGCGAACGCCGCGCGCTCCATGAGCGGGACGCCCCGGGCGAGCAGCGGCTCCTCGGCGGCACGGACCTGGGCGGCGGTGAACGCTTCGATCATGGGGCCATGATGCCGCGCGCGGGCGCGGCCCGCCGGGCCGGGCTGCGCGCGGGCGAGACCCGCGCGGCCCCCGTTGCCCGCCGGGCTAGATTGGCGACCATGCGATTCGGACTCTTCATCCCGCAAGGCTGGCGACAGGACCTCGTCGGCATCGACCCCTCGGCACAGTGGGAGACCATGCGGTCGCTCGCGCAGCACGCGGACACCGCGACGACCGGCGCGCCCGGCTCTGACGCGCGGCACGCGTGGGAGTCGGTGTGGGTCTACGACCACTTCCACACGGTGCCCGAGCCCACGGGCGAGGCCACGCACGAGGCCTGGACCCTCATGGCGGCGTTCGCGGCGTCGACCGAGCGCGTGCGCCTGGGCCAGATGTGCACGTGCATGGCCTACCGCAACCCGGCCTACCTCGCCAAGGTCGCGGCGACGGTCGACATCGTGAGCGGCGGCCGCACCGAGATGGGTATCGGCGCCGGCTGGTACGAGCACGAGTGGCGTGCCTACGGCTACGGCTTCCCGGGCGCGGGAGCGCGCCTGGGCGCGCTCGACGAGGGCGTGCAGGTCATGGAGCAGATGTGGCGCACGGGCTCCGCGACGCTCGACGGCACGTACTTCCAGGTCGACGGCGCGCTGTGCCACCCGCAGCCGCTCCAGGTCCTGGACGGCGTGGGGGCAGGAGGCGGCAGCGCCCCCAGCATCCCGCTGTGGATCGCGGGCGGCGGCGAGAAGAAGACGCTGCGCATCGCCGCGCAGCACGCCCAGTACACGAACTTCGACGGGTCCCTGGAAGGGTTCGCGCACAAGTCCGACGTCCTGCGGGGGCACTGCGAGAGCATCGGTCGCCCGTTCGAGGACATCACGCGCTCGGCCAACTACAACGTGGTCATCGGCGAGACCGAGGCCGACGTCGAGGACCGCCTGCGCTGGATCGGCGAGCACTACGCCAAGACCGTCCCGGCCAAGGTGGAGCAGACCGTGCGGGACTTCCGCTCGGGCCCGCTCGTGGGCACCCCCGAGCAGGTCGTCGAGACCCTCCAGAAGCTCGAGGGCGCGGGCATGACGTACGCCATCACGTACTTCGCGGAGGCGGCCTACGACCGCAGCGGGATCGAGCTGTTCGAGCGCGAGGTCGTGCCGGCGCTGCAGGGCTGACCGCTTCCGCTCGCTCGGTGCCTGCGGGTGGCAGTGTGCCGGTGCCGGTGCCGAGCACGAGGTTGCGTTCGTTCTGACGTCGAGAACGACCGCAACCTCGTGCTCGACGGCCGCTCGCGGCCACTCGACCACCTGCTCGACGACGGAGCCCCCTCGGCCTCCCGCCTCACCCGGGCGGAGCGCACGACGAGGCGACGATCCCTCAGCCCTCCGCGACCACCATGGCCGACGCGATCCCGGCGTCGTGCGAGATCGACAGGTGGAACGACGTGATCCCGAGCGCGGTCGCCCGGGCCTGGACGGTCCCGGTGATCTCGACCTGGGGGGCGCCCCCGACGACGCGGTGGACCGTGGCGTCCTGCCAGTTCATGCCGCCGGGCGCCCCGAGCGCCTTGGCGATGGCCTCCTTGGCCGCGAAGCGGGCCGCGAGCGACGACGCCGGGAGGTCGCGCTCGGCCGGCGTGAACAGCTTCTCGCGCAGGCGCGGCGTCCGACCGAGCGTGTCCATGAACCGCGCGACGTCCACGACGTCGATTCCCACCCCGATGATCATGCGTTCACCCTAAGCGGTGGCGTGCGGCACGGGCCCCGGACGCCGGAAGCCCACCGGGCCGGGGCACGGTGGGCTGCTGGCAGGTGAGGCTGCGTGCTCGGTCCGGACCGGCGCAGCGCACGGGCTACTCGACCGTGACGGACTTCGCCAGGTTGCGCGGCTGGTCGACGTCGAGGCCCTTGGCCGTGGCCAGCGCCATGGCGAAGATCTGCAGCGGGACGACCGCCAGGAGCGGCGAGAGCAGCGTGGGCGACTGCGGGATCCAGAAGATCTCGTCCGCGAACGGCAGCACCGCGTCGTCGCCGTCCTCGGCGATGACGAGGGTCCGGGCCCCGCGGGCCCGGATCTCCTGGATGTTGGAGATGACCTTCGAGTGCAGCGAGTCGCGCCCGCGCGGCGAGGGCACGACGACGAAGACCGGCTGCCCCTCGTCGATCAGGGCGATAGGCCCGTGCTTGAGCTCACCGGCGGCGAAGCCCTCGGCGTGGATGTAGGCGAGCTCCTTGAGCTTGAGCGCGCCCTCGAGCGCGACCGGGAACCCGACGTGCCGGCCCAGGAAGAGCACCGACGTCGCGTCCTTCATGGAGCGGGCCACGGCGCTGACGTACTCGCCGCGCTCGATCACGGTCTGGATCTTGCGCGGCATCTCGCGCAGGTCGTCGAGGATCTCGCGGATCTCGTCGGGGAACTTGTTGCCGCGCAGCTGCGCCAGGTACAGGCCCAGCAGGTACGCCGCGGTGATCTGCGAGAGGAACGCCTTGGTCGAGGCGACCGCGATCTCCGGGCCGGCGTGCGTGTACAGGACCGCGTCGGACTCGCGCGGGATGGTCGACCCGTGCGTGTTGACGATCGAGATGACCTTGGCGCCCTGCTCACGCGCGTGCCGGACCGCCATGAGCGTGTCCATGGTCTCGCCGGACTGCGTGACGGCCACGACGAGCGTCTTCTCGTTCACGATCGGGTCGCGGTAGCGGAACTCGTGCGCGAGCTCGACCTCGACCGGGATGCGGCACCAGTGCTCGATCGCGTACTTGGCGACGTGCCCCGAGTAGGCCGCGGTGCCGCACGCGATGACGATGATCTTGTCGATGGTCCGCAGCACGGCCTCGTCGATGCGCAGGTCGTCGAGGATCAGGCGTCCCTCGGCGTCGGTGCGTCCCAGCAGGGTGTCGCCCACGGCCTGCGGCTGGTCGTGGATCTCCTTGTCCATGAAGGACGCGAAGCCACCCTTCTCCGCGGCGGCCGCGTCCCAGTCGACCGTGAAGCGCGTGGCCTCGGCCGGGTTGCCGTGGAAGTCGACGACCTCGACCGAGTCCGGGGTGATGGTCACGATCTGGTCCTGGCCGAGCTCGAGCGCGTCCTTGGTGAAGGCGATGAAGGCCGCGACGTCGGAGCCGAGGAAGTTCTCGCCCTCGCCGAGCCCGACGACGAGCGGAGAGTCGTGCCGCGCACCCACCACGGTGGTGGGGCTGTCCGCGTGGACCGCGAGCAGGGTGAACGTGCCTTCGAGCTGGCGGGCGACGTAGGCCATGGCCTCGGTCAGGTCGCCCGTGCGGCGGTAGGCGCGGGCGAGCAGCTGGGCGGCGACCTCGGTGTCGGTCTCGGAGAGGAACGTGGCGCCGTCGGCCAGCAGCTCCTCCTTGAGGACCGCGAAGTTCTCGACGATCCCGTTGTGGATGACCGCGAGCCGTCCGTCGTCCGCGAGGTGCGGGTGGGCGTTGGTGTCGTTGGGCGCGCCGTGCGTCGCCCACCGCGTGTGCCCGATCGCCGCGGACGCGGCGGGCAGCGGTCTGGCGGCGAGCTCGTCGAGGAGCTTGACCAGCTTTCCGGACTTCTTGGCCGTCGCGACACGGTTCAGCTCGGGTGCGACGAGCGCGACCCCGGCCGAGTCGTAGCCGCGGTACTCGAGCCTGCCGAGTCCTTCGAGGACGACGTCCAGGGGTCGCCCGGACGTTGCGAGAGGGCCTGCGTAACCCACGATTCCACACATGTTTCCGGAGTCTAGCGGCACCGGTTCGGGCTCTCTCGACCGCGACATCTCGCGGTTCTTTGTTAGCGGTCCGGCGGCTCACGGTTCTCGATCACCGCGCGCGTCCGGCAGAATCATCCGAGTGGTTCCTCCCTCCGACCTGCCCGTCCCTCCGCGCGAGGGTCTCCCTGCGATCGACCCGGGCGCCTCTCCCGGCGCGGGGCTGCTGCCCGAGCGCACCACGGCGTCGCCGTACGTCGACCTGGACCGCGCCGCGTGGAGCAAGCTCTCCGAGTCGACGCCGCTGCCGCTGACGGACGCCGACGTCGTCAAGCTCCGCGGCCTCGGCGACCCGATCGACCTGGCCGAGGTCGACGCGATCTACCGCCCCATCTCCCGGCTCCTCAACCTGTACGTGACGGCCACGAGCGGCCTCCACGAGGCGACGTCGACCTTCCTGCGGGAGAACTCGACACGCACGCCGTACGTGATCGGTGTCGCGGGGTCGGTCGCCGTAGGCAAGTCGACGACGTCACGCATCCTGCGCGAGATGCTCGCGCGCTGGCCCGAGACCCCGCGCGTCGAGCTCATCACGACCGACGGTTTCCTCTACCCGAACGCCGAGCTCGCGCGCCGCGGCCTCATGGAGCGCAAGGGCTTCCCGGAGTCGTACGACCGCCGTGCCCTGATCCGGTTCCTGTCCCGCGTGAAGGCGGGCGCTCCCGAGGTCCGCAGCCCGGTCTACGACCACCTGACCTACGACATCGTCCCGGGGGCCGAGACGGTCGTCCGCAAGCCGGACGTCCTGATCGTCGAGGGCCTCAACGTCCTGCAGCCTGCACGGCCCAGCGCGACCGACGAGTCGACGGTCGCGGTGAGCGACTTCTTCGACTTCTCGATCTACGTCGACGCGCGCACGCGCAACATCCGCCAGTGGTACGTGGACCGGTTCCTCTCGCTGCGCAGGACGGCGTTCGCGCGTCCCGAGTCGTACTTCAAGCGCTACGCGACGCTCACGGACGAGGAGGCGATCGAGAAGGCCAAGTCGATCTGGGACTCGATCAACGCGCCGAACCTCGAGGAGAACATCCTGCCGACCCGCGGGCGGGCGACACTGGTGCTGACCAAGGGCTCGGACCACTCGGTCCAGCGGGCGCGCCTGCGCAAGATCTGAGCCGCGCCACGGCACCCTCTGCGAGGCTGCAGAGGGCGCCGTGGGTGCACCAGCGCGGCCTCGCCGCCTGCTCACGCCCGCTCGGCGGCGAGAGCGAGCGGTGGAACGGGATCTCAGCAGGCTCGGCGGACCGCGGCCTCGTCGTCGTCCTGCAGGCCCTCGGTGCCCGACGACGGCGCGGCGGCCGGGTCGGTCGGCGCACCGTGGAGCGGGGTCGCCCCGGCAGCGGCGGCTCGCGCAGCCTCGGCCGCGCGACGCTTGCGGGCCATGCGGTTCATGATGCGGTCGACGACCACCCCGGACAGGACCCCCAGGATCACGCCGAGGACCATGGCCAGGAGCGGCTGGTGGCCGAGCCACTGCGCGGCCACGAGACCGATGAGGACCGAGTAGAGCGCCCACGTCACGGCAGCGAGGCCCGAGTAGAGCATGAAGCGGCGGCGGGGATAGCCCACGGCACCGGCCGTCATGTTGACCGCGACGCGACCGATGGGGACGTAGCGGGCCGCCAGGATGAAGGCCGCCCCCCGCGCCTTGAGCGCCTGGTCTGCCCAGGCGACGGCCTTGCGGCCGCGGACCGTGCGGAGGAACCTGATCCGCTCGGTACCGATGCCCCTGCCGAGCGCATAGGCGATCTGGTCCCCCGTCCAGGCGCCGGCCGCAGCGATGGCCAGGACGAGCACGAGGTTGGGGTTGCCCGACGCGCTGGCAGCGACCGCGAGGGTGATGACCACGGACTCGCTGGGGATCGGCGGGAAGAACCCGTCGATCGTCGCGAAGGCGTACAGGGCGGGGTAGATCCATGCGGACGCCGCGAGTGCGAGGACCCAGGTCTCCAGGTTCTCCAAGAAGGTCGAGACGGCCTCTATCACGGGTCCTCTGTTCGTCGGCTGGTGTGGCGAACCAGGCTGGTCACAGGTACAGGAGATGCACCTGTGACCAGCCTACGGATACGAGGGGCCGGCACCATCGGGGAAACCCCCCAGTCTGCCCTGATCTCGACCCCTACCTTCCTCGATAGATTCTGCCGCACCGACCGAGACCGGAACGTCATCCTCTGGAGGGAGATCTCCACCTAGGGAGGTCCCCCAGAAGGATGCTGTGACACTTCCGAGGGACGGACCTTCCGGGCCGGCCAGGCCCGTCAGGAGCCGGCAACGTCAGGGCAGCGCGAACCCCAGGGCCTCGGCGGCCCCCGAGGGGTCCGGGGTCTGACCCCAGAACCGCATCATGCTGTCGTTCGACGCGAGCGACCGGAGCTCGGCGCGGTCGAGGTAGAGCCCGCCGCCCAGGTGGTCGGTCTCGTGCTGGACGATCCGCGCGGGCCAGCCCGTCAGGACCTCGTCCACAGGTCGCCCGGCCTCGTCCTGGCCGGTGAGCCGGACGGTCCGGGGCCGGGCCACGACGGCCTGCCAGCCGCTCACGCTCAGGCAGCCCTCGTAGAACGCCCGACGCTCATGCCCCACGGCCTCGTACGCGGGGTTGACGAGCACGCGGAACGGCAGGGGGTGCCGCTCGCGCAGGTCCGCGTCCTCGGGGTCGGAGACACCCGCGTCCTGGATCACCGCGACCGCGATCCCCAGGCCCACCTGCGGAGCCGCGAGCCCGACCCCGGGGGCCGCGTGCATGGTGCGACGCATGGCCTCGACCAGCTCGGGGAACAGGTCCCCGAGCTGGCCGGTGTAGGGCACCGCGGGTCGGCGCAGGACCGGGTGACCGGCCTGGACGATCGGCAGCACGCCGTCCTCGTGGCGAGCGAGATGGCTCGCGACCTGGTCGCGCAGCTCCTCGTCGACGGGTCCGGCGAACCCGGGCGCGTGGCTCCCGGCCGTCACAGGGCCAGCCGGTCCCGCACCACCGCGGCGAGCGACTCGGCCACGGCGTCGGCGGAGGCCTGCGTCGCGGCCTCGACCATGACGCGCACCAGGGGCTCGGTGCCCGACGAGCGCAGGACGACGCGGCCGGTCTCGCCGAGGCGGGACTCGGCGGCTGCGACGGCCTCCTGGAGGACCTCGTCGGTCGCGGCGCGTGCCTTGTCCACACCCGGGACGTTGAGCAGCGTCTGCGGCAGCTTGGGCACGGCACCCGCGAGGTCCGCGAGCTTGGCCCCCGACTCCTGGATGCGCGCGGCGAGCTGGAGCGCCGTGAGGACGCCGTCGCCCGTGGTCGCGAACTGCGACAGGATGATGTGGCCCGACTGCTCGCCGCCCAGGGTGTACCCGTTGGCGCGCATCTCCTCGAGGACGTACCGGTCGCCCACGCCCGTCTGGACGGTCCGGATACCGGCCTCGCGCATCGCGAGGATCAGTCCGAGGTTGCTCATGACCGTGACGACGAGCGTGTCCTCGTGCAGTCGCCCCTTGTCCTTCTCGGCGAGAGCCAGGACACCCATGATCTGGTCGCCGTCGACGAGCACGCCACGGTGGTCCACGGCGATGCAACGGTCGGCGTCGCCGTCGAACGCGACCCCGAAGTCGGCCTCGGAGGCGACCACGACGGCCTGGAGCTGCTCGGGGTGGTTCGAGCCGCACTTCTCGTTGATGTTGCGTCCGTCAGGGCTCGCGTTCATCACGACGACGTCGGCGCCCGCCGCGCGCAGCGCGGCGGGTCCCACGTCGCTCGCCGCACCGTTCGCGCAGTCCACGGCGATCCGCAGGCCGGAGAGCGGCAGGGCGTCGCCCGTGGCGCCGATGCTCCCGATGAGGTGCTCGACGTAGTCCGCGCCCGCGCTGCCCGTGTCCGTGCGGACGCGGCCGACGTCGGCCCCGAGCGGACGGTCCCACACGGTGTCGAGCTGACGCTCGATCTCGTCCTCGAGCGAGTCCTCGAGCTTGATCCCGCCACGGGCCAGGAACTTGATGCCGTTGTCGGCCATCGGGTTGTGCGAGGCGGAGATCATGACGCCGAAGTCCACGTCGAGCGTGCTCGTGAGGAACGCGACGGCCGGCGTCGGCAGGACGCCGACGTCGAGCACGTTGACCCCGGCGCTCGCCAGGCCTGCGGTCACTGCCGCGCCGAGGAACTCGCCCGAGGCCCGCGGGTCGCGGCCGATCACCGCCCGCGGGCGGTGCCCTTCGGGTTGTCCCGTGCGTCCCAGCACGTTGGCCGAGGCCACGCCCAGGCCGAGCGCGAGCTCGGCCGTGACGTCCCTGTTCGCCAGCCCCCGCACACCGTCGGTGCCGAACAGTCGTCCCATGAGTTTTCCTCCCTCAACGGGACGGTACCGGCACCGAGGCCCGCACCGCCCCCGCTGCGAGCCGACCGGTCCGGTCGCTCGTCAGCATCCCTGACAAATGACAACGGCCCCGGTGGACGATGTCCACCGGGGCCGTTGTGCGCAAGCGCTGGATCAGCGCTTGGAGTACTGCGGAGCCTTACGGGCCTTCTTGAGCCCGGCCTTCTTGCGCTCGACGACGCGGGCGTCGCGGGTCAGGAAGCCGGCCTTCTTGAGCGCCGGGCGGTTGTGCTCGGCGTCGATCTCGTTCAGCGCACGGGCGATGCCCAGGCGCAGAGCGCCGGCCTGGCCGGACGAGCCACCACCGTTGATGCGGGCGATGACGTCGAAGCGACCCTCGACGTCGACCAGCTTCAGCGGGGAGTTGACCAGCTGCTGGTGCACCTTGTTGGGGAAGTACCCCTCGAGGGTGCGGCCGTTGATCTTCCACTGGCCGGTGCCGGGCACCAGGCGCACGCGGGCGATGGCCTCCTTGCGACGGCCCAGGGCCTGCGCGGGGGCGGTGATGCTCTGGCCACGGCCCGTGGGGGCTGCGCTCTCAGAGGTGTAGTTGCTGGGAGTCTCTTCGTCCAGCACGTCGATGTCGACGGTGGTCTCGGCCACTGGTGTGTCCTCGCGTCCTAAGTTCTCGTCTACGAGCAGGCGGAGCCTACTGCGCGACCTGGGTGATCTCGAAAGTCTTCGGCTGCTGCGCGGCGTGCGGGTGCTCAGAGCCTGCGTAGACCTTGAGCTTGCCGAACTGGGCGCGGCCGAGCGAGGTCTTGGGGATCATGCCGCGGACGGCCTTCTCCACAGCACGCTCGGGGTGCTTCTCCAGCAGGTCGCTGTAGGCGACCGCCCGAAGACCACCCGGGTAACCGGAGTGGGTGTAGGCAAGCTTCTGCTCGCGCTTGTTGCCGGTGAGGGCGACCTTGCCGGCGTTGATGACGATGACGAAGTCACCTCCGTCGACGTGAGGCGCGAAGGTGGCCTTGTGCTTGCCACGGAGCAGGGTCGCCACGTGGGTGGCGAGGCGGCCCAGGACGACGTCGGTCGCGTCGATGACGTACCAGTCACGCTGGACGTCGCCGGGCTTCGGGGTGTACGTACGCACGGTCGTAGCCTTCGTTTCGTGTCTTCGATGTCTTCGGCGCAGGAGCCTGCGTCCGACAAGTCGTTCGGCCTTCGGTCGACGGATGTCCACGTCACGGAGCGAGTGGGCGCACAAGTGACGAGATAACCGAAGGGGAAGCACAACGACTCAACAGACTACCTGGACGGCCCATGCAGGGTCAAAACAAGATGCGTCACACCGAGGGCGAAAAGGACCTCGGTGTGATCAGCCTCGTCGGACGGCACGGGCTCTGGTGCCAGACAGCCGATTCAGGCGGTTGCCCGGTGGTTGTCGTGGGAGAGACCGGTCATCGCGTCTTCCCGAGGTCGAGGATACGCGCCCGGGCGCAGTTCGGCACAGGCGTCGCACTGGAGCGTGCGCGCCAGGCCCGCGCAGTCGGTGCAGAACAGGCGCAGCGTCTGGCACCCGGGGTCGACGCAGTTCTCGTACTTCGCGGTCGCCGCGCCGCACTCGCAGCACGCACCGAGCGGGACCGTGTCGTCGCCGAACTCGACGTGCATGCGCTCGTCGAACACGTAGAGCGACCCTTCCCACAGCCCCTGGTCGCCGAACGTCTCGCCGTAGCGGACGATCCCGCCGTCGAGCTGGTAGACCTCCTCGAAGCCGCGCGCGAGCATGAGCGAGGACAGGACCTCGCACCGGACGCCGCCCGTGCAGTAGGTCACGACGGGACGACCCTTGAGGTCGTCGTAGGCGCCCGAGTCGAGCTCCGCGACGAAGTCACGCGTCGTCGCGACGTCGGGTACGACCGCACCGCGGAACTTGCCGATCGCGGCCTCGAACGCGTTGCGGCCGTCGAAGAACACGACGTCCTCGCCACGCTCGGCGACCAGCTCGTGGAGCGCCTCGGGGGCGAGGCGCACCCCGCTGTCGACCACGCCGTCCTCGTCGACCGCGATCTCGTCGACGGCCCCGAAGCTCACGAGCTCGGGCCGGACCTTGACGGACAGGCGGGGGAAGTCGCGCCCCGTGCCGTCCGACCACTTGACGTCGATCCCCGCGAAGCCCGGGTACTGCTTGGTGGTCTTGACGTACTGCTTGAGGTTCTCGACCGTCCCGCCGAGCGTGGCGTTGATGCCGTGCTCGGAGACGATGACGCGGCCCGTCAGGTTCCACTGCTCCCCGAGCGAACGTTGCCACAGCTGCACCGCGCGCGGGTCGGCGAGCGGTGTGAAGGCGTAGAAGAGCACGATCTTGGGGACGGCCATTGCTCCATTTTAGGAGCCCGACGGCGCCGCGCAGGCCGTGCTATCGGCTCTCCGTGGGGCGTGTGGTCTTCCTCACCGCGTCACGTCCTCGCGTGGGGCCCGTCCCGGCGCCGCCATGTCTCGTCGTCGCCCGACCGACCTCGAGCCGGCGACCGGGGGGCGCCCCGACGACGGGGCGCCACCGGTCGGCCGGTCAGCGCTGCCGCTTGACGCGCTCGACGTCCCACACGGGCTCGGGGGTCTCGACGACGCGGCCGTCGGAGCCGAAGACCACGAACCGGTCGAAGCCGCGCGCGAACCACCGGTCGTGCGTGACGGCCATGACCGTGCCCTCGAACGCCAGGAGGCCCGCCTCGAGCGCCTCGGCCGAGTGCAGGTCGAGGTTGTCGGTCGGCTCGTCGAGCAGCAGGAGCGTGGCTCCCCCGAGCTCGAGGAGCAGGATCTGAAAGCGCGCCTGCTGGCCGCCCGAGAGCGTCTCGAAACGCTGCTCGGCCTGACCGACCAGCTCGTAGCGGTCGAGGGCCTTGCTCGCGGGCTCGCGCCCCATGCCGTCGCGCGCACCGTCGCCGCGGTGCAGGATCTCGAGGAGCGTGCGGCCCTCGAACTCGGGGTGGGCGTGGTTCTGCGCGAACCACCCCGGGCGCACGCGCGAGCCGAGCACGGCGCGGCCCGTGTGCGCGACGGGCGGGACCACGGCCGCGTCGCCCGGTGCACCCGCGGTGCCCACAGCGCCCACAGCGGACTCGTAGACCGGCCGGTGCTCCACGTCCGGGTCCGACCCACCCCGCGCCAGCAGGCGCATGAAGTGCGACTTGCCCGAGCCGTTGGACCCCAGGATCGCGACGCGCTCGCCGAAGAAGACCTCGAGGTCGAACGGCTCCATGAGGCCCGTGAGCTCGAGCCGCTCGCACGTCACGGCGCGCTTGGCCGTGCGTCCGCCCGTGAGCCGGACCTTGACGTTCTGCTCGTGGGCGAGCACCTGCGGCGGGCCAGCCTCCTCGAACTTGCGCAGGCGCGTCTGGGCAGCCTGGTAGCGGCTCGCGAGCCCGTCGTTGAACGCCGACTTGTTCTTGAGCATGTTGACGAGGTCCTTGAGCTTGGTGTGCTCCTCCTCCCAGCGGCGCAGCAGCTCCTCGAGGCGGCTGCGGCGGTCGGCCCGTGCCTCGGCGTACGTGCCGAACCCGCCGCCGTGCACCCAGATCGTGCCGCCCGCGGCCGTGGGCTCCACGGTGGCGACCTGGGTCGCGGTGCGCGCCAGGAGCTCGCGGTCGTGGCTGATGAACAGCACGGTCTTGGGCGAGGCAGCGAGCTTCTCCTCGAGCCAGCGCTTGGTCGGCACGTCGAGGTAGTTGTCGGGCTCGTCGAGGAGCAGGACCTCCTCGGGGCCGCGGAACAGTGCCGTGAGGACCAGGCGCTTCTGCTCGCCGCCGGACAGCGTGCGGACCTCGCGGAACTGGGCCTGGTCGAACGGGATGGACAGGACCTCGTCGGTGACCTTGTCCCACTCGGCCTCGGCCTCGTAGCCGCGCGCGTCGGCCCAGTCGGCGAGCGCCTGGGCGTAGCGCATCTGGGAGGGGGTGTCGTCGACCGTCATGATGTCGAGCTCTGCCGCGGCGAGCTCGCGCGCGGCGTCGCGGATCGAGGGCTGCGCGAGGTCGACGAGCAGGTCGCGGACCGTGCGCTCGTCGTCGATGCGGCCGACGAACTGGCGCATGACGCCGAGCCCGCCGCTGCGTCCCACGGTGCCGCCGTGCGGCGACAGGTCTCCCGCGACGATGCGCAGGAGCGTCGTCTTGCCGGCGCCGTTGGGTCCGACGAGCGCGACCTTGGCCCCGTCCGCGACGCGCAGGGTCGCCCCCGCGAGGAGGGGACGCCCGTTGGGCAGGAAGTAGCTGATGTCGCTGATGTCGATGTGACCCACGGGCTCATCCTCCCTGCCCGAGGCCCCGGATGACGATTCCTTTCCGCCCGGGCAGCCCCGCCCAGGCAGCGGGAAGCGGGCAGGACTCCCCTGGGACAGCCTCGCGCTGCCCGACGGCGAAGCGCACCCGGGTGCGCCGGTGCGCCCGGGGTGCGCTCCGCCGTCGGGCAGGGGTCAGCGCTTGCCGCCGCCCAGCAGGCCGCCCAGCCCGCCCAGGATGCTCCCGAGACCGCCGCCCGAGCCCCCCTGACCGCCACCCAGGAGCCCGCCGAGCAGGTCGCCGATCCCACCGCCCCCGGCGGCCTCCTGCGTCCCGGCCGGCTGCTCGCTCTTGCCCCCGAGCTGCTTGGCGAGGAACGACAGCGCGATGGGCGCGAGCGCCGGGAGGATCGAGGCCAGGACGTTCGACTGCGTGCCGCTCTTGTCCGCGAGCTCCGCGACCACCTGTTCCTCGTTCGAGCCGAAAATGTTGCGGACGATCTTCTCGCCGTCGGCCGTGTCGACGTCGTCGAGGTTCACGCCGCCCTCGACGAGAGAGGGAGAGTGCTGCCCGAGAGCCTTGCGGAGCGACGCGGCCCCGGCCGGGTCCTGCGCGTTGGCCTGGAGCCCGCCGATCAGCGCGGGCAGCGCGGTCGTGACCGCCTGCTGGGCGGTCGCCTCGTCCACGCCGAGCCTGCCGGCGAGCTGGTCGAGAGGGATGGCGGACAGGAGGTCGTCGATCGATGCCATGGGGACTCCTGGTTCAGGCCGCCCCGGGGGTCGAGGACGGCGTCGTCACGGGACGCACGTGACCGCAGGCGCCTCGGACGGTCGCTCGCCGGGAGTCCTGCGGCGCACGTGGTCCGAGCCTAGTCCGCAGGAGGCCGGATCCGCCCGGTGGGCTGCACGAACGCGCCACCGGTGCGAGTGTGGAGACATGAGCGACGACACACCGGCCACCCGGACAGACCCGGCCCTCGGCACCGAGGGCGACTCCGACCAGCTCCAGCAGGACGACACCCTGGTCGACCGCGGCGTCGACGACGTGCTCGACGAGGGGTACGCACCGCCCGAGCGCGCACCCCTGACCTACGCCCACCCCGAACGGCTCGAGGAGGACGGCGAGTCGCTCGACCAGCGACTCGCCGACGAGGAGCCCGAGGACTGGGACACCGACCCTCTCGACCGCCCCGACACGACCCGCTCGGGCCGCCTCGTGGCGGACGCCGACGCGCTCGACGGGCGCGTCAACGACACGTACGCGGACGACGCCGGGATCGACGGCGCCGCGGCGAGCGCCGAGGAGGCCGCGGTCCACATCGTCGAGGAGCCGTAGGGGCGGGCCTGCAGGGGGCGCGGGACGCCGGCGCTACGAGGTCGGGGCCGCCCCTGCTCCGGCGGCCTGTGCCGCGGTGCCCGCGTCCCACACGTCCTCGTCCATGCGCACCGCGCGCACGCGCTCGGCGCGGGCCGCGAGCTCGTCGTCGGGCGGGTACGTGACGGCCTCGAGGACCAGGCCGTGCGGGGGCACGACGCCGGCCCCCGCGTCCCGGCGCCTCGCCGCCAGGACCTCGGCCGGCCACGCGACGGGGCGGCGCCCCTCCCCCACGGCGACCGACGCCCCGACGAGCGCCCGGACCATGTTGTGGCAGAAGGCGTCCGCGCGGACGTGCGCGACGACGAGCCCCTCGTCGGGGCCGCCGCTCGCGCGCTCCCAGGACAGGTGCTGGAGCTCGCGGATCGTGGTCGCGCCGGGACGCGGCTTGCAGAAGGCCGCGAAGTCGCGCACACCGAGCAAGGGCTGCAGCGCCTCGTGCATCGCGTCCGCGTCGAGCGGCTTGCGGTTCCACAGGACCCACTCGCGGCGCAGCGGGTCGCGCAGGGTCGGGTCGTCCACGATCCGGAACGTGTAGCTGCGGTAGAGGGCCGAGAAGCGCGCGTCGAACCCCTCCGGCGCCCGGGAGGCCCGGTGCACCACGACGTCCCCCGGCAGCACTCCTCCGAGCCGTGCGACGAGCGCTTCCCCCGGCTCGCGGTCCGACCGGCCCGGCATCGCGTCCCACACGGCCCGCGGGAGGTCGACGTGGGCCACCTGCCCACGGGCGTGCACGCCCGCGTCGGTGCGCCCCGCGACCGTCAGGCGCGGCGGTTCACCGCGCAGGATCTGCGCCAGGCCGTCCTCGAGGGCGCCCTCGACGGTCCGCAGACCGGGCTGTCGGGCCCAGCCCGCGAAGGCGGTGCCCTGGTAGGCGAGGTCCAGGCGGACGCGGACCGGCTGCTCGTTCGTCACGTGCACCTACGCTAGCGCCCGTTAGTGTGCAGACATGCCCGAACGTCCCGCCGCGACCGACCCCGCCGACCTCCGCACCCTGGCTGTGGACTGCGGCGGAGGCGGCATCAAGGCCAACGTGCTCGACGCCGCGGGGACCGCGCACGCGACCGCGGTGCGGGTACCCACGCCCTACCCGCTGCCGCCCTCGCTCCTGGTCGACGTCATCGCGCAGATCGCCGACCGCCTGCCCCCCGCCGTACGTGTCACGGTCGGCATGCCCGGCATGATCCGGCGTGGGGTCGTCGTGCACACCCCGCACTACATCACGCGCTCGGGCCCGCGGAGCAGGGTCGACCCGGCGCTCGCCGAGCAGTGGGCCAGCTTCGACGTCCAGGCCGCCGTGAGCGAGCGCCTCGGGATCCCCGCGCTCGTCCTCAACGACGCCGAGGTCCACGGAGCCGGGGTCATCGCGGCGTCGGGCCTCGAGCTCGTCCTGACCCTCGGCACGGGGCTCGGTTCCGCGCTCTTCCACGGAGGGCGTCTCGCACCCCACCTCGAGTGGTCGCATGCCCCGGTACGACGCGGGACCACGTACGACGAGTACATCGGCGAGGTCGAGCGGCGCAGGCTCGGGAACGGGCTGTGGTCGCGGCGCGTCGTCGCGCTCGTCGACGGTCTGCGCCCCGTCTTCTGGTGGGACCGCCTCTACCTCGGCGGGGGCAACTCGCGCCAGATCACGCCGTCCGCGCTCGAACGGCTCGGCGACGACGTCGTGATCGTGCCCAACTCGGCCGCGCTCGTGGGCGGGGCCCGGGCGTGGGACCTGCCCCTGGCCTGAGCGGACCGGGCGGTCCCGGCCGCGGGATCAGGTCCGCCGCGGCTCCGCCGCCGCGACCTCCCCGTACGCCTCGAGGACCGCCCGGTTGAACGCGACGGGCCGGTCCAGGCTCACGAGGTGCTTGGCCCCGGGGATCACGACGAGCTCGGCCGTGGCCCCTCCCGCCCGGGCCGCCGCCACGAACTCGCGCTCGCCGAGGCGGAAGTGGTCCCACCGGCCGTTGACGAACCACACCGGCGAGCCGGTCGCGGCCAGAGCCGTGAGCGGGTCCGAGGTGCCCACCTCGTCGAGGATCGCGGTCATGGCCGTCAGGGCGAACCCGCCCGCCCCGATGTCCACGATCCCGGCCGGAGGCAGGGTCCGGTCGACCAGCGCCTGGTTGATGGCCGCGCCGTTGTCGGGCAGCTTCTCGATCCGGTCGGCCGCGACGCGCCACGCTCCCCGCAGCGGCGAGCCGGGGACTGTGCAGCAGCTCGCGGCGACGAGACCCGCGACCTGCTCGGGGAACCGCGCGCGGTGCTCGATCCCGACGTACCCGCCGAGCGAGAGCCCGACGACGAGTGCCCGGCCGCCCAGGTCGTCCACGGCACGAGCGACGGTCGCCACCGCACCCTCGAGCGTGAACGGCTCGCCGATGCGTCGGCCGTGGCCCGGCAGGTCGGTCGCGAGGGCCACGACACCTGCACGGTCCATGGCCTCGATCTGCGCACGCCACATGGTGCGGGACGTGCGAGAGCCGTGGACGAACAGCACCGGGAGAGCCATGTCGACCAATCTAGGACGAACGGACCCGCGACGCGGTCGGTGGACGGTTCATGGTCACCGAGGTCGAGGCCCGTTGGTCCCGACGCCTCAGGCCCTTGCTCGGGTCGTCGCGCTGAAGGACGGGCCGGGGCAGCCTGACGCCGTCGACCGCGGGACGATGACCGCCCGACGCCCGCTCCGCCGTCGGGCATGGCGAAGGGCCCGGCACCAGATGGTGCCGGGCCCTTCAGGAGGTACCCGTCCGGCTATGCCGGAGCGAGATCAGTCCTCCTTGGAAGCCGGAGCGTCCTCGACGACGGGAGCGTCCTCGACGACAGGAGCGTCCTCGACGACCGGCGCGTCCTCGACCTTGGCGGCCTTGGGCTTGCTGGTCTTCTTCGTGGCCTTCTCGGCCTCGCGGACGACAGCCTGCTTGGGGCTGACGGGCTCGGTCACGAGCTCGATGACGGCCATGGGGGCGTTGTCGCCCTTGCGGTTGCCGACCTTCGTGATGCGCGTGTAGCCACCGTTGCGCTCCGCCATCTGCGGGGCGATCTCGGTGAAGAGCGTGTGCACGACGGACTTGTCGCGAACGACGGTCATGACGCGACGGCGAGCCGACAGGTCACCGCGCTTCGCGAACGTGATGAGACGCTCGGCCAGCGGACGCAGGCGCTTGGCCTTGGTCTCGGTGGTCGTGATGCGGCCGTGCTCGAAGAGCGCCGTGGACAGGTTCGCGAGGATGAGACGCTCGTGAGCCGGGCCACCGCCGAGCCGCGGACCCTTGGTGGGGGTAGGCATTGATCTTGCTCCTTAGAAGTGGATCGTGCGTGCGGCCGAGCCGCTCGCACGGAAGGTCAGTACTGCTGCTGCTCGTCGGAGAACGTCGCCTCGTCCTCGTCGGCCTCGTAGTAGTCGGCCGTCGAGGGGTCGAAGTCCAGCGGCGAGTCCTTGAGGTTCAGGCCGAGCTCAGCGAGCTTCTCCTTGACCTCGTTGATGGACTTCGCGCCGAAGTTCCGGATGTCCAGCAGGTCTGCTTCGCTGCGAGCGACGAGCTCGCCGACCTGGTGGATGCCCTCGCGCTTGAGGCAGTTGTACGAACGGATCGTGAGGTTGAGCTCCTCGATCGGGAGCGCCAGGTCCGCGGCGAGAGCGGCGTCCGTCGGGGACGGGCCGATCTCGATGCCCTCGGCCTCGACGTTGAGCTCACGGGCGAGGCCGAAGAGCTCGACGAGCGTCTTGCCGGCCGAGGCCAGCGCGTCGCGCGGGGAGATCGCCTGCTTCGTCTCGACGTCGACGATCAGCTTGTCGAAGTCGGTGCGCTGCTCGACACGGGTCGCCTCGACCTTGTACGTGACCTTGAGGACCGGCGAGTAGATCGAGTCGACGGGAACACGGCCGATCTCGGCGTCGAAGGACTTGTTCTGGTTGGCGGAGACGTAGCCACGTCCACGCTCGACCGTGAGCTCGATCTCGAGCTTGCCCTTGTCGTTGAGGGTGGCGATGTGCAGGTCCGGGTTGTGGACCTCCACACCCGCCGGCGGAACGATGTCCGCGGCGGTGACCGCGCCAGCACCCTGCTTGCGCAGGTACATCACGACCGGCTCGTCGTTCTCCGAGGAGACCACGAGGTTCTTGATGTTGAGGATGATCTCGGTGACGTCTTCCTTGACACCGGACACCGTGGTGAACTCGTGGAGCACACCGTCGATACGGATCGAGGTCACTGCAGCGCCCGGGATGGACGAGAGCAGCGTGCGACGAAGCGAGTTGCCGAGGGTGTAGCCGAAGCCAGGCTCGAGCGGCTCGATGGAGAAGCGCGAACGGTTCTCCGAGAGGACCTCTTCGGTCAGGGTGGGGCGCTGTGCGATCAGCACTGGTGTGTTCCTTTCAGTGTGCGTCCGCCATATGACGCATCACGGGCAACGCTGTGCCGGGGCGGGACTCTGTCCACCCGCCCAGGTGGCTGCGCCCGCCGCCGCGCCGACCCGACGAGGTCGGGTGCGGCGCGACGGCGAGCGAAGCGGAAGATCAGACGCGGCGACGCTTCGGGGGGCGGCAGCCGTTGTGAGCCTGGGGCGTCACGTCCTGGATCGAGCCGACCTCGAGGCCGGTCGCCGTGAGCGAGCGGATCGCGGTCTCGCGACCGGAGCCCGGGCCCTTGACGAAGACGTCGACCTTCTTGACGCCGTGCTCCTGGGCGCGGCGGGCCGCGGACTCGGCAGCGAGCTGCGCGGCGAACGGGGTCGACTTGCGCGAGCCCTTGAAGCCGACGTGGCCGGCCGAGGCCCAGGCGATGACAGCACCGGTCTGGTCCGTGATCGACACGATCGTGTTGTTGAACGTGCTCTTGATGTGAGCCTGGCCGTGAGGGACGTTCTTCTTGTCCTTGCGGCGCGGCTTGCGAGCCGCGGTGGCGCGAGTCTTGGGAGGCATTTCTGAGTTCTCTCCTGGTCTGAGGTGTTCGGACCGGGTCGGCGTGCGCTGCGCGGGTGAACTCGAGGTTCAGGCGAGCGGCACGCGTCCCACGGACTACTGCTTAGCGGGCCTTCTTCTTGCCGGCCACGGTGCGCTTGGGTCCCTTGCGGGTACGCGCGTTGGTCTTGGTGCGCTGCCCGCGGACGGGCAGGCCGCGGCGGTGACGCAGGCCCTCGTAGCAGCCGATCTCGACCTTGCGGCGAATGTCAGCAGCCACCTCACGGCGGAGGTCACCCTCGAGCTTGTAGTTGCCCTCGAGGTAGTCACGCAGCGCGACGAGCTCGGTGTCACCGAGGTCCTTCACGCGAACGTCCGGGGAGATCCCGGTGGCGGCCAGCGTCTGCTGGGCGCGGGTACGGCCGACGCCGTAGATGTAGGTGAGCGCGATCTCGAGCCGCTTCTCGCGGGGGAGGTCGACGCCGACAAGACGTGCCATGTGCCTTTCGGCTCCTCTGTACTTCGTTCGGAGGTCTACCGCACCATCTTCCCGCGGAGCTGCGGGCCCCGGCCTCCGAGCCGGGGGTTCCCCTCAGTGGGCCTGTGCGGCCCGACCGTGAGGTTCGTGGTGATGCGCTGGTTGGCACCCGAGGGTGCCGGCGACCGGTCCGCTCTCGCGGACCTGGATCACCGTGCGCCGAAGCGCCGGGGACTCAGCCCTGGCGCTGCTTGTGGCGCAGGTTCTCGCAGATCACCATGACGCGACCGTGCCGGCGGATCACCTTGCACTTGTCGCAGATCTTCTTGACGCTGGGCTTGACCTTCATCAGTCTGTTCCTCCGCCGCCGCACGCACGCGCAGGCGAACCCAGGCTTGCGGCAGCAGTTGTTTCGAGTGGTGGATTCTTGACGACTACTTGTAGCGGTAGACGATCCGGCCACGGGACAGGTCGTACGGGCTCAGCTCCACCACCACCCGGTCCTCAGGGAGGATCCGGATGTAGTGCTGTCGCATCTTGCCCGAGATGTGAGCCAGAACCTTGTGCCCGTTGGCCAGCTCCACGCGGAACATCGCGTTCGGCAAGGCCTCGACCACGCTGCCCTCGATCTCGATGACACCGTCCTTCTTTGCCATATCCTCCGCTAACTCTCGTCTGAACTGCTTCCCACGCACCCGTGCTCTACGAGGACCGGTGAGTGGACGTCGTGTGTGGTCCGGCCCGTCGTCGGTCAGTTCGACTCGCACGGGAAACGCGGACTACACCCAGCGGACTATCCTACGGCATGGATCACCGCGAGGGAACCGCGGGGCTGTGCACCCGGTCACCCCGGACCGAGGGGCTCGGGCGTGCGCCGCCGGCACGGGCGGACGAGCGACGGCCCGCCCCGGACCGGAAAGGGTCGGGACGGGCCGTCTTCTCGGATTCAGGCCTTCTCCGGGCCGTCAGACGTCGAGCGGGGCGATCGTGACGCCGAGCTCGCCCAGCTTGGCCGCACCGCCGTCAGGGGCCGTCAGGACCCAGATGCCGTCCTCGAGGATCGCGACGCTGTGCTCCCAGTGAGCAGCACGAGCACCGTCGTCGGTGACGACCGTCCAGTCGTCCTCGAGGACCTGCGTGAAGCGCTCGCCACGCGTCACCATGGGCTCGATCGCGAGGCACATGCCCGGCTTGAGCCGAGGGCCGCGCTCGCGCGTCCGGTAGTTCAGGACGTCCGGCGGCTGGTGCATCGAGGTACCGATGCCATGGCCGACGTACTCCTCGATGATCCCGTACGCGACGCCGTCCGCGGCAGCCGAGGCCTCGATCGAGTCCTCGACCGCGTTCCCGACGTCACCGAGCCGTTCACCGGTCGCCAGGGCGGCGATGCCCGCCCAGAGCGCCCGTTCGGTCGCCTCGACGAGCGCGACGTCCGCGGCGTCCGCCTCCGGCAGCACGAACGAGAACGCGGAGTCCCCGTGCCAGCCGTCGACGATCGCGCCGCAGTCGACCGAGACGACGTCGCCCGGGAGGAGCTCGCGTGTCCCGGGGATGCCGTGCACCACCTCGTCGTTCACCGAGACGCAGAGCGTCGCCGGGTAACCGTGGTAGCCCAGGAAAGACGGGGTGGCACCGGCGTCGCCGATGACCGCCGCCGCCAGGGCGTCCAGGTCTGCGGTCGTCATGCCGGGACGCACCGCCGAGCGGACCGTGGCGAGCGCGTCAGCGACCACCAGGCCCGCCCGGCGCATGGTGCGCACCTGGTCGACCGTCTTGTACTCGATCTTCTCGCGGCCGAACACTTCTCGCTCCAACCGTCCCGGGTCAGCCGACGAGAGGCGCGAGCGCCTCGACGAGACGCGAGGTCACGTCGTCGATCTCACCGATGCCGTCGACCTGGGCGAGCAGACCGCGCTCGGCGTAGGCCGACGTGAGCGGAGCCGTCTGCTCGGCGTAGATGTCCAGACGGCGAGCGATGGCCTCCTCGGTGTCGTCCTCACGGCCCTCGATCTCCGCACGCTTGCGCAGACGAGCGAGGAGCTCGTCACGGTCTGCGGTGAGCTCGAGGACGGCGTCCAGGCGGACGCCGAGGTCCGAGAGGATCTCGTCGAGCTCGACGACCTGCGCCGCGTTGCGCGGGTAGCCGTCGAGGATGAAGCCGCGCGCCACGTCGTCCTGAGCCAGACGGTCACGGACCATCTCGTTCGTCACGGAGTCCGGGACGAGCTCACCCTTCGCGGTGTACTCCTGAACGAGCCTGCCCAGCTCGGTGCCGCCCTTGATGTTCGCACGGAAGATGTCGCCCGTGGAGATCGCAGGGATGCCGTAGTGCTCCGCCAGGCGAGCCGCCTGGGTGCCCTTGCCTGCACCCTGGGGACCCATGATGATCAGGCGAGCGGAGCCCTCCGCGGAGGACGCTGCAGTGGGAGTCGAGTCGGTCAACGCAAGAACCCTTCGTAGTGACGCTGCTGCAGCTGCGAGTCGATCTGCTTGACCGTCTCGAGGCCGACGCCCACGACGATGAGGATCGAGCTACCGCCGAACGGGATGTTCGTGCTCACCCCCAGCAGGACGAGGACGAGCGTCGGGATGAGCGCAACGAGCGCGAGGTAGATGGCACCCGCGGAGGTGATGCGGGTGATGACGTAGTCCAGGTACTCCGCCGTCGGGCGGCCGGCACGGATGCCGGGGATGAAGCCGCCGTACTTCTTCATGTTGTCGGCGACCTCGTCCGGGTTGAACGTGATGGCCGTGTAGAAGAAGCAGAAGAAGACGATCAGGAGCACGTAGATCGAGATGTGGATCGGCGAGGCCGGGTCGGCGAGGTACTTCGAGACCCACTGGACCCATCCGGCCGTCGCGTCGCCGAACTGGGCGATGAGACCGGGGACCGCGAGCAGCGACGACGCGAAGATGACCGGGATGACACCCGACATGTTGATCTTGATCGGGATGTAGGTGCTGGAGCCGCCGTACATCTTGCGGCCGACCATGCGCTTCGCATACTGCACGGGCACCCGGCGCTGGGACTGCTCGACGAAGACGACGAGCCCGATGACCAGGATGATGACCGCGATCATGATGGTGAAGTTCACGGCGCCGTTGGCGCCACCCGCGATGGACCACAGAGCCGTGGGGAAGCTGGCGGCGATCGAGGTGAAGATGAGGAGCGACATGCCGTTGCCGACGCCGCGCTCCGAGATGAGCTCACCGAGCCACATGATCAGACCGGTACCGGCGGTCATGGTGATCACCATGAGGGCCGAGGTCATGAAGCTGTCGTTCGGGATGACCTCGACCGGGCAGTTCGGGAAGAGGAAGCCGCTGCGGGCGGTCGTGATGACCGTCGTGGACTGCAGGATCGCAAGAGCGATGGTCAGGTAGCGCGTGTACTGCGTGAGCTTCGCGGTACCGGACTGGCCCTCCTTGTGCAGCGCCTCGAAGTGAGGGATGACCACGCGGAGCAGCTGCACGATGATGCTCGCGGTGATGTACGGCATGATGCCGAGCGCGAAGATCGAGAGCTGGAGCAGGGCTCCACCGCTGAACAGGTTGACCATTCCGAGGAGGTCGTTCTGTCCCTGGGAAGCAATGCACTGCTGGACGTTGGCATAGTCCACGCCGGGGGTAGGGATGAACGAGCCCACACGGAAGATCGCCATGATGGCGATCGTGAACAGCAGCTTGCGCCGCAGGTCAGGTGTCCGGAAAGCCCGGGCGAATGCGCTGAGCACCTATCCTCCTGGCCCGCTCGAGGCGGGATGTCGTGTCGCCGGGGTTCGGCGAGATGTGACGCACCCGGCACGGGACGCCACTGGGCACCTTAGCCGCTGCGCCGCGATGGACGGCAATTTGAGACAACCGGCAGTGATTCTACGTTCCCCCGAGCGAGGCTGGTACCGGCTACCACGCCTCTAGACGCAGACAGGGCCGACAGCGCATAGCGCTATCGGCCCTGTCCTTCGTATCAGTTCTCCGAGATGGAGCCACCGGCCGCAAGGATCTTGTCCTTGGCGGAACCCGAGAGCGCGTCGACCGCGACCTCGAGCTTGACGGTGATCTCACCCGTGCCGAGCACCTTGACGAGCTCGCCCTTGCGGACGGCTCCCTTGGCGACCAGGTCCTCGACGGTGACGGAGCCACCCTCGGGGTACAGCGCGGAGAGCTTGTCCAGGTTCACGACCTGGTACTCCGTGCGGAACGGGTTCTTGAAGCCACGAAGCTTGGGCAGACGCATGTGGAGCGGCATCTGACCACCCTCGAAACGCTCCGGCACCTGGTAACGAGCCTTCTGGCCCTTGGTACCACGGCCGGCCGTCTTGCCCTTCGACGCCTCACCACGACCCACACGGGTCTTGGCCTTCTTGGCGCCGGGGGCCGGACGGAGGTGGTGCACCTTCAGGGTGCCACCAGCGCCGACGGTCTGCTGAGCCTCGGCCTTGGGGGCCTCGGCGACAGCAGCCTTCTTGGCAGGAGCCTTCTTCTTGGGAGCGTCGGTCGAAGCCTCGACCGCGGTCTCCTTCTTGGCCTTCTCAGCCATGATCACTCGACCTCCTCAACGGCGACGAGGTGCGCCACCGTTGCGACCATGCCGCGGATCTCCGGGCGGTCCTCCTTCACGGCGGTGTCGCCGATCCGCTTGAGGCCCAGAGTGCGCAGCGTGTCGCGCTGATTCTGCTTGCCGCCGATGGCGGACTTCGTCTGGGTCACCTTGAGTCGAGCCATCACGCACCTACCCCAGCTGCACGTGCACGCAGGAGGGCGGCCGGAGCCACTGCCTCGAGCGGCAGGCCACGGCGCGCTGCAACAGCCTCAGGCTGCTCCAGGTTGCGCAGTGCCTCGACCGTTGCGTGCACGATGTTGATCGCGTTGGACGAACCGAGCGACTTGCTCAGGACGTCGTGGATGCCCGCGCACTCCAGCACGGCGCGCACCGGACCACCGGCGATGACACCGGTACCCGGAGCGGCCGGACGCAGGAAGACGACACCGGCGGCTGCCTCGCCCTGGATGGGGTGAGGAATGGTGCCCTGGATGCGGGGAACCTTGAAGAAGTTCTTCTTGGCCTCCTCGACACCCTTGGCGATCGCCGCGGGAACTTCCTTCGCCTTGCCGTAGCCGACGCCGACGGTACCGTCGCCATCGCCCACCACGACGAGCGCGGTGAAGCTGAAGCGACGGCCGCCCTTGACGACCTTGGACACGCGGTTGATGGTGACGACGCGCTCGACGAAGGCGTTCTTCTCGGCGGCGTCACCACGGCGACCGTCACCACGGCGACCGTCGCGACGAGCGTCGCCCCGGCCTCCGGAGTTGCGGTCGGTCGACTCGTTGGCGGCACCCGTAGGGGCGCCGGTGCTGCTGCGCTGCCCTGCAGCCATCAGAGAATCCTTTGCTTCCGTACCGTGTACACGGTGGTGGTTTCGGCCATCATCACAGGGACAGACCGCCTTCGCGGGCCCCGTCGGCGACTGCAGCCACCCGGCCGTGGTACTTGTTGCCACCGCGGTCGAAGACGACCGAGTCGACACCAGCGGCCTTGGCACGCTCTGCGACGAGCTCGCCGACCTTGCGGGCCTTCGCGCTCTTGTCGCCCTCGAGCGACCGCAGGTCGCCCTCGATGGTCGAAGCGGAAGCAACGGTCTGGCCGATCGTGTCGTCCACGATCTGCGCCGTGATGTGGCGCGCGGAGCGCGTCACCACGAGGCGGGGACGAGCAGCCGTGCCGGCAATCTTCTTGCGCAGGCGGAGGTGGCGGCGCTTGCGCGAGACCGCCTTGCCCTTGCCGAGAACCTTGAGAGCCATCGTTACTTACCAGCCTTTCCGACCTTGCGGCGGACGACCTCGCCGGCGTACCGCACACCCTTGCCCTTGTACGGCTCGGGCTTGCGGATCTTGCGGATGTTCGCAGCGACCTCGCCGACCTGCTGCTTGTCGATGCCTGCGACCGAGAACTTGGTCGGGGACTCGACAGCGAAGGTGATACCAGCGGGCGCGGACACCACGACGGGGTGGCTGAAGCCCAGAGCGAACTCCAGGTCAGTGCCCTTCGCGGTCACGCGGTAACCGGTACCGACGATCTCGAGCTTCTTCTCGTAGCCCTCGGTGACACCGGTCACCAGGTTCGCGAGAAGCGTGCGGGTCAGGCCGTGCAGAGCGCGCGACGAGCGCTCTTCGTTGGGGCGCGTCACCACGAGGGTGGAGGCGTCCTGGGAGACCTCGATGGGGGCGGGGATGGTGTGCTCCAAGGAACCCTTCGGGCCCTTGACCGTCACCAGTGCGCCGCTGATCGTGACATCCACTCCGGCGGGAACCGGAACGGGGATCTTGCCGATACGAGACATGGCGTATCTCTCCTTTCCGATTACCAGACGTAGGCGAGGACTTCTCCGCCCACGCCCTTCTTGGCTGCCTGACGGTCGGTCAGGAGGCCGGAGGACGTGGACAGGATCGCCACGCCGAGGCCACCGAGAACCTTGGGCAGGTTGGTCGACTTCGCGTACACACGCAGGCCGGGCTTCGACACGCGGCGCACACCAGCAAGGGAGCGCTCACGGTTCGGGCCGAACTTCAGCTGGATCGTGAGGTACTTGCCCACGGGGGCGTCCTCGACGGTCCAGCCGGAGATGTAGCCCTCGGCCTGCAGGATCTCAGCAATGTGCGACTTCAGCTTCGAGAACGGCATCTGAACCGTCTCGTGGTAAGCCGAGTTCGCGTTACGCAGACGGGTCAGCATGTCTGCGATCGGGTCGGTCATCGTCATTGGGCTTCAGCCCTTCCTCGCCGGGGTATCTGGCCGGTTCCCCGAGGGGAACCGTGCCAGACCTACGACGTAGTTGTTACCAGCTGCTCTTGGTGACGCCGGGAAGCTCGCCACGGTGTGCCATCTCGCGAACGCAGATACGGCACAGGCCGAACTTGCGGTACACGGAGTGCGGGCGACCGCACTTCTGGCAGCGAGTGTAGGCGCGAACCGCGAACTTAGGCTTTGCGGCTGCCTTGTTGACCAGGGCCTTCTTCGCCATATCAGTTCTGCTCCTTGAAGGGGAAGCCGAGACGGCGCAGCAGGGAGCGGCCCTCGTCATCGGTCGTCGCCGTCGTCACGATCGTGATGTCCATACCGCGGACGCGATCGATCTTGTCCTGGTCGATCTCGTGGAACATCGACTGCTCCGTGAGACCGAAGGTGTAGTTGCCGTGTCCGTCGAACTGCTTGGGCGACAGGCCGCGGAAGTCGCGGATACGCGGCAGCGCGATGGACAGCAGGCGGTCGAGGAACTCCCACATGCGCTCGCCGCGCAGCGTGACGTGCGCGCCGATCGGCATGCCCTCACGCAGCTTGAACTGAGCGATGGACTTGCGGGCCTTGGTGACCTGCGGCTTCTGGCCGGTGATGGCCGAGAGGTCGCGGATGGCACCCTCGATGAGCTTCGAGTCCTTGGCCGCGTCGCCGACACCCATGTTGACGACGATCTTCGTCAGTCGTGCAACCTGGTTGACGTTCTCGTGGCCGAACTCCTCGAGGAGGCCGGCGACGATCTCGTCGCGGTAGCGCTGCTTGAGACGCGCGATCTCCGGGGCTTGCAGTTCAGTGCTCATCAGATGTCCTTACCGGAACGCTTGGCGACGCGCACGCGGACGTTACGCGTACGGCCGTCACGCTCGACCTCTTCGGTGCGGTACCCGACGCGGGTGCCCTTCTTGGTCTCCGGGTCGACGACCATCACGTTGCTCACGTGGATCGGCGCCTCGACGACCTCGATGCCACCGGTACGCGTCCCACGCTGGGACTGACCCACCTTGGTGTGCTTCGTGACGCGGTTGATGCCCTCGACGATCACGCGGTCGGAGTCCGTGAGGACCTCGAGCACGCGACCCTGCTGAGTGCGGTCCTTGCCAGAGATGACGACCACCAGGTCGCCCTTCTTGATCTTCGCCATGTTCAGAGCACCTCCGGAGCCAGCGAGATGATCTTCATGAACCGCTTGTCGCGCAGCTCGCGGCCCACGGGGCCGAAGATGCGCGTGCCACGGGGCTCGCCGTCGTTCTTGAGGATCACGGCCGCGTTCTCGTCAAACTTGATGTAGGAACCGTCCGGACGACGGCGCTCCTTGGCGGTGCGGACGATGACCGCCTTCACGACATCGCCCTTCTTCACGTTGCCGCCGGGGATAGCGTCCTTGACGGTTGCGACGATGACGTCGCCGATTCCGGCGTAGCGACGGCCCGAACCACCGAGAACACGGATGCAGAGAATCTCCTTGGCACCCGTGTTGTCGGCGACGCGAAGTCGCGACTCCTGCTGGATCATGTAGTGAACTCCTGTCGTCGAGCCGGTTCTCGCTGAGCGAGCCTTGCCGAACGGATAGCTGTCAGTGCCGGGTCCCTTGCGGGTGAACCGGCCAGGCGCGGCGGGGTACCGCCACCCTGTCTACTGGTTGCCGCACCTTGGTGCGGCCCGAGACCGGTCGTGACGGGCGGGACCCCGCCCGTCACGACCTGGTAGGCCGCAGGGCCTACTTGGCCTTCTCGAGGATCTCCACCAGGCGCCACCGCTTGGTCGCGGACAGCGGGCGGGTCTCCATGATAAGGACGAGGTCACCGACGCCGGCAGCATTCTGCTCGTCGTGGACCTTGACCTTGCTCGTGCGCCGGATGACCTTGCCGTAGAGCGGGTGCTTGACCCGGTCCTCGACCTCGATCACGACGGTCTTGTCCATCTTGTCGCTCACCACGTAGCCGCGCCGCGTCTTGCGGTTGGCGCGCTGGTCAGCGGCCGTCTCGGTCACCGGTGCGGCGTTCGTTGCGTTCTCGCTCATTCCAGCCTCACTCACTCACGCTCGGTGCGGTACGGATACCGAGCTCGCGCTCACGCAGGATCGTGTAGATCCGCGCGATGTCGCGACGCACGGCCTTCAGGCGACCGTGGCTCTCCAGCTGACCGGTGGCCGACTGGAAGCGGAGGTTGAAAAGCTCCTCCTTGGCCTTCTTCAGCTCGGCGACGAGCTTCTCGTCATCGAACGTGTCCAGCTCGCTCGAACCCAGTTCCTTGGTTCCGATAGCCATCAGTTGCCACCACCCTCGCGCACCACGAAACGGCACTTCATCGGGAGCTTGTGGATCGCGCGGCGCATGGCCTCGCGAGCCAGGGGCTCCGGTACACCGGCCAGCTCGAAGATGATACGGCCGGGCTTGACGTTGGAGATCCACCACTCGGGCGAACCCTTACCAGAACCCATGCGGGTCTCCGCCGGCTTCTTGGTCAGCGGACGGTCCGGGTAGATGTTGATCCAGACCTTTCCGCCTCGCTTGATGTGGCGGGTCATCGCGATACGAGCAGCCTCGATCTGGCGGTTCGTGACGTACGCAGGCTCGAGAGCCTGGATGCCGAACTCGCCGAACGCGATCTGGTTGCCACCCTTCGAGGCGCCGGAGCGCGAGGGGTGGTGCTGCTTGCGGTGCTTCAGCCTGCGCGGGATCAGCATGCTCAGGCCTCCGTTCCGGACTCAGGAGCCTTCTCGGCGACAGGTGCCTCCGCCCCTGCAGCTGCAGGTGCCTCGGACTGTGCCGGACGCTCGTTGCGACGACCAGCACCGCGACGGTCTCCACCACGGTCAGGACGGTCGCCACCGCGGGGGCCACCACGGCCCTGGCGGGGAGCGGCGGTCGCCTGCTGCGCAGCGAACTCCTTCTCGGTCATGTCGCCCTTGTAGATCCACACCTTGACGCCGATACGGCCGAAGGTGGTGCGGGCCTCGAAGAAGCCGTAGTCGATGTTCGCGCGGAGCGTGTGCAGCGGCACACGGCCTTCGCGGTAGAACTCCGAGCGGCTCATCTCGGCGCCGCCGAGACGACCCGAGCACTGGACACGGATGCCCTTGGCGCCGGCGCGCTGCGCGGACTGCATGCCCTTGCGCATCGCACGACGGAAGGACACGCGGCTCGCGAGCTGCTCCGCGATCCCCTGGGCCACGAGCTGAGCATCGATCTCAGCGTTCTTGACCTCGAGGATGTTGAGCTGGACCTGCTTGCCCGTGAGCTTCTCGAGCTCGCCGCGGATGCGGTCTGCCTCTGCGCCACGGCGGCCGATGACGATGCCCGGACGTGCGGTGTGGATGTCCACACGAACACGGTCGCGGGTGCGCTCGATCTCGACCTTGGAGATGCCGGCACGCTCGAGGCCCGTGGCCATGAGCTTGCGGATCTGGACGTCCTCACGGACGTAGTCGCGGTACCGCTGTCCGGGCTTGGTGCTGTCGGCGAACCAACGCGACCGGTGGTCGGTGGTGATGCCGAGGCGGTACCCGTGCGGGTGAACCTTCTGTCCCACTATCGGGCCCTTCCCTTCGTGTCTTCGCGCGGAACGAGAACCACGGTGATGTGGCTCGTCCGCTTGAGGATCTGGCTCGCGCGCCCCTGAGCGCGAGGCCGGAACCGCTTGAGGGTCGGGCCCTCGTCCACGAACGCCTGGGCAACGACGAGCTCCTGCTCGTCGAATGCCACGCTCGCGCGGTCGGCCTTCACCCGTGCGTTCGCGATCGCGCTCTCCACGACCTTGCGGATGGGCTCACTCGCGGCCTGCGGTGCGAACTTCAGCACCGCGACGGCCTCGGTGGCCTGCTTGCCACGGATGAGGTCCACGACGCGCCGGGCCTTCTGGGGCGTGACACGGACGAACCGCGCCTGCGCCTTGGCTTCCATTGCTGTCCTGCCTTCTTGTCTCGTCATGACGTTCGGAGTCGTCGTCTCTTGATCTGCGTCTGCACGCAGATCAGCGACGACGGCCCTTCTTGTCGTCCTTCACGTGGCCGCGGAAGGTCCGGGTGGGTGCGAACTCGCCGAGCTTGTGGCCAACCATCGACTCGGTGACGAACACCGGAGTGTGCTTGCGTCCGTCGTGCACGGCAAAAGTGTGACCGAGGAAGTCGGGCGTGATGACCGACCGACGGGACCAGGTCTTGATGACGTTCTTGGTCCCCTTCTCGTTCTGGACGTCCACCTTCTTCTGAAGGTGTCCATCGACGAAGGGGCCCTTCTTCAGGCTGCGTGGCATCTGTCAGGCTCCTATCAGCGCTTCTTGCCGGTACGGCGACGACGCACGATCAGCTTGTCGCTCGGCTTGTTGGGACGGCGGGTACGACCTTCGGCCTGGCCCCAGGGGCTGACCGGGTGACGTCCACCGGAGGTCTTGCCTTCACCACCACCGTGAGGGTGGTCGATCGGGTTCATGGCGACACCACGGACGGAGGGGCGCTTGCCCTTCCAGCGCATACGGCCGGCCTTGCCCCAGTTGATGTTCGACTGCTCGGCGTTGCCCACCTCGCCGACCGTCGCGCGGCAGCGCAGGTCGACGTTGCGGATCTCACCGGACGGCATACGCAGCTGGGCGTAGGGGCCGTCCTTGGCGACGAGCTGCACGGAGGCACCAGCCGAACGGGCGATCTTCGCGCCGCCACCGGGCTTGAGCTCGATGGCGTGGATGACCGTACCGGTCGGGATGTTGCGCAACGGCAGGTTGTTGCCGGGCTTGATGTCGGCGCCGGCGCCGTTCTCGATGACGTCGCCCTGCTTCAGCTTGTTCGGCGCGATGATGTAGCGCTTCTCGCCGTCCGCGTAGTGCAGGAGCGCGATGCGTGCCGTGCGGTTGGGGTCGTACTCGATGTGAGCGACCTTCGCGGGCACGCCGTCCTTGTCGTGACGACGGAAGTCGATGACTCGGTATGCGCGCTTGTGGCCACCACCCTTGTGACGGGTGGTGATGCGACCGGTGCTGTTGCGGCCACCGCTCTTGGTGAGCGGACGGACCAGCGACTTCTCCGGCTGCGAGCGCGTGATCTCGACGAAGTCGGCAACGCTCGAGCCGCGGCGGCCGGGCGTCGTCGGCTTGTACTTACGGATTCCCATGGGGATCTGTCCTCAATCTGCTCTCGTCCGGCCTCAGCCGACCGGCCCGCCGAAGATGTCGATCGTGCCCTCGCGGAGGGTGATGATCGCACGCTTGGTGTCCTTGCGCTTGCCCAGTCCGAAACGCGTCCGCCGGGTCTTGCCCTTGCGGTTGATCGTGTTCACGGAGGCAACCTTGACCGAGAAGATCTGCTCGACAGCGATCTTGATCTCGGTCTTGTTGGCCCGCGGGTCCACGAGGAAGGTGTACTTACCCTCGTCGAGGAGCCCGTAGCTCTTCTCGGAGACCACCGGCGCGAGCAGGATGTCGCGGGGGTCCTTCGTCACGGCGGTCACTTCGCGGCCTCCTCGGCCTCGTCAGCTGCTTCCGACTCGGACGCGACGGCCTTGACCGACGAGCCCGTGGCGGGTCCGGCGAGGAACGCAGCGAGTGCGCCCTCGGTGAAGACCACGTCGTCGGAGACCAGCACGTCGTAGGTGTTCAGCTGGTCAGCGACCAGGAGGTGCACCTGCTCCGCGTTGCGGAGCGACTTGCTCGTCAGCTCGTCGCCGCGCTCCAGCACCACGAGCACGTGCTTGCGGGGAGAGAGGTTGGCGAGCGAGGAGATCGCGGCCTTGGTCGACGGCTGGCCGTCGATCCCGAAGCCGGACACGACGTGGACACGGCCTGCACGAGCCCGGTCGGAGAGGGCGCCGCGCAGGGCAGCAGCCTTCATCTTCTTGGGGGTGCGCTGGCTGTAGTCGCGCGGCGTCGGGCCGTGAACGACCCCACCGCCGGCGAACTGAGGCGCACGGGTCGAACCCTGACGGGCGCGGCCGGTGCCCTTCTGCTTGTACGGCTTGCGTCCACCACCGCGGACCTCGCCGCGGCTCTTGGTGTCGTGCGTGCCCTGACGGGCTGCAGCGAGCTGCGCGACGACAACCTGGTGGATCAGCGGGACGTTCGTCTGGACGTCGAACACCTCGGCGGGAAGCTCGGCGGTGCCGGCCTTCTTGCCCGTGGCGTCGAGGACGTCAACAGTGAGAGCTGCCATGAGTGTCATGCTCCCTTCACGGCGCTACGCACGAGGACGACGCCGCCCTTGGGGCCGGGCACTGCGCCCTTGACGAGCAGCAGACCCTTCTCTGCGTCGACCGCGTGGACGGTCAGGTTCTGCGTGGTCTGCTGGTCGAAACCCATGCGACCAGCCATGCGCACGCCCTTGAAGACTCGACCCGGGGTCGAGGCCCCACCGATCGAACCAGGCTTGCGGTGGTTACGGTGTGCACCGTGGGAGGCAGGCGCGCCGTGGAAGCCGTGACGCTTCATGACACCGGCCGTGCCCTTGCCCTTGGTGGTGCCCTGGACGTCGACCTTCGCGCCGGCCGTGAAGACCTCCGCGGTGATCTCCTGGCCGAGGGTGTACTCACCGGCGTTGGTCGTGCGGACCTCGGTCACGTGACGGCGCGGCGTGACGCCGGCCTTCTCGAAGTGACCCTTGAGGGGCTTCGTGACCTTGCGCGGGTCGATCTGGCCTGCAGCCAGCTGGACCGCGCTGTAGCCGTCGACCTCGTCGGTACGGACCTGGGTCACGACGTTCGTGCCCACGGCAACGACCGTGACGGGAACCAGGCGACCGGCCTCGTCCCAGAGCTGGGTCATGCCGAGCTTCGTGCCGAGCACGGCCGTGACGGGCCGCTCGTTCTGCTGGGGGGTAGTCATGTTGTCCTCCCGCCTCAGAGCTTGATCTCGATGTTCACGTCCGCAGGCAGGTCGAGACGCATGAGCGAGTCGACGGCCTTCGGAGTGGGATCGATGATGTCGATAAGCCGCTTGTGCGTGCGCATCTCGAAGTGCTCGCGGCTGTCCTTGTACTTGTGAGGCGACCGGATGACGCAGAAGACGTTCTTCTCCGTCGGCAGCGGCACCGGGCCCACGACCGTTGCACCAGCGCGGGTGACAGTGTCGACGATCTTGCGCGCCGAGCTGTCAATCACCTCGTGGTCGTAGGACTTGAGCCGGATGCGGATCTTCTGTCCCGCCATGGCGTCGTCTGACTCTCTCTCTCGAACCGCTAGCTGTCCGACCCCCGCGCTCGGGCGTGTCGCCTATCGCGACCTACCCAGCGCACGCACCGAGGAACGGTGCAGGGCCGTTGGATATGTGAACCGCTCACGCATCGGGCCAACTTCTGGCGCCCGACGGCGTCACAGCCGTTCACAACGTTGTCGAGCCTGTGCAGAACCTGAGCTCCGCGGGGTCCTCGATCCGTATCGACAGAGAGTTCAACCCGCGGCAACCCCGGAATACCGAGGTCCGCATGCTTAGCGGTTCAACACACTGTTCGACACATGAAAGAGCGCACCCGTAACAGGCAACCTGAACAGTCTGCCACAGGAAGCCGTGGAAGACCAATCATGGTGCGTGTGACTCTGCCCTCAGAGGGACTGTCCCCACGCTCCGACCGACACGCTCACGCGCAGTGCGGGCTTGTCGGTCCTTCTAGGGTAACCGCCCGGACGGGCCTCGCAGGACGAAGTGACCGCCCTCACACCCGCGATCGGCCCGGCACCGGGAACCGTGGACCGCCCACGCACGCCTCACCTGCATCGATGCGACGCGACGGCGCCCCCACCAGATTCCAGATCGGTGGGAGATCACACCGCCGGAACCTGCCGATCCGCCCCGCACACCCCCGCTCGAGGCGCCTCGCACGACCGGACACGACCCCAGGCCGGCGGTGAGTCGCTCGATGGAGCCTCGCCCTGCCCTCTCCCCCGCGACCGCACGGAGCGACGACGCCCACCGGCTCGTCGGACGACTCGACGTCCGCAGGCGGTCCCTGGCGGCTCGACCTTCGACATCAGGTCCACCGGCATCAGCACGCGAGGACGACGGCGTCGCGGCGCACCCTCGGCGTCGGGGTCAGGCGCGGCCGGCCAGGCGTCCGGGGACGACGAAGGGCCCGGGTACCTTGCGGTACCCGGGCCCTTCGGTCAATCCTCCCGGCTCCCCGAGCGCGAGGCTCAGGAGCTGCCGGGGTGGATCAGGTGGTCAGAAGATCACTTGATGATCTTCGTGACACGGCCCGAACCGACCGTACGGCCGCCCTCACGGATGGCGAAGCCGAGGCCCTCCTCCATGGCGATCGGCTGGATCAGCGCGACCGTCATCTCGGTGTTGTCACCAGGCATGACCATCTCGGTGCCCTCGGGCAGCGTGATGACGCCGGTGACGTCCGTGGTGCGGAAGTAGAACTGCGGACGGTAGTTCGAGTAGAACGGGTTGTGACGCCCACCCTCGTCCTTGCCCAGGATGTAGACCTGAGCCTCGAAGTCGGTGTGCGGGGTGATCGAACCCGGCTTGACGACGACCTGGCCGCGCTCGACGTCCTCGCGCTTGATGCCGCGGAGCAGCAGACCGGTGTTGTCGCCGGCCTGAGCCTCGTCCATCTGCTTGTGGAACGTCTCGATACCCGTGACCGTGGTCTTCTGCGGGTTGCGGATGCCGACGATCTCGACCTCGGAGTTGACCGCGAGGGTGCCGCGCTCGACCTTGCCGGTGACGACGGTGCCACGACCGGTGATCGTGAAGACGTCCTCGACAGGCATGAGGAAGGGCTTGTCGAGCTCACGGACGGGCTCGGGGACGTTCTCGTCCACGGCCTCCATGAGCGCCTCGACGGACTTGACCCACTCGGGGTCGCCCTCGAGAGCCTTCAGACCGGAGACGCGGACCACGGGGGCCTCGTCGCCGTCGAAGCCCTGCGACGAGAGGAGCTCACGCACCTCCATCTCGACGAGCTCGAGGATTTCCTCGTCCTCGACCATGTCGGACTTGTTCAGCGCGACCAGCAGGTAGGGGACACCCACCTGGCGGGCGAGCAGAACGTGCTCACGCGTCTGGGCCATGGGGCCGTCGGTCGCCGCGACCACGAGGATCGCGCCGTCCATCTGAGCGGCACCGGTGATCATGTTCTTGATGTAGTCGGCGTGCCCGGGAGCGTCGACGTGAGCGTAGTGACGCTTCTCCGTCTCGTACTCGATGTGCGCGATGTTGATCGTGATACCGCGCTGCTTCTCTTCCGGAGCCTTGTCGATCTCGTCGAACTTGAACTCGGGGTTCACGTCCGGGTACTTGTCGTGCAGCACCTTGGAGATCGCTGCCGTCAGGGTCGTCTTACCGTGGTCGACGTGACCGATGGTGCCGACATTGACGTGCGGCTTGGTCCGCTCGAACTTGGCCTTCGCCACTGGGGTCCTCCTGGGACTTGGGTAGTTGTGCCGAACGATGCAGATGCACAAGACATCTGCGGGGCGTGCGGGTCGCTACAGGTTGATGGTTGTTACAGGGTCTTCGACCTGTGGGGACTCACTCGCCCCGGGTCTTCTTGATGATCTCTTCGGCAACGTTCCGAGGGACCTCGGCATAGCTGTCGAATGACATCGAGTACACAGCACGACCCTGGGTCTTGGACCGCAGGTCGCCGATGTACCCGAACATCTCGGACAACGGTACTTGAGCACGGATGACCTTGACACCCGTCGCGTCCTCCATGGACTGGATCATGCCGCGACGAGAGTTGAGGTCACCGATCACGTCGCCCATGTACTCCTCGGGCGTACGCACCTCGACCGCCATGACCGGCTCCAGCAGAACCGGGTCCGCCCGCTTGACGCCCTCCTTGAGGACCATCGAGCCGGCAATCTTGAATGCCATCTCCGAGGAGTCGACATCATGGTACGCGCCGTCGATGAGCGTAGCCTTCACGCCCACGAGCGGGAAGCCGGCGAGGACACCCAGCTGGAGGGCGGCCTGGATACCAGCGTCGACCGACGGGATGTACTCACGCGGGATGCGACCACCGGTGACGGCGTTCTTGAACTCGTAGAGCTCGCCGCCCTCGGTCAGGTCGAGAGGCTCGAAGGTGACCTGCACCTTGGCGAACTGACCCGAACCACCGGTCTGCTTCTTGTGCGTGTAGTCGATCTTCTCCGCCGCGCGGCGGATGGTCTCGCGGTACGCGACCTGCGGCTTGCCGACGTTCGCCTCGACGTTGAACTCGCGACGCATGCGGTCGACGAGGATGTCGAGGTGGAGCTCGCCCATGCCGCCGATGACGGTCTGGCCGGTCTCCTCGTCGAGCTTGACGCGGAAGGTCGGGTCCTCCTCGGCGAGCTTCTGGATGGCGACCGAGAGCTTCTCCTGGTCGGCCTTCGTCTTGGGCTCGATGGCCACGTCGATGACGGGCTCCGGGAAGGTCATCGACTCGAGGACCACGGGGTTCGCGATGTCACACAGGGTGTCACCGGTCGTCGTGTCCTTGAGGCCGATGAACGCGTAGATGTGGCCGGCGCTGCCGAGCTCGACCGCGTTCTCCTTGTTGGAGTGCATCTGGAAGATCTTGCCCAGACGCTCCTTCTTGCCCTTGGTCGCGTTGAGCACCTGGGTGCCCGGCGTGACCTGGCCGGAGTAGACGCGGACGTACGTCAGCTTGCCGAAGAACGGGTGCGAGGCGACCTTGAACGCCAGGGCCGCGAAGGGCTCCGTGGCGTCGGGGTGGCGCTCGACGATCTTCTCCTCGTCCTTGACGTCGTGACCGTTGATGGCCGGGACGTCGAGGGGCGAGGGGAGGTAGTCGATGACCGCGTCGAGCATGGGCTGGACGCCCTTGTTCTTGAACGCGGAGCCGCACAGGACGGGGAAGGCCTCGCCCGAGACGGTGAGCTTGCGGATCGCGGACTTGATCTCCGCGATCGTCAGCTCTTCACCGTTGAGGTACTTCTCGAGAAGCTCCTCGTCGGCCTCGGCGACGTTCTCGACGAGCTCGGCACGGTAGGTCTTGGCCTTCTCGAGGAGGTCCGCGGGGATCTCCTCGATCTCGTAGGCCTCGCCCATCTTGGTCTCGCCGCGCCAGACGAGCGCGCGCATCTCGAGCAGGTCGACGACGCCCGTGAACTCGCTCTCCGAGCCGATCGGCAGCTGGATGACCAGCGGCTTGGCCTTGAGGCGGTTCACGATGGTGTCGACCGTGAAGTAGAAGTCCGCGCCGAGCTTGTCCATCTTGTTGACGAAGCAGATGCGCGGGACGTTGTACTTGTCGGCCTGGCGCCAGACGGTCTCGGACTGGGGCTCGACGCCCTCCTTGCCGTCGAAGACAGCAACAGCGCCGTCGAGCACGCGCAGGGAGCGCTCGACCTCGACCGTGAAGTCCACGTGGCCCGGGGTGTCGATGATGTTGATCTGGTTCTTGTTCCAGAAGCAGGTCACGGCGGCAGACGTGATCGTGATGCCGCGCTCCTTCTCCTGCTCCATCCAGTCGGTCGTCGACGCGCCGTCGTGCGTCTCACCGATCTTGTAGTTCACCCCGGTGTAGAACAGGATGCGCTCGGTGGTCGTGGTCTTACCGGCATCGATGTGGGCCATGATGCCGATGTTGCGGACCTTGTTCAGGTCGGTCAGCACGTCGTGTGCCACGGGTACTTCCCCTTTGTGTGGGTTGAGTCGGGGGCGATGCTTCGACCGAGAGGCCGGCTGGACCCGCCGACGGCCCCGGGGGTGAACCCCCAGGGCCGGTCGGTCGGACTACCAGCGGTAGTGCGCGAAGGCCTTGTTGGACTCGGCCATCTTGTGCATGTCCTCGCGACGCTTGACCGCGGCACCGAGGCCGTTGCTCGCGTCGAGGATCTCGTTCATGAGGCGCTCGGTCATGGTCTTCTCGCGACGGGCGCGCGAGTAGTCCGTGAGCCAGCGCAGCGCGAGCGTCGTGGAACGCGTGGGGCGCACCTCGACGGGGACCTGGTAGGTCGCGCCACCGACACGGCGAGAGCGGACCTCGAGGGCCGGGCGCACGTTCTCGAGCGCACGCTTGAGGACGACGACGGGGTCGCCGTCGGTCTTCGCGCGGACACCCTCGAGGGCACCGTAGACGATCGCCTCGGCGGTCGACTTCTTGCCGTCCAAGAGGACCTTGTTGATGAGCTGCGTGACGACCGGGGAACCGTAGACAGGGTCGACGATGAGCGGCCGCTTCGGGGCGGGGCCCTTACGAGGCATTAGCTCTTCTCCTTCTTGGCGCCGTAGCGGCTGCGAGCCTGCTTGCGGTTCTTGACGCCCTGGGTGTCGAGTGCGCCACGGACGATCTTGTAGCGGACACCGGGGAGGTCCTTCACACGGCCGCCGCGGACGAGCACGATGGAGTGCTCCTGGAGGTTGTGGCCGACACCGGGGATGTACGCGGTGACCTCGACCTGCGAGGACAGCTTCACGCGTGCGACCTTGCGCAGTGCGGAGTTCGGCTTCTTGGGGGTGGTGGTGTACACACGCGTGCACACACCACGCCGCTGCGGGGAACCCTTGAGGGCGGGAGTCTTGGACTTCCCGACCTTCGAGGTCCGCCCCTTGCGGACGAGCTGCTGGATCGTAGGCACTACGTCTCCGTGTCTTCTCGAGCTGGACCGGGGCGAACCCCGGCGGTGGTCTACGGGCTGTGGGCGCCGACGGCAAACGGCACCTGCGACGCAGAGCGTCGCAATCGCCACGTACCACCGGCTCGATGGTCCGGGCCCCGAACCACGGATCATCCGAGGAACACAGGGACCGGAATGCTCGCGCACTCACATCGGCTCGCTGGAGAACACCACAGCGAGCCCGACGGCGCGGGCACGGTCATTCACGATACCTGCCAGTTGGCAGGTAGTCAAAGCGAGAGGGGGTGGTCGCGGCGCGTCGAACGCGCCACGACCACCCCCTGTGCTACTCGCTCCCCCGCGGCCCGACGACGAGACGTCGCCGGGCTGCGGGGACAGGATCAGCGGTAGTCGCCGAAGTCCAGGTCCTCGAGCGGGATCGCCTCGCCGGAGCCCATGCCGAGCCCCTGGAAGTCGATCTCGTCGTAGCCGAAGCTCGGGTAGAGCTCGGTCTTGGCCTGCTCGGTGGGCTCGACCTCGACGTTGCGGTAGCGGGGCAGACCCGTACCGGCCGGGATGAGCTTACCGAGGATGACGTTCTCCTTGAGGCCGAGGAGCGGGTCACGACGACCGCTCATCGCTGCCTCGGTGAGGACGCGCGTCGTCTCCTGGAAGGAGGCCGCCGAGAGCCACGAGTCGGTCGCGAGCGACGCCTTCGTGATCCCCATGAGCTCGGGACGGCCGGAGGCCGGCTGGCCACCCTCCGCCACGGCCCGACGGTTGAGGTCCTCGAAACGTCCACGCTCGGCCAGCTCGCCCGGGAGCAGCTGCGAGTCGCCCGAGTCCAGCACGGTCACGCGACGCAGCATCTGCCGCACGATGACCTCGATGTGCTTGTCGTGGATGTCCACGCCCTGGGAGCGGTAGACCTCCTGGACCTCGTCCACCAGGTGCTTCTGGGTGGCACGGGGGCCGAGGATGCGCAGGACCTTCTTGGGGTCGACCGCACCCTGGACCAGCTGGGTACCGACCTCGACGTGGTCGCCGTCGCTGACGAGGAGGCGCGAACGCTTCGTCACCGGGTAGGCGAGCTCTTCCGAGCCGTCGTCGGGGGTCAGGACGATGCGGCGCGTGCGCTCCGCCTCGTCGATCGTGATCCGACCCGAGAACTCCGCGATGGGGCCCTCACCCTTCGGGGTACGTGCCTCGAAGAGCTCGGTCACACGGGGCAGACCCTGCGTGATGTCGTCCGCGGAGGCCACACCACCGGTGTGGAACGTACGCATCGTCAGCTGGGTGCCGGGCTCACCGATCGACTGGGCCGCGATGATGCCGACGGCCTCGCCGATGTCGACGAGCTTGCCCGTGGCCAGCGAACGGCCGTAGCACTTGGCGCACGTACCGACGCGGGACTCGCAGGTCAGGACCGAGCGGACCTTGACCGTGTCGATCCCGGCAGCGAGGAGCGCGTCGATGACCAGGTCACCGGCGTCCTCCCCACCCTTGGCGATGAGGTTGCCGTCGGCGTCCTGCACGTCGGAGGCCAGCGTGCGGGAGTAGATGCTCGTCTCGACCTTGTCGTGACGGACCAGGCGGTCGCCGATCTTCTCCCCGACGGGCAGCGTCAGACCACGCTCGGTGCCGCAGTCCTCCTCGCGGACGATGACGTCCTGCGACACGTCGACCAGACGACGGGTCAGGTAACCCGAGTCGGCCGTACGCAGGGCGGTGTCGGCGAGGCCCTTACGGGCACCGTGCGTCGCGATGAAGTACTCGAGGACCGAGAGGCCCTCACGGTAGTTGGACTTGATCGGGCGAGGGATGATCTCACCCTTCGGGTTCGCCACGAGGCCGCGCATACCGGCGATCTGACGGACCTGCATCCAGTTACCACGAGCACCCGAGCCGACCATCGTGTAGACGGTGTTGCGCTCGGGGAAGCTCGCGCGCATCGCGGTGGCGACCTTGTCGGTGGCCTGGGTCCAGATCTCGATGAGCTCCTGACGGCGCTCGTCGTCCGTGATCAGACCACGCTCGTACTCCTGCTGGACCTTGAGCGCACGAGCCTCGTGCTCCTCCAGGATCGCGGCCTTCTCGCTCGGCGTCGCGACGTCGGAGATCGCGATGGTGACACCCGAACGGGTGGCCCAGCGGAAGCCGGCCTCCTTGAGGGCGTCGAGCGAGGCAGCGACCTCGACCTTGGGGTAGGTCTCGGCGAGCTCGTTGACGATCGTCGAGAGCTTCTTCTTGTCGACGATCCCGTTGACGTAGCCGTAGCTGACCGGGAGCGTCTCGTTGAAGAGCGCGCGGCCGAGCGTCGTCGCGAAGACGAACGGCTCGCCCGGGACGAAGCCCTCGGGGGCGTCGCCCTCGGCGAAGACGAGGCCGTCCATGCGGATGCTGACCTCGGCGTTCAGGTCCAGCGTCCCACCGTCGAAGGCCATGATGGCCTCGGCGACGGAGCTGAACGCACGCCCTGCACCCTTGGCATCCTTCTTGTCGTTCGTCAGGTGGTACAGGCCGATGATCATGTCCTGCGAGGGCATGGTCACCGGACGGCCGTCCGACGGCTTCAGGATGTTGTTGCTCGAGAGCATGAGGATGCGGGCCTCGGCCTGGGCCTCGGCCGACAGCGGCAGGTGCACGGCCATCTGGTCACCGTCGAAGTCCGCGTTGAACGCGGCACACACGAGCGGGTGCAGGTGGATGGCCTTGCCCTCGACCAGCTGGGGCTCGAACGCCTGGATACCGAGACGGTGCAGCGTCGGTGCACGGTTGAGCAGCACCGGGTGCTCGGTGATGACCTCTTCGAGGACGTCCCACACGACCGGGCGCGCGCGCTCGACCATGCGCTTGGCGCTCTTGATGTTCTGCGCGTGGTTCAGGTCCACGAGGCGCTTCATCACGAACGGCTTGAAGAGCTCGAGGGCCATCTGCTTGGGCAGACCGCACTGGTGCAGCTTGAGCTGCGGGCCGACCACGATGACCGAACGGCCCGAGTAGTCGACACGCTTGCCGAGCAGGTTCTGACGGAATCGACCCTGCTTGCCCTTGAGCATGTCGGAGATCGACTTCAACGGACGGTTGCCGGGGCCCGTGACCGGGCGACCACGACGGCCGTTGTCGAAGAGCGAGTCCACAGCCTCCTGCAGCATGCGCTTCTCGTTGTTGACGATGATCTCCGGCGCACCCAGGTCGAGAAGACGCTTGAGGCGGTTGTTCCGGTTGATCACGCGGCGGTACAGGTCGTTCAGGTCCGAGGTCGCGAAGCGGCCACCGTCGAGCTGCACCATGGGGCGCAGGTCCGGCGGGATGACCGGGACGGCGTCCAGCACCATGCCCGTGGGCGAGTTCGTGGTCGTCAGGAACGCGTTGACGACCTTGAGGCGCTTGAGCGCACGGGTCTTCTTCTGGCCCTTGCCCGAGCGGATGATCTCGCGCAGGAGATCCGCCTCGGCCGCCAGGTCGAAGTCCTGGAGGCGCTTCTGGATCGCCGCGGCGCCCATCGAGCCCTCGAAGTAGTTGCCGTAGCGGTCCTGGAGGGCGCGGTACAGCATCTCGTCGCCCTCGAGGTCGGCGACCTTGAGGTTCTTGAAGCGGTCCCAGACCTGGTCCAGGCGGTCGAGCTCGGCGTCGGAACGCTTGCGGATCGCCGCCATCTCGCGCTCGGCCGAGTCGCGGACCTTGCGGCGGGCGTCGGCGCGAGCGCCCTCGGCCTCGAGCGCGGCCAGGTCGGCCTCGAGCTTCTGGGCACGGGTGTTGATGTCGTTGTCGCGACGGTCCGTGATCTCCTTCTTCTCCAGGTCGATCTCGTTCTGGAGGTTGGGGAGGTCTTCCTGACGGCCCTCGACGTCGACCGACGTGATCATGTACGCGGCGAAGTAGATGACCTTCTCGAGGTCCTTCGGCGCGAGGTCGAGGAGGTAACCGAGGCGGGAGGGCACACCCTTGAAGAACCAGATGTGCGTGACAGGAGCGGCGAGCTCGATGTGGCCCATGCGCTCGCGGCGCACCTTCGAGCGCGTCACCTCGACGCCGCAGCGCTCGCAGATGATGCCCTTGAAGCGCACGCGCTTGTACTTGCCGCAGTAGCACTCCCAGTCACGGGTGGGACCGAAGATCTTCTCGCAGAAGAGCCCGTCCTTCTCCGGCTTGAGGGTGCGGTAGTTGATGGTCTCAGGCTTCTTGACCTCGCCGTGAGACCAGTCACGGATGTCGTCTGCCGTGGCCAGTCCGATACGCAGCTCGTCGAAGACATTGACGTCGAGCAAGGTGGTCCTACTTCCTTCGTCTGCCGGCCTGTCCGGGGTTCGTCCCGGCCGGCGCGGTGGAGGTGCTACAGAGTGTCGGGTGGCGGTGGGGGCGGTCGTTCGTCACGAACGCCCCCACCGCTTCCGAGATCAGATCTCGTCGATGCTGGATGCTGCGTTGGGGCGACGCGAGAGGTCGATGCCGAGCTCCTCGGCAGCGCGGTACACGTCGTCGTCCGACTCACGCATCTCGATGGAGACACCGTCGCTGGAGAGCACCTCGACGTTCAGGCACAGCGACTGCATCTCCTTGAGGAGAACCTTGAAGGACTCCGGGATGCCCGAGTCGGGGATGTTCTCGCCCTTGACGATCGCCTCGTAGACCTTGACACGGCCCGGGACGTCGTCGGACTTGATCGTCAGCAGCTCCTGGAGGGTGTACGCCGCGCCATAAGCCTCGAGCGCCCACACCTCCATCTCGCCGAAACGCTGTCCACCGAACTGCGCCTTACCACCCAGCGGCTGCTGCGTGATCATGGAGTACGGACCGGTCGAGCGGGCGTGGATCTTGTCGTCCACCAGGTGGTGGAGCTTCAGGATGTACATGTAGCCCACGGAGACCGGCTCCGGGAACGGCTCGCCGGAGCGGCCGTCGAACAGACGGGCCTTGCCGTCGCGCCCGACCATGCGGTTGCCGTCACGGTTCGGCAGCGTCGTGGAGAGCAGACCCGTGAGGGCCTCCTCCTCGAGGCCGTCGAAGACCGGGGTGGCCACGGGGCGACCGGGCTCGGACGATGCCGCGACGACGGGGAGGCGCTCCTTCCAGGAGAGGTCGCCCTCGCCTGCTGCGCCGTCCGTCTGCGAGATGTCCCAGCCCTGCTTGGCGACCCACCCGAGGTGGGTCTCGAGGACCTGGCCGACGTTCATACGACCGGGGACACCCAGCGGGTTGAGGATGACGTCCACAGGGGTGCCGTCCTCGAGGAAGGGCATGTCCTCGACCGGGAGGATCTTCGAGATGACACCCTTGTTGCCGTGACGGCCGGCGAGCTTGTCGCCGTCCGTGATCTTGCGTCGCTGCGCGATGTAGACGCGGACCAGCTGGTTGACGCCGGCGGGCAGCTCGTCGCCGTCCTCACGGTTGAACTCGCGGACGCCGATGACGGTGCCGGACTCGCCGTGGGGAACCTTGAGCGACGTGTCGCGGACCTCGCGGGCCTTCTCGCCGAAGATGGCGCGCAGCAGGCGCTCCTCGGGGGTCAGCTCGGTCTCGCCCTTGGGCGTGACCTTGCCGACGAGCACGTCGCCCGCGCCGACCTCTGCGCCGATGCGAATGACTCCGCGCTCGTCGAGGTCCGCCAGGACGTCCTCGGAGACGTTCGGGATGTCCCGCGTGATCTCCTCGGGGCCGAGCTTCGTGTCGCGGGCGTCGACCTCGTGCTCCTCGATGTGGATCGAGGACAGGACGTCGTCCTGCACGAGGCGCTGCGACAGGATGATCGCGTCCTCGTAGTTGTGGCCTTCCCAGGACATGAACGCGACCAGCAGGTTGCGGCCGAGCGAGAGCTCGCCCTCGTCGGTCGCCGGGCCGTCGGCCAGCACGGAGCCGACCTCGACGCGTGCGCCCTCGTCGACGACGACGCGCTGGTTGTACGACGTGCCCTGGTTCGAGCGGCGGAACTTGGCCGCGCGGTAGCTCGTCGTGGTCGCGTCGTCGTTGGCGACGACGATCATGTCGGCCGAGACCTCGGTCACGACACCGGGCTTGGTGGCGACGATGACGTCACCGGCGTCGATGGCTGCACGACGCTCCATGCCGGTCCCGACGAGCGGGGCCTCGGAACGGACCAGGGGCACGGCCTGACGCTGCATGTTGGCACCCATGAGTGCGCGGTTGGCGTCGTCGTGCTCGAGGAACGGGATGAGGGCGGTCGCGACCGACACCATCTGGCGCGGCGAGACGTCCATGTAGTCGACCTCGGTGCCGAGGACGTCAGCCGTCTCGCCACCCTTGGTACGGACCAGGACGCGCTCCTGACGGAACGAGCCGTCCACGTTGAGCTCGGTGTTCGCCTGGGCGATGACATAGCGGTCCTCGTCGTCGGCCGTCAGGTAGACGACCTCGTCGGAGACCTTGCCGTTCTCGACCTTGCGGTACGGCGTCTCGATGAACCCGAACGGGTTGATCCGGCCGTAGGAGGCGAGCGATCCGATCAGACCGATGTTCGGGCCTTCAGGGGTCTCGATGGGGCACATGCGGCCGTAGTGCGACGGGTGGACGTCACGGACCTCCATGCCGGCGCGGTCACGGGACAGACCACCCGGGCCCAGCGCGGACAGACGACGCTTGTGCGTCAGGCCGGCGAGCGGGTTGTTCTGGTCCATGAACTGCGACAGCTGCGAGGTGCCGAAGAACTCCTTGATCGACGCCACCACGGGGCGGATGTTGATCAGGGTCTGCGGCGTGATCGCCTCGACGTCCTGGGTCGTCATGCGCTCGCGCACGACGCGCTCCATGCGCGAGAGACCGGTGCGCACCTGGTTCTGGATGAGCTCGCCCACGGCGCGGATACGACGGTTGCCGAAGTGGTCGATGTCGTCGGTCTCGACGCGGATCTCGACGGGCTCGCCGGCACGCGTGCCGGGGAGCGTCGTGACCTCTGCGTGGAGGGCCGCGAGGTACTTGATCGTCGCGACGATGTCCGTGACGGACAGCGTGGAGTCCGCGAGGGGTGCGTCGACGCCGAGCTTCTTGTTCGCCTTGTAGCGGCCGACCTTCGCGAAGTCGTAGCGCTTGGGGTTGAAGTAGAAGTTCTCGAGGAGCGAGCGGCCGGCCTCGACCGTGGGCGGCTCGCCCGGGCGGATCTTGCGGTAGAGGTCGACGAGCGCCTCTTCCTCGGTGTGGACGTGGTCCTTCTCGAGCGTGTCGAGCACGGCCGGGAAGTCCGCGAACTCCTCGCGGATCTGCGACTCGGTCACGCCGAGGGCCTTGAGCAGCACCGTGACGGACTGCTTGCGCTTGCGGTCGACGCGGACGCCCACGGCGTCACGCTTGTCGATCTCGAACTCCAGCCACGCACCGCGCGACGGGATGATCTTCGCGGAGTAGATGTCCTTGTCGCTCGTCTTGTCGGCCTGGCGCTCGAAGTACACGCCGGGCGAACGGACGAGCTGCGAGACGACGACGCGCTCGGTGCCGTTGATGATGAAGGTGCCGCGCGCGGTCATGAGCGGGAAGTCGCCCATGAAGACGGTCTGGCTCTTGATCTCACCGGTGTTGTAGTTCACGAACTCCGCGGTGACGAAGAGCGGCGCGGCGAAGGTGAAGTCCTTCTCCTTGCACTCCTCGGCCGTGTACTTCGGGGGCTCGAAACGGTGGTTCGAGAAGGAGAGAGACATGGAGGAGCCGAAGTCCTCGATCGGGGAGATCTCCTCGAAGATCTCCTCGAGACCCGACGTCGCGGGGACGTCCTGGCGACCGGCAGCAGCCGCGGCGTCGACGCGTGCGCGCCACGCCGGGTTGCCGAGCAGCCAGTCGAAGCTCTCCGTCTGGAGCCCGAGCAGGTCGGGCACCTCGAGAGGCTCGTAGATCTTGGCGAAAGAGACGCGCCGGGAAGCGGTGCGGTTCGCGATAGCGTCGGCGGACGGAGCAGAAGGGGTGCGCGAGGCAGCCAAGAGGGGTCCTTCCCTGCAGATCGATTGCACGCTGTACGCTGCGTGGCTGGAGGACCTCTTCCCCCTGAGGCTGCCGTGGTGCACGATGGACGCACACCGGAGACGGTTCGGGCAGTTCAGAGGGTGCCGAGGGCACACGCGAGCGCAAAGCGCTAGCATACCCGGCCCGGTCAAGCGTGTCCAGCGACGCCAAATCACGGCCTGTCAAGACCGTTGTCGAGCCGCGTTCCACTCCCCCACCGGACCGGTGAGGACATCTTCTCGGTGGCCGCCATATGCCGCCCAAGAACACGAAAAATTCCCTGCCCGACGGCGCCGGTCACCTTCTCCTGGAAGGTGGGCTCCGGCGTCGGGCCGGGAGACGCACAAGCGACGAGAGGCCCGCACCCCGGAGGGTGCGGGCCTCGTCGCCTGTGCTACCTGTCAGGTCGCGCGAGGCGACCTGTCATGCGATTACCGCCCCGAAGGGCAGTGATCACTTGACGGTGACGGTTGCGCCGGCGCCCTCGAGGGCAGCCTTGGCCTTGTCAGCAGCGTCCTTGGCGACGTTCTCCAGGACGGGCTTGGGGGCGCCGTCAACGAGGTCCTTGGCCTCCTTCAGGCCGAGGCTCGTGAGGGCACGCACCTCCTTGATGACCTGGATCTTCTTGTCGCCGGCAGCCTCGAGGATGACGTCGAACTCCGTCTTCTCCTCGACCTCCTCGGCGGCAGCGGCCGCGGGGCCTGCAACGGCGACGGCAGCCGGAGCGGCTGCGGTGACCTCGAAAGCGTCCTCGAACGCCTTCACGAACTCAGAGAGCTCGATGAGGGAGAGGCCCTTGAACTGCTCGATGAGCTCTTCGGTGCTGAGCTTCGCCATGATGGCGGTCCTTTCGGTTGGTGCTCGGCAGCGGCCCTGTCAACGATCCACAGAGCCCTGCTGGAAGCAGAGGGGGTGTGTGCGTGCTGCGTGATCCTCCGAGGAGGGTCAGGCTGCAGCGCTCTCCGATTCCTGCTTGAGGCGCAGGGCATCGATGGTGCGAACGGCCTGCGAGGCGGGCGCGTTGAACAGGTATGCCGCCTGGTAGAGCGGCTGCTTGAACGCGCCGGCCAGCTTGGCCAGCAGGACCTCGCGGGACTCGAGGTCCGCGAGCTTGGTGATGTCCGCAGCGGTCAGGGAGCGTCCGTCGAGGACACCGCCCTTGATGACCAGTGCGGGGTTCGCCTTGGCGAAGTCACGCAGGCCCTTGGCCGCCTCGACCGGGTCACCGGTCACGAAGGCGATGGCCGAGGGGCCCTTGAAGTCGGCGTCGATCTCGATGCCGGCTTCCTTGGCCGCGATGGCGGTCAGCGTGTTCTTCACCACGGCGTAGGTTGCGTTGCCGCTGAGCGACCGACGCAGCTGCTTGAGCTGCGCGACGGTGAGCCCGCGGTACTCGGTCAGCACGGCCGCGTTCGACTCGCGGAAGTTCTCCGTGAGCTCTGCGACTGCGGCTGCCTTGTCCGGCCTCGCCATGGCAATCCTTCCGGTGGTGGTGCCACCGGTCTCCGCAGGGCGGGGGCCCTGGGGGGTGAGGTCCTGCGGAGACGAGAAGAGCCCCGCGCAGGCGCGGGGCTCGAAGTGCAGGCTCTCGCCCGCTCCGTGAACTCTCACCTGCGCTGGCCTCCGCACTTCTGCGGGACTTCGGTCCGGACTGCAGCTGACGAGTCAGCGGGCAGGACGGTACGACCGGCGGTCTTGGGTACTGGAACAGAGTACGTGACGCGGGCGTGTGGTCCAAATCCGGCCCGACGGCGCCGCGCTCTCCGGGCGGCTCGGGCGCGCGGCGCACCGAACGCGCACGCCTCAGAGCGCGAGCGGCCCGAAGCAGACGAGGGGCACCGGCTCGTCCTCGCTCGCGACGGCCGTCGCGAGCGCCTCTCCCGGTGTCGCTCCCGCGCGCAGCTCACCGTGGAACTCGGGCATGACCCGTGCGGCGACGTCGTCGCGCAGCGGAGCGACGCTCGCGACGACGGCCCTCGCCCCGAGCCGGAGCAGGACGCTCGTGAGGCCGAGCGGCTCGCCACCGATCCGGACCGACGACAGACCTGCCTCGCACGCCGAGAGGACGACGACGGCACCTCGGAGGTCCACCCCGTCGAGCTCGTGGGCGAACAAGGGACCGTCGGCGAGCCGCAACGACGAGAACAACGGGTTGTCGGTCTCGTGCTTGCCGTGCGTCGCGAGGTGGACGACCCCCGCCCCGGGAAGCCGCTCGATCGTCGCCGCGCACGTCGCGTCCTCACCGGACAGGAGCGTCGCGCTGCCCCACGCGCCGGCCACTGCCTCGGCCTCCGCCTCGGCCGCGCGCAAGCCGGGTCCGGCCACGACCACCACGTCCGGATCGGCCGGTACAGGGGCTGCCTCCTGCAGGTCGATCCAGGAGTTGACCCAGGTCCGGCGACCGACCCTGGACGGGAGCGACGACCACGGGACGGCCAGGAGAAGGTCGCGAGCGGCGACGTGCAGGTCGCCCTGCGCGTCGATCGGGGCGAGGAGCTCGCGATCGAGCCAGGCGAGGCCGCGCTCGAGCGAGGCTCGGGCCGCTGCGCGCATGGGGGCGGGGATCAGGTCGTTCGCCAGGACGTCGAGGTCTGCCCGGGTGCGTCGGATCCGTTCACTGATCTCCGCCATCGGCGCCAGTCGGACCATGCTCAGACCAGATGCGTCCGCACGCAGCACACGGAGCGACTCGTCCGCGACCACGAAGTCCGCGACGACCGTCGACGAGCTCGTCGACGTCAAGGCGCTGCGCAGGCGACGGGCGGTGACGGCGGTCGGCGTCGCGGCTCCCCCTCCCTCCTGCCAGGCCCGACGTCTCGCGGCCTCCTGCAACCGACGGGCCTCGCTCAGGTGCGTACGTCGACGTTCCAGACGTTCGCCCGAGGGGTTCGCTCCCAGGAGCCTGGCCGACTCGATCTCCTGGCGTGCGCGAGTGAGGAGCTCGGCGGACTCGACGTCCGACGGTGGCCGGACCCTCCCGCTGCCGGCGACGGTCGCGCGCCCACGCTCGACGGCGTCGAGGAGCGCGGAGGCACGTCCGGTGCGAAGGGCCGCGGCCACGTCCACGTGCCCCAGGCGTACGCCGTGCACCGCCGAGGCTGTGATGGCGTCGACGGACCCCACCCCCTCCCGGTGCTCGGCGAGCATGCGCTGGCCCCGGCGCACCGCACGCAGCGCCGCTCCGCGCTCACCCGCGGCGAACGCGAGCTGGGCGGTCACGGCCTGGTGCTGCAGACGCAGCGGCAGCGCCACACGTCCGAGGTGACCCGGCACCTGAGAGAGGACCGAGCGCGCGCCCGCAGGGTCCTTCGCCGCGAGGAACCACTCGGCAGCCAGGAGCTGGGCGGGCACGGTCACCCCCCGGCCGACGGCCGCGCCGAGCGACGTCCCGACGTCTGCGAGCGCGAGCGCGCGAGCGGCCCTCCGCCGGGCCACGCCGATCGAGACGCCGACCGACCGGTCCTCGGCCAGCCGCGCCTGGAGCTCGGCCACCCGAGCCCGTGCAGCCCAGGGATCGTTGCCGATGCGGTCGAACCGGGCCGCTGCAGCACGGGCCTGACGCTGCGCCTCCGCGTAGCGGCGCAACCCCACGAGGCACTGAGCGCGCAAGAGCTCGACCTCGGCGACGTCCCGGACCATCCGGTTGCGGGCCAGGTGCTCGCGCGCCTCGGCGAGCGTCGCGTCCGCGTCCGAGAGCAGTCCTGCCTCCAGAAGAACCTGGGCCTTGTCGATGAGACCGACCGACGCGTGCCGGTCGGGAGCGCCTCTCTCGGCTTCCTCCATGTCACGCAGAGCGCTCGGCAGGTCGCCCCCGAGGTACTTGGCGTATCCGAGGTTGTGCTGCGCCTTGGACGCGAGCAGCGCATCGCCCAGGTCCTCCGCACGACGGACCACCTCGGCGAGGTCCGACTCGGCCCGACCAAGGTTGCCCAGCTCGAGGTGCAGCGACCCCCGGTTGAGGAGGAGGACCGCGGCATCGAGCGGGCGGGCCACGTCGATGAATCGAGCAGCGGCATCCATCTCCTCGACCGCCTCGACGACCCGTCCGGTGCGCAGCCGGAGCAGACCGCGCTGCCCGCCGACCACGAGCTGGAGGTCCTCGGGCCCGTGGGCCTCGACCCACGCCCGGGCCTCCTCGAGGAGATCCAGCGACCGGTCGACATCGCCCTCGTACTCGAACCTGGAGATCGCCAGACCGATGAGCGCCCGGACGTGCGCGTAGCTCTTGTCCGGGTCCGTCGCGAAGGCCGGCTCCTCGAGGTCCGCGAGGAGAGTGCGGTAGAGCTGAGCGGCCCTGGCGTGACGTCCCCGGGCATTGGTGGCCGACGCGAACTCGAGGCGTGCGCGCAGGGTCTGACCAACGCTGCGCGTCACGCCGTCACCTCATTCCGCGGTCACCTCCGTGGGGACCAGTCCAGTGGCCAGGGTAATGGACTCCCACAGCCACGCGCAGCGTCCCGGAGCTCCTTCACCCGGTACCAGCGCGCTCGGTGACGTCGGGTCCGCCGCGGAGTCGTCCAGCAGGTAGGACGCGAGCTCGCCGGCCAGCACGGGGGCTGCGAACGACGTGCCGCTCCAGCTCGCGAACCCACCCTGGAAGCCCTCCGGGTCGATCGTGGCGCGGTTGCCCTCCGACCAGAGCTCCTTGAGCCAACGGGTGGGGGCTACCGCGCCGTCCATGGTCGTCGGAGCGGTCGAGACGAGCGCCGCCCCGGGACGCACGCAGGTGACCCAGGGCCCGTCGTTGCTGAACAGGGCGGTCGTCCCGTCCGGGTTCAGGGCCCCGACCGTGAGCACGGGCGGCTCGTCCTTCAGGAGAGCGACGCCCGGGAGCGGTACGGGCGGCGTCTGTCGACGATCGATCCTCGGTGCGAAGGCCGCGGGATAGCTCGGCCTCGTCTGCCCGTCGTTCCCGGACGAGACGACGACCAGCACCCCGTAGCGCCGGAGCGCCCGCAGGACGGTGCCGAACGGGGCGTCGAAGTCCGCGTCCTCGGGTCGCTCGTGGTAGTACCCGAGCGAGAGCACCAGGACATCGATCGGGGAGTAGCCCTTCCGACCGACGAGTCCGAGCACGTGCCAGAGAAGCACCCGGCGCAGCGAGCGCAGGAGGTCTCGCTCCGGGATGACCCCGGCACCGCCGTAGAGGCGAGGGGCCAGGATGACCGCATCAGGGCACTTCTGGTGGACGAGGCCGGCGATGAAGGTTCCGTGCCCGGCGACAGGGTCGAGCGGGCCCGTCAAGGGAGAGATCGACACGCCACCGATCTCCGGGTCCTCGTACTCGTACTCCGTCTCCGGCAGCACGGACAGCGGCTCTCCGAGCAGCTCGGGGTCCCGCACCACGATCGTCCCGCGCGACTCGAGGGACGCGTCGAACCAAGGATGCGCCCCCACGCCGGTGTCCAGGACCGCGACCACGGGTCGACGCGTCCCGTCGGCCGCCGTGTACTCGTCGTCTCCGACCGCCAGGCGACGCGTTGGGACGGGCCCTACCCAGTTCACCGGGGTCCGGCCGCCCGAGCCGGGGGCTGCGTACTCTGCGGTACCCGTGACCGGGAACGGCTGCGTGTAGGGGAAGGGCTGGGTGTACGGGAAGGGCTGCGTGTACGGGAAGGGCTGCGTGTAGGGGAACGGCTGGGTGTACGGGAAGGGCTGCGTGTACGGCTGGCCACCGATGGCCGGTCCCGCCGACGGCGCGATCATGTGGTCGAGGCCCACCCGTGGGCTGCACTTGTCGTCCGGGCACAGGCGCCCGCCGAGCTTCTCGATCACCTTCCACGCGTCCGGGAGCTCCCCCTCGCTGCCGCCCTTCTGCCGCAGGCGAGCCGAGAGCCCGAACACGCGTCGCAGGTCGCGGGTCGTCTCACGATCGAGCCTCGCCCGGGTGATGAGCTCCGCGTCGGCCTTGCTGGCCTCCTCGACCTCGACCGTCAGGTCGAACTTCTCCGCAGCCTCCTCGAGCCACCGCAGCGAACGGTTGCCGGTCAGGTCGTCCGGAGACTCCGGAACCAGGACCCGGTCCCCCACGTACCACGTGGGGTGCGGCGAGGACTGCCCGGCCCGACGCGGCGCGGTGATCGGGTCGAGAGTCCGCGTTCGCCACTGCAGCCGGTTCGGCCGGTCCCCGAAGGGCCGTCCGCCCGGCGGGACGGGTGGCGTGGCCGACTGCTCTGGGGTCTCACTCATCGGTGCTCCAATGCACGAAGGGGACTACCGCCGAGGGGTGGGCCGCCGGCGCGTGAAGAAGATGTCGCGAGATCGCTACAGCTCGATGATGGGCGTGGTCACTGCGCCGCCGTCCGCACCGGGGGTCCGCAGCAGGAGGCTCGCCGGGCCGGGGGCGACGTCCTCGAACACGAATCGGCCGTCCTCGTCGGTGGTCGTCGAGACCATCCCGTCCGGGCGGTGCAGCTCGACCGTCAGCTCTCCGGCGGGCGCAGCCCAGCCGTCGATCCTGATCCTGGTGTCGTCCCGGGTCGAGAGCGTGATCATCACGGTCAGCGACTCGGCCGTGAACGTGATGGTCCGCGCCTCGACCGGCGGCGCCTCACCGCGGACGGACATCTCCGGCACGCGCACGTACTCGAGCTCCATGACCTCGGCCTCGAGGCCGGCCAGCGTGATCGCGAAGAGCGACCTCTCGACGAGACCCTCGGGTACCGGATCGAGCGTCATGCTGATCCGAGCGAGATCCGCCAAGATCTCGAGGTCGACCGTGTCCAACGGGTCGTCGGGGCTGTATCCGATCGGCGCGCTCATGATGTTTCCCATGTCCTGTCCCCCTGATCGCTTTCCATGATGTCGCGGAGCTTGGCCAGGCAGCGCCCGCGGTTGGACCCGATGCTGCCCACCGGCATGCCGATGGCGCTCGAGATGTACTTGTAGTCAGGGCGGTCCGCCAACGAGATCAGCCGGAGGAGCTGCTGGCAGCGGTCCGGCAGCTGGAGGACGGCGCGCCACAGGAAGCGGTCGCGCTCCACCTCGAGGACCTGGGTCTCCGGGGTGGGGTCCGAGGACGGCAGCGCGCCGACGGGTCCGTCGAGCAGGTCGTCGGGAAGCTCGGTGCGGCGCTTCTGGTCGTCGCGCTGCTTGCGGACCACCTCCCACGCACCGCGCTTGGCGGTCACGAGGAGCCACTTGAGCACCGCGTGCGGCTCCTGGATGGTGTGAGCGTTGCGCACGAGCGCCATCCAGGTGTTCTGGACCACGTCGTCAGCGTGCTCTCGGTCGGCACCCTGCGCCCGCGCCGTGTGCCACAGCAGCGGGGTCGCCTCCTTCACGAAGTCGGCCAGTGCCTGGTGCTTGCCCTCCCGATAGTCGAGGAGAGCAGCCGCGGCTCGATCGCCGAGGCTCACCTCCGGTTCGTCGACTTCCGGGACGTCCTCGGTGATCCGTGTCATGGCTGGGTGCGCCGTCTGCTCTCGGTCGTGCTCGGGTACTTCGGGGGAACCCGAGTCTAGAGGTGTTCGTGCAGGTGGGACAAGCATTTCCGCCATAGCAGCACCTCCCTCCGACCCGCTCTCGCGGCACTCTCGACGGACAGGCCGACTGGTCGTCGGACCTCTTCCTGCTGGGAGGGAGGGAGGTTCGTCGCGTTTGATACACGCTCGTGAGATCTTTCCCGAACGATCCCGCCGACATCTCGGGCGACTGCGCGGCCCCGGCCCCCGCTGCGCCGTCGGGCATGCTCGCAGAGCCTCTACGGGTACGCGACCCGTACGGGGATCCACGTACGGGCCGCGCGCAGAGAGTCGTGGAATCCCTCATCACACGCGTGACCCGGGTCACGTACGGTCGGCCTGACCGACCACGACCGGTCCACTCCGACGGTCCCGGTGAGACGACGACGTCCCGGACCCCCTGCTAGAGGAGCTACACGTGAGACCCCTTCGCCACTCCGCCGACGGCACCCGCCGTCCGGCCCGTCTGCTCGCGGCGCTGACCGCCGCGACCGTCGCGCTCGGCGGCCTCGCGCTCGCCGGCACGAGCGCGCAGGCCGCACCGCTGCCCGCCGCCCAGCCGGCGACGGTCGCCGCCGCAGCCGCCCCCGGCCACCAGTGGCTCACGGGCTACTGGCACAACTTCAACAACGGCTCGGTCGTCATGCCGCTCAGCGACATCCCGGCTGCCTACAACCTCGTCGCGGTCGCGTTCGCCGACAACCTGACCGGCACGCCCGGTGGCATCACGTTCAACCTGTCGAGCGCCGAGCTCAACGGGTACACCGTGCCCCAGTTCAAGGCCGACATCGCCGCGATCCGGGCACAGGGCCGCAAGGTCATCCTGTCGGTCGGAGGCGAGAAGGGGAACGTGATCGTCTCCAACGCGACCGAGGCGAAGAACTTCGCCGACACCGCGTACGGCCTCATGCAGGAGTACGGGTTCGACGGCGTCGACATCGACCTCGAGCACGGCATCAACGCGACCTACATGTCGAGCGCGCTGCACCAGCTCTCGGCCAAGGCCGGACCGAACCTGATCATCGCGATGGCGCCGCAGACCATCGACTACCAGGCCACCTCGATGGGGTACTACCAGCTCACGCTCGCGATCAAGGACATCCTGACGATCGTCAACACCCAGTACTACAACTCGGGTGCCATGATGGGCTGCAACCAGCAGGTCTACAGCCAGGGCAGCATCGACTTCCTCACCTCCCTCAGCTGCATCCAGCTCGAGATGGGCCTGCGCCCCGACCAGGTCGGCATCGGCGTCCCCGCGGTCCAGGCCGCTGCCGGCGGCGGCTACCAGCCCATCGCCAACGTCATCAAGGCCGTCGACTGCCTCGAGACCGGGACGGGCTGCGGCACCTTCAAGCCCGCCACGCCGTACGGCAAGATCGGCGGCGTCATGACCTGGTCGATCAACTGGGACAAGAAGAACAACTACGCGCTCGCCGCCGCCGTGGGCACCCGCCTCGGCACCGGCTCGGGCGGCGGCGGCACCGACCCGACGGGCGGCAGCACGGGCGGCACGACCGACCCGGCCGGCGGCAGCACGGGCGGCGACCCGACGGGCGGCAGCACGGGCGGCAGCACCGACCCGACCGGCGGGACCACGGGCGGCAGCACGGGCAGCTCGGGCACCTGCTCGGCCGCGGCGTGGGACGCCTCGAGCATCTACACCGGCGGCAACACCGTCGCCCACAACGGCCACACCTGGCAGGCCAAGTGGTGGACCCGCGGCGACGCCCCCGCCCCGAGCGACTGGGGCGTGTGGAAGGACCTCGGCGCCTGCTGAGTCCCCGTCCCCGGTGACGGCGGTACCGTCACCGTGACGACCGAGCCGCCCGGCTCTCCTCCCCCAGGGAAGGAGAGCCGGGCGGCTCCGTGCTGCCGGCCGCAAGTGGGCGAGCGGCCGCGCGGCGCGGGACGTCAGTCGACCGGGAAGAGCGAGACCGTCAGCGTCGCTCCGTAGGAGCCGGGAGCGGTGTCGGCCGGAAGCTCGAGAGCGAGGTCGGCCGTGACGTCGCTCGTCCCCTTGCGGCCGATCGCGTCGGCCCCGGCGAGGGTCTGCGGCGTCGACAGCCCCGCTCCCCCGGCCTGCGCCGAGGCGATGCGCTGCCCGGCGGTCACGCCCGGCTTGTCGACGACCAGGCGCGGTGCCCAGCCGAGCCGGTCCGCGCCGAACGTCGTCGAACCCGCCGAGAATGCGGTCGACTGGCCCGAGACGGCCCAGCCCGCAGCGTCACGTCGCGTGTCCGAGACGCTCACGACGGGCAGCGCCGCGGTGTAGGCAAGGTGGTCGCCGTCGAGCCCGCCCGCGAGCCGCACGGGCGCGCCGTCGCCAGCGACGGTCATCGAGAGCTTGCCCTCGGTCACGACCTCCTCCACGACAGCCTCGAGCACGATGCCCTCGGCCCCCGCGGGGTCGGTCTCGCCCTGCGCCGAGAACCGCACCTGGTCGAGAGCCCAGAACCAGTCGTTCGTGCCGCTGTAGTGGAAGCGGTACTGCGCGGTCCGCGCCCCGGCCGGGACGTCCGTGACGATCGTGCGCTCCCCGTTGTCGCTCGCGGGGAACGAGGCCACCTGGACCGGGGCGGCGCCGTCGAAGCTCACGAGGACCTCCGCGACCTGCACGCGGTCGTGACGGTACGAGTGCTCGAACGTCAGCACGGCCTGCTCCTTGCCCGCGACCGCGTAGTCGGGCGTGACGAGCGTCGAGTCGAACTTCCCCGCGCCGTGGGCCTTGTCGTCCCACTCGTCCGAGTCGGCAACCGCGATCACGTCGCGCCCACGCGTGAAGTTCTCCCGCGCCTGGCCCGCCTCGGCCGCCGACCAGAACGTCTGGGTCGTGAACGACCAACCGCGCCACTCGGTCACGCCACCCGACGGCATGGCCGAGTTGTCGACGCTCCAGCCCGTCGGGGGCGTCGTCGTGAAGCCGAGCGTCCCGGCCGGGATGCCCGTCTCGTCGACCCGGGCCGAGAGCGCGGGGCGCAGGGAGTCGAAGTCGTCGGAGACGTCGTCGCCGATCGGGGTGCCGTCGAGCCCCCACGCAGGGTCCACCGCGACACCGGCCTGCCGCATGACCGTCGGCGCGATGTCGGTGATCGCGAGGTTCTCCTGGCGACCGCGCGGCTCGATGGCGTCGCCCGCGGCGATGACGAACGTCGCGCGCTCGGTCTGCGCCCGGCCGCCGTGCCCGCCCTTCGGCAGGTGGCCGTGGTCGGCCGTCACGATGATGTTCCAGCTCTCGGCCCCCCGCGTGGGCCGCGCGTCGATCGCGGCGAGGATGCGGCCGATGCGTGCGTCCTGGACCTCGAGCTCGGCGGCGTACTGGACCGCGTCCGCGCCGTGGCTGTGACCGGCGCCGTCGATGTCGTCCAGGTGGAGGAACGCCACGTCGGGGTTCTGCGTCCCGAGGTAGGTGATCGCGGCCTGCTCGGTCTTGACGTCCGAGCCCGTCGCGAGGCGCAGGTCGATCCCGTCGGAGACGATGTCGCCGTTGCTCGCCGACGACGTGATCGGGGCCCAGGTCGAGGCCGCGAACGTCGCGATGCTCGGGTCGACCTGCTCGAGGCGATCGAGGAAGCTCGGGTACTGCGCGTAGTTCTTGCCCGCGAAGGTGTTGTCGCGGACGTTGTGCTTGTCAGTCCACACGCCCGTGAGGATCGTCGACCAGCCCGCGCCGGACACCGTCTGGGCGCCGCGCTGGCTCACCTCGGGGGCGTCGCTCGTGGCGTACAGGAGGCTGTGACCCGAGGTCCCGCGCTGCATGAGCGCGTGGAGGGTGGGGGTCGAGGCGGCCTCGATCTTGTCGAGGCGAGCACCGTCGAGCCCGATCACGAGGGTCTTGTCCGTACGAGTTCCCTGCAGGACGGGGGCTTCGCCGTCGGCGGCGAAGGCGGCGGCCGGGACGAGGAACGTCCCTGCTGCCAGCGACCCGGCGAGTGCCAGGTGTGCGATCTTGCGCATGTCCAACCCTTCAGTCGTCATGGTGCACGTCATGGATGCGGTGTCCGGACGAGCCGCGAGACTCACTTGTCCAGACAGGCATCACTCTGACCGCGCCAGGCAGACCAGGGATGAACCGGGACGATCGGGGCCGTGAACGTCTGCGTCGCGCGGGCCGCGGATCGGGCCACCTGCTGCACATACCGGACATTTCAACGACGCCCGACGACGGCAGGCATCACGCACGGACCGGCACGTCGGCGGCCGTCGCGCCCGACGACGAAAAGACCGACGGCGCCCCTCCCCGTGAGGGGAGAGACGCCGTCGGTCAGGAAGAGAACGGGCTGATCAGGCCGCGTCGTCCTCGAGGAGCTTCGTCGCCTTGGACGGGTCCACGGGGATGCCGGGGCCCATCGTCGTCGAGAGCGTCGCCTTGCTGATGTAGCGGCCCTTGGAGGAGGACGGCTTCAGACGCAGGACCTCTTCGATCGCTGCTGCGTAGTTCTCCACGAGCGCCTTCTCGTCGAACGAGACCTTGCCGATGATGAAGTGGAGGTTCGAGTGCTTGTCGACGCGGAACTCGATCTTTCCGCCCTTGATGTCCTCGACGGCCTTCGCGACGTCCATGGTCACGGTGCCGGTCTTCGGGTTCGGCATCAGACCACGGGGGCCGAGGACCTTACCGAGGCGACCGACCTTGCCCATCAGGTCCGGCGTCGCGACGGCGGAGTCGAAGTCCGTGTAGCCAGCGGCGACCTTCTCGATGAGCTCGTCGCCACCGACGATGTCGGCGCCGGCTGCACGAGCCTGCTCCGCCTTCTCGCCGTTCGCGAAGACCAGGACGCGGGCGGTCTTACCGGTGCCGTGAGGCAGGTTGACCGTTCCACGAACCATCTGGTCCGCCTTGCGAGGGTCGACACCGAGACGGAAGGCGACCTCGACGGTCGCGTCGTACTTGGTGGGCGACGTCTCCTTGGCGAGACGAACCGCCTGGAGCGGGGTGTAGAGCTCGTCGCGGTCGATCTTCTCCGCGGCGGCGCGGTATGCCTTGCTGCGCGTTGCCATCTGCTTCTCCTTGTCGAGCAGTCGTGGTCTACGGATCCGCGCGGACCCTGCCACTGCCTGCCGGTCGAGGACCGGCAGGCTCATGAAAAATGATGTTCAGCCCGGAGGCTGGGGGTGGAGCTGGGTCAGCCTTCGACCGTGATGCCCATGGAGCGAGCGGTGCCCGCGATGATGAGCGATGCAGCGTCGAGGTCGTTCGCGTTGAGGTCCTCGAGCTTGGTCTGAGCGATCTCGCGCACCTGGGCGGAGGTCAGCTTCGCGACCTTGACCGTGTGCGGGGTGGGCGAACCCTTGTCCACGCCGGCGGCCTTCTTGATGAGCTCGGCTGCCGGGGGCGTCTTGGTGATGAAGGTGAACGAGCGGTCCTCGTAGACCGTGATCTCCACGGGGATGACGTTGCCGCGCTGCGACTCGGTCGCCGCGTTGTACGCCTTGCAGAACTCCATGATGTTGACGCCGTGCTGACCGAGCGCGGGGCCGATCGGCGGGGCGGGGGTTGCTGCACCGGCCTGGATCTGGAGCTTGATCAGCCCAGAGACCTTCTTCTTGGGAGGCATGAGATTCCGTGCTTTCTGTGTCTGGGCCGACGCCGTGGGCGATGACCCGGTTGCAGGTGCTGCCGTCGAGCAGGATCAGATCTTGGCGACCTGGTTGAACGACAGCTCGACCGGGGTCTCCCGGCCGAAGATGGAGACGAGGACCTTGAGCTTCTGGCCCTCGGCGTTGATCTCGGAGATCGTCGCGGGGAGCGTGTCGAACGGACCGTCCGTGACGGTGACCGACTCGCCGACCTGGAAGTCGACCTCGAAGGGGGCCTTGGCCGACGCGGCGGGCTTGCCGGCCTCGGCCTTGGGCTCGATCGTCGGGGCGAGCATCGAGAAGACCTCGTCGAGCGTCAGCGGCACCGGCTGGTGGGTGTGGCCCACGAAGCCCGTGACACCGGGCGTGTGACGTACGGCGCCCCACGACTCGTCGGTCAGGTCCATGCGGACCAGGACGTAGCCGGGGATGCGGACGCGACGGACGATCTTCTTCTGCGCGTTCTTGATCTCCGCGACTTCTTCCATGGGGACTTCGATCTGGAAGATGAAGTCCTCCATGTTCAGGCTCTGGATGCGGTTCTCCAGGTTGGCCTTCACACGGTTCTCGTAGCCCGCGTAGGAGTGGATCACGAACCAGTCGCCCGGCTTGGTGCGCAGGTCCTTCTTGAACTCCTCGACCGGGTCGAGGTCGTCGAGGATGTCGCCGTCCTCGTCGACACGGGGCTCGTCGTCGGCCTCGGCCGGCTCCTCGTCCGTCTCGGTGCCCAGCTCCTCGTCGTCCGCCTCGACCTCGTCGATGGCAGCCTCGGGTGCGTCGAGCTCGACCTCGGCGCCTTCGGCGACGGGCTCGATGGGATCGACGTTCTCCGCCTGGTCCAGCGACTCCTGGGACACGAACGAACCTGCTTTCTACTGACTACTCGAACATGCTATTGACGGGACCGCTCACGGTCCTCGCGCTCCGGGCGCGTACTCGTGCAGTGCCGCGAGATGCTCGCGGCACGAGGCGCCCTCCGGGAATCAGTCCCCGAAGACCCACAGGACGGCCTGGCCGATCCCGAAGTCGAGCACCGTCACGAACGCCATGACCACGGCCACGAAGACGAGGACGACGGTGGTGTAGGTGATCAGCTCGGAACGAGTGGGGGTGACGACCTTCTTGAGCTCGGCGATCACCTGGCGGACGAACAGGGCGATCCGCGAGAAGATGTTGCCCTTCTTCGCGTCGCCCGTCTTCTTGTCACCGCCGGCGCGCACGCCCTCAGCACCCAGCGCCTCAGATGGCGATTCGCTCACTGTTCATCCCCACTACGTGACGTTGAAACCGAAACCGATGCTGACCTTTCGTGGTGTAACCCGTTACCGGACTACGCGCACGCCCCCGTGGGGGACGACGCCTTGCAGGGCAGACAGGGCTCGAACCTGCAACCTGCGGTTTTGGAGACCGCTGCGCTACCAATTGCGCCACTGCCCTTCGTGATCGACGCCACCCCGCGAACCTACCCAGAAGGCAGAGATCATCGGGTGGGCACCTGCCACCGAAGGAATACTGTACGCGAACCGAGCGCCGTGGTCGAACCGGCCCTCGTCACGCCCCGTCGGAGCCCGTCCGGCCCCACCGGGCGACCGCCGACGAGGCGCCTCTCGGCACCCGCTCGCGACCGTCCTTCAGGACCCACGCTAGACGACGGCCCGCAGATCTCACCCGCGCGTCCGGCATTCGATCGTCCGCTCGCGGTGATTCACCCCACATCCACACGTTCTCCTCGCAATACTTACCCCCGAGTCCTCGCGCACCCCGCACGAGGCGATCGGGACACGAGAGGGCGACATGTCGGAAGCCGCGGTCGTACGTCGCACCCCCCTCGAGCGCATGCTCGACGGGATCGAGCGGGTGGGGAACAAGGTCCCGCACCCCGCCATCATCTTCCTGGGCCTCATCGCCCTCATCATCGTGCTCTCGCACGCGTTCTACCTCGCCGGGACCTCGGTCACGTTCGACCAGGCGCAGGTCGCCGAGCAGGTCGAGCCGAGCGGCGAGGAGCTCATCGGGGACGCGCCCTACCAGAGCGAAGACCCCCACGTGGAGCAGGTCACGGTCTCGGTCGAGTCGCTCCTGAGCGCCGACGGGATCCGGTTCATCTTCACGTCGCCCGTCGAGAACTTCAACGGGTTCGGCGTCGTCGGCGTGATCGTGGTCGCCATGATCGGCGTGGGTCTCGCCGAGGAGGTCGGCCTGATCGGCGCCTTCATCAAGCGCCTCGTCAAGGTCACGCCGGCGCGCTTCATCACGCTCATCGTGGTGTTCCTCGGCGTGCTGTCCTCGATCGCGACCGATGCGGGCTACCTGGTCCTCATCCCGCTGGCCGCCGCGGTGTTCCACACGCTCGGCCGACATCCGCTCGCGGGCCTGGCCGCGGCGTTCGCGGGCGTGGGCGGCGGGTTCGGCGTGAACCTGCTCATCACCCCGATCGACGGCATGCTCGCCGAGATCACCAACGAGTCGATCGCAGACCCCGCGCAGCACGTCTCGATCACGGGCAACCTCTACTTCTCGATCGTCTCGACCGTCGTGGTGACCCTGGTCGCGACGCTCGTGACCGAGAAGTTCGTCGAGCCCCGCCTGGGCACCTACCGGGAGGACGAGGCCCCCGCGGCCGACGACCACGACTCGGGCGGGGCCGCCGCCCCGGCCCCCTCGGGCGAGCTGACCGCCGCGGAGAAGCGCGGGCTCAAGTGGTCCGGGTTCGGCCTGATCGGCGTCACCGCGTTCATCCTGCTGCTGACGCTCCCGTCCTGGGGGCCGCTGCGCAACCCCGAGACGGGCAGCCTCATCGAGGGTTCGCCCCTCATGGGCAGCATCATCTTCCTGATCCTGATCTACTTCTTCGTCATGGGCCTGTGCTACGGCAAGGGCGCCGGGACGATCAAGAACAGCATGGACGTCATCAACCCCATGACGAAGACGATCGCGGGCCTGTCCGGGCTGATCTTCCTGCTGCTGATCATCAGCCAGTTCATCGCCTACTTCAACTACTCGAACCTGGGCACGGTCGCGGCCGTGAACATGGCCGACGCCCTGGAGCAGGCCAACCTCGGGACGGTCCCGCTCATCATCGGTCTCATCGCGATGACGGCCGTGATCGACATCTTCATCGGCGGCGTGGTGCCGAAGTGGGCGATCTTCGCCCCGATCTTCGTGCCGCTGTTCATCCAGCTCGGCATCTCGCCCGACCTCGCGGTCGCGGCCTACCGCGTGGGTGACTCGCCGATCAACGTCGCGACCCCGCTCATGCCGTACTTCGCGCTCATCGTGATCTTCGCCGAGCGGTACCGCAAGAAGGTCGGCGTGGGCTCGATCATCTCGCTCATGCTGCCGTACACCGTCGCGCTGCTGCTCGTGTGGACCGCGCTGCTCGTGGGCTGGTACCTGCTGGGTCTGCCGCTCGGCCCGGGGGCGGAGATCTACCTGCAGTGAGGTAGGGCCCGACGGCGGAGCGTGCGTCGTCGGGCCCGCGACACCCCGCCCCGGGGTCCTCCCGGGTGACGCGACGAGGACATGACGAGAGGCCGGGCGCCCGCAGTGCGGGCGTCCGGCCTCTCCTGTGCACAGGACCTACGCGACCGGGACCGTGAACGCGCCCGCGAGCTCGGCGAGCAGGCGCGCCCCGAAGCCCGTGGCGCCCTTGGTCCAGACCGCGTCGTCGGAGTCCGACTTCATGGTGCCGGCGATGTCGAGGTGGGCCCACGACACGTCGCCCGCCCACTCCGCGAGGAACAGCGCTGCGGTGATGGCCCCCGCGAACTCGCCGCCCAGGTTCTTGATGTCCGCGACGTCCGAGTCGAGCTGGGGCCGGTAGCGGTGCTCGAGCGGGAGGCGCCAGATGCGCTCGTCGGTCGCGGCCGACGCCGACTCGACCTGGGCGGCCAGCGCGTCGTCGTTGCCGAGCAGCGCGGCACGCGCCGTGCCGAGCGCCGCGAGCGCCGCGCCCGTGAGGGTCGCGATGTCGACGATCGCGTCGACGCCGTCCTCGACCGCGAGCGCGATCGCGTCGGCCATGACCAGTCGGCCCTCGGCGTCGGTGTTGACGACCTCGATCGTGCGGCCGCTGCGCGTCGTGAGGACGTCGCCCAGCTTGGTCGCGCTGCCCGAGGGCATGTTGTCGGTGCACGCGAGGTACGCCGTGACGGTCGTGCCCACGCCCAGGTCCTTGAGCACCGAGAGGGCAGCGAGCGCCGCCCCGGCCCCGGACATGTCCATCTTCATGGCCGCGTGCATCGCGTTCGAGGGCTTGAGGCTGATGCCGCCCGAGTCGTAGGTGATGCCCTTGCCGACGAACGCGAGGTGCCCCTCGCCGCCGCGGTACGTCAGCCTGACCAGGCGGGGCTCGACGACGCTGCCCGCGTTGACCCCGAGGATGCCGCCGCACCCCATCTCCGTCAGCGCGGCCTTGTCGAAGACCTCGACCTCGAGGCCGTTCGCGGCCCCCAGGCGCACCGCGACGTCAGCCAGGTCGGGGGCCGTGAGGTAGCCCGCCGGGGTGTTCGCGAGGTCGCGCGAGACGAGCGCCGCGCGGGCCAGGACCAGGCCCCGCCGGGCACCCGCGAGCGCCTCGGCCGCGTCCCCGTCCGTGACCAGGACGATGCCCGTGACCGGGACCGTCGCGGGCTCGGTGCGGAGCTGGTCGTAGCGGTAGCGCCCCAGCAGGACGCCCTCGACGACCGCGCTCGCGACCTCGGCGAGGTCGAGGCCCTCGGTGCCTGCGAGCGAGAGCGTCACCACCGTGTCGCGCGCGACGGCCCGGGCGTGGTGGGCCGCGGCGTCACGGATCGCGGCGGTGTCGAGCCGGCCGGCCGGTCCGGCGCCGACAGCGACCACGTCGGCCCCTGCGGAGGGGCGGGCGAGGGTCTGCCCCGCACGCCCCGTGAAGCCCCAGCGGGCGAGCTCGTCGCGGTCGGCGCCGATCGCGGCCGGGACGTCGCCGTCCGAGGTCACCAGGACCCCGGTCGTGGCCCCTGCCTGCGCGGCGTCGACGGACACCTGGACGGCGCGGACGGCGGTGTCGGACGGGATCGGGTCGAAGGGTGCGTCACCCATGGCGTGCTCCATCTCTCGGGCCGCGGCCGGTGCCGGGGCTGGTGCAGTGCGGTGTGGTGCAGTGCGGGACGTGCGGTGCAGGTTGGTGCAGGACGTGCCGGGCGAGCCCTACGGCCGCCAGATCAGGGGGACGAGGAACACCGCGACCAGCAGGTAGACCACGAGCACGGGCAGGCCGAGCTTCCAGTAGTCGCCGAACCGGTAGCCGCCGGGTTCCATGACCATCATGTTGCCGGGCGTCGCGACGGGCGTCAGGAGCGCCGCGGCGGACGCGACCGCGACGCACATCACGAGCGGCACGGGCGAGATCCCGAGCTCGAGCGCGACCGACCCGGCGATGGGGATCATGACCAGGGCCGTGGCCATGTTGCTGATGAGCTGCCCGAGCACCGCGCACAGCACGAAGATGCCCAGCAGCAGGAGCGTCAGCCCTCCCCCGCCGACCACGTCGATCAGCGCCGTCGCGACGATCTCCGCGGCGCCGGTCTGCGTGATCGCGGTCGAGAGCGGGATCATGCCCGCCACGAGGATCACGGTCGTGAGCGAGATCGAACGCTGCGCCTGGCGCGTCGTGACGACGCGCAGCAGGATCATCGCGATCGCGGCCCCCACGGCGGTGACCGCAGCCGGCAGCACGTCCGTCGCGAGCGCGGCCACCATGAGCACGAGCACCACGATCGCCGGCACGGCCCGGCGCCCGAGCGGCGCGGCCTGGCGGCGGATCGAGTCCGGGGTGTCGACCACGAGGACGTCGGGGTCGTCGGTGTGGCGGTCGAGCGCGTCCCACGGCCCCTGGAGGAGCACCGCGTCGCCCGCGCGCAGCGTGACCTCGTGGTCGCGCGGGTCGGCCGCGGGCCGGTTCTCCCCCTCGTCGGTGGCCGGGTCGAGGACCTCCCCGAGCCGCTTCACGGCCAGGACCACGAGCTCGCCCGAGTCCGTGACCATGCCCGGGAAGACGCGCTCGCCGATCAGACCCGAGCGCGGGCGCACGATGACCTCGGCGACCCCGTGCTCGCGGGACACGAGCCCGCAGGTGACGTCCTCGCCGTCGGGCCCCGTGGGGGCGACCAGGCCGCTGGCGGCCGCGAACCCGTCGATCCCCCTGCGGCCGCCGCGCACCACGAGCTGACCGCCCGCCACGACCTCCGACGCGGGCCGCCCCGACCGGTCCTGCACCGCGACCGCGTGCACCGAACGGTCGCCCGTGTCGATCGCGTCGGCCGCGACCCCGACGAGGGGTGAGCCCGCGGGCACGGTCAGGCGCGCGATGCTGCCGGCCGGAGCGTAGTCGCGCAGCAGGTCCGCGGGCAGGCCCGTCAGGTCGCGCGAGAGCGAGCGCGCGCTGCGGTGCGGCAGCAGGCGCGGACCCCACAGCACGCAGACCAGGATCGTCCCCGCGAGCAGCGGGACGCCCACCAGCGCGAACTCGAAGAACCCCAGGCCCGTGCCTGTCTCCTCGAGGGCCGTCGCCGAGACGATCACGTTGACGGGCGTGCCCGTCAGCATGAGGAGCGACCCGGCGTGCGCACCGAACGCGAGGGGCATGAGTAGCTGCGAGGGCGAGCGGCCGAGCCGCGTCGAGAGGACCACGACCATGGGGAACAGCGCCGCGACCGCGCCGTTGGGCGTGACGAGCGCGGACAGAACCGCCGAGAGCACCAGCATGAGCACCATGAGCCGGGCGGGGCTCGTCCCCGCCCGGTCGATCAGCTGTTGGCCCGCCCACGCCGTGATGCCTGCGGCGTCGAGCGCCTCGGCGACCACGAACAGCGCGACGATGAGGATCACGGTCGGGGTGCCGAAGCCCGCGAGCGACTCCTCGACCGTGAGGACGCCCGTGAGGTAGAGCGAGAGCGCGACCGCGAGCGCCACGACACCGACCGGCAGCCTGTTCCACACGAAGAGGACCACCGCGGCGCCCAGGACGGTCAGCGTGATCGCGGCGTCGCTCATGCGGCTGACAGTAGTGGACCCCTGGCGGGCCATCGCGGCGGACATCCCGTCACCGTGGGTGAGTCTTCCGGTCACCCCCGGCGGGCGTACCCGTCACCCTCGGCGTCCACCGACCGGTGGACCCCGCGTCCCCCCGACCGGTCGTCGCGGCGAGCTCCACGCTCACGCCAGGCTGGAGCCATGAGCACAGACAGGACTCCTCCCCGAGCAGGCACGAGCGCCCCGGCCATCGAGGTCCGCGGGCTCACCAAGCGCTACACGCAGGGCAGCGGCGCAGGCAGCACCGTGAAGCAGGCGGTCGACGGGCTGGACCTCACGGTCGAGCGCGGCGAGATCTTCGCGGTCCTCGGCCCCAACGGCGCAGGCAAGACCACGACGGTCGAGATCCTCGAGGGTTTCCGCAAGCGCGACGGCGGGCAGGTCCAGGTCCTCGGCGAGGACCCCGCGCTCGCGGGGCGCGCGTGGCGCAGCCGGATCGGCGTCGTGCTCCAGGACTCGCGCGACCAGGCCGAGCTCACGGTGCGCGAGCTCGTACGCCACTTCGCGACGTTCTACCCGGCCCCGCGCGACCCCGAGGAGGTGATCACCGCCGTCGGGCTGCAGGAGAAGGCGTCGACGCGTGCCCGCCAGCTCTCGGGCGGCCAGCGGCGCCGCCTGGATGTCGCGCTCGGGATCGTGGGCGACCCCGAGCTGCTGTTCCTCGACGAACCCACGACCGGGTTCGACCCGCAGGCCCGCCGCAGCTTCTGGGATCTCGTCCTGGCCCTGCGCGCGAGCGGCACCACGATCCTCCTGACGACCCACTACCTCGACGAGGCCGCGCACCTGGCCGACCGTGCCGCCGTCGTGCGCGACGGGAAGGTCGTCGCCCTCGGGGCGCCGGGCGACCTGGGCGGGCCGGGTGCGCTGCGCCCCGTCGTGCAGTGGGTGTCCGACGGCGTCACGCACGTCGAGCGCACCGACCACCCGACCGCGCTGGTCGCCTCGCTCGCGGCACGCCTGGCCGGACCCGACGGCGAGGTGCCGGGCCTGCGCGTGCTCCAGCCGAGCCTCGAGGACGTGTACCTCGAGCTCATCGGGGCCGTACCGGCGGCCCCGTCCGCAGACCCGTCCGCCACCTCGTCGGCAGCCGCGCCGCCCGGGCTCCCGTCGACCTCCGCCGTCCCGTCCGCACCCGTCGCCGAGGAGGCCACCCGATGAGCACCCAGACCGCCCCCGCACCAGCCCCCCACGCCCGGCGCGCGCTGCCCGGCACCCTGCGCACGGGGCTGCGGCGGACCTGGATCGAGATGCTCGCGTTCCTGCGCGAGCGCGACGCGGTCATCTTCATCCTGGCCTACCCGCTCATCATGATGGCGATCTTCGCGACGGTGTTCGGGCAGCAGGAACAAGGGAACGCCACGGACTCCGTGCCGTTCACGCAGTACTTCCTGCCCGGCATGGTCGCCACGGGTGTCATGCTCACGAGCTTCCAGAACCTCGCGATCTCGATCGCGGTCGAGCGCGACGACGGCACGCTCAAGCGCCTGCGCGCGACGCCGCTGCCGGCGACCTCGTACTTCCTGGGAAAGATCTGCCAGGTCCTGATCGCCGTGACCGTGCAGACCGCCGCGCTGCTGCTGCTCGCCGCCACGGCGTTCGACGTCCCGATGCCGACCACCGCCTCGGCCTGGGGGACGTTCGCCTGGGTGTTCGTGCTCGGTACCGCGACGGGCTCGGTGCTGGGCGTCGCGTTCTCCTCGGTGCCCCGCTCCGGGAAGTCCGCGAGCGCCGTCGTGACGCCCGTGGTGCTGGTGCTGCAGTTCATCTCGGGCGTGTTCTTCGCGTTCTTCGCGCTGCCGTCGTGGATGCAGCAGGTCGCGTCGGTCTTCCCGCTGAAGTGGCTCGCGCAGGGCATGCGCTCGGTGTTCCTGCCGGCAGAGGCCGAGGCCCTCGAGGTGGGCGGGTCGTGGCAGCACGGTGCCACGGCTGCTGTACTGGTCGCATGGCTCGTGGTGGGACTCGTGGTGGGGGTGCGGACGTTCCGGTGGCGGCGTCGTGACGACGGCTGACGGCCACGCTCCCGACGAGGCCGGGACGGTGCAGGACTCGCAGGCCGCCCAGATCGACGGCACGTGGGAGCGCGACGTGCGCTGGTGGGACGGGGCGTTCTACGTCATCGTCGTCCTCAGCGCGCTCGCGCTGCTCACCGCCGACGTCCGCGGCACGGCGCTCGTCGTCTCGCTCGCGGCCGTCGGGGTCATCCTCGTCGGGTACGTCGGCTGGGGGCGGCGCGCCGCGCGGACGCGCAACCAGGTGGCCGCGCACGTCTACCTCGTCGTGGCGATCGCGTGCACGCTCGTGGTCGTGGGTCAGGACGCGCTGGGCACGCTCCTGCTGTTCGCGGTGTTCACGCAGATCTGGATGCTCTCGGAACGCCTGTGGACGCAGGTCGTGCTGTGCGTCGTGCTCGCGGCGGGCACGGCGCTCGCGCTCGCGTTCGACCCGACGACAGGCCGGGTCGGGGTGGCCGACCTCGCGAGCACGGCACCGCAGATGGGCGTCGCGCTGGCGTTCGCGCTCAGCCTCGGGCTGTGGACCGCGCACACCATGCGGCAGGCCGAGCGGCACGCGCGGCTCGTCGACGAGCTGCGCGCGACCCAGGCCGAGCTCGCGCGCTCGCACCACGAGGCGGGCGTGCTCGCGGAGCGCGAGCGCGTCGCCCAGGAGATACACGACACGCTCGCCCAGGGGTTCACGAGCGTGGTGATGCTCGCGCAGGCCGCGAGCGCCGACCTCGACCGGTCGGCCCCCGACGCGGCGCGCGAGCGGCTCGCGCTCGTCGAGTCGACCGCGCGCGACAACCTCGCCGAGGCGCGGGCCCTGGTCGCCGCGGCCGCGCCCGCCCCGCTCCAGGTGGGCACGCTCGGCCAGGCGCTGCGCCGCCTCGCCGACCGCTTCACGGACGAGACGGGCACGCACGTCGACCTCGAGGTCGCGGACGTGCTCGGGCTCTCGAGCGCCGAGGAGGTGGTCCTGCTGCGGTCCGCGCAGGAGGCCCTGGCCAACGTGCGCCGCCACGCGGCGGCGAGCGCCGTCGTCGTCTCCCTGGTGCCTGGAGGCACTGCAGGGGCCGGCTTCCCGGGGTCCGGTGACGGACCCGACTGCGCCGCGGTCGTGCTCGAGGTCGTCGACGACGGGCGCGGGCTCGGCCCGGGCGTCGTGGAAGGGTTCGGCCTGCGCGGCATGCGCGAGCGCGTCGCGGCGAGCGGCGGCGAGGTCACCGTGCACGGGACGCCCGGGGGCGGGACGAGCGTGCGCGTCGAGCTGCCCGTCCCCGGACGTCCCGTGCACGGT
>NZ_MAQA01000005.1 GCF_001692445.1 Oerskovia enterophila | reverse complement strand
CTCGCGCAGGAGGGAGGGGTTCGCTCGGGGGGCGGGGTCGGCGCCGAGGGCGACCGACACGCCCGCCGAGGGCGACGGGGTCGCCCGCCGAGGGCGACCGACACGCCCACCCACCGTGACCGGCACGAGAGGCCGGGCTCCTCCCGGAACCCGGCCTCCGCCGTCGGGCCCCTCGTTCAGGGGCGCGCGCGTCCGCTCAGTAGCGGTAGTGCTCCGGCTTGTACGGACCCTCGACCGGGATGCCGAGGTAGTCCGCCTGGCTCGTCGAGAGCTCGGTCAGGCGCACACCCAGCGCGTCGAGGTGCAGGCGCGCGACCTTCTCGTCGAGGACCTTGGGCAGGCGGTAGACCTGACGCTCGTAGGTCCGCTCGCCCTCCGGGAGCTTGCTGTCCTCGAAGAGCTCGATCTGGCCGATGACCTGGTTCGAGAACGAGTTGCTCATGACGAACGACGGGTGGCCCGTCGCGTTGCCCAGGTTGAGCAGGCGTCCCTCGGACAGGACGATGATCGAGCGCGGCTCCTCGTCGCCCGCGGCCGGGAACGTCCACTCGTGGACCTGCGGCTTGATCTCGGTGCGCGTGATGCCGGGGACCTGGGCAAGCCCGGCCATGTCGATCTCGTTGTCGAAGTGGCCGATGTTGCCGACGATCGCCTTGTTCTTCATCGCCGTCATGTGCTCGGCCGTGACGACGTCCTTGTTGCCCGTGGTCGTGATGAAGAAGTCGGCCTCGCCCAGGACGTCCTCGATGCGCGCGACCTGGTAGCCGTCCATAGCGGCCTGCAGCGCGCAGATCGGGTCGACCTCGGACACGATGACGCGCGCACCCTGGCCGCGGAAGGCCTCGGCAGCACCCTTGCCCACGTCGCCGTAGCCCGCGACGAACGCGACCTTGCCGCCCATGAGGACGTCGGTCGCGCGGTTGATGCCGTCGGGCAGCGAGTGGCGGATGCCGTACTTGTTGTCGAACTTCGACTTGGTGACCGAGTCGTTCACGTTGATCGCCGGGAAGAGCAGCTCGCCCGACTCGGCGAGCTGGTACAGGCGGTGCACGCCCGTGGTCGTCTCCTCGGTCACGCCGAGCAGCTGCTCGGAGATGCCGGTCCAGCGCAGCGGGTCGGCCGCGAGAGCCCGGCGCAGGACCGAGCGCACGACGTTCATCTCGTGCGTGTGGTCCGGCTCGCCCGGCAGGGTGTCCGGGGGGACCGTGCCGAGGCGCTCGTACTGGAGGCCCAGGTGGACGAGCATGGTGGCGTCGCCGCCGTCGTCGAGGATGAGGTTGGCGCCCTGCTCCCCGGGCCACAGCAGGATCTGCTCGGTGCAGTCCCAGTACTCCTCGAGGCTCTCGCCCTTCCAGGCGAAGACCGGGACGCCCTGCGGGTCCTCGGGCGTGCCGTGCGGGCCGACGACGATCGCTGCGGCGGCCTCGTCCTGCGTCGAGAAGATGTTGCAGCTCGCCCAGCGCACCTGCGCACCGAGCGCGACGAGGGTCTCGATGAGGACGGCCGTCTGGACGGTCATGTGGAGCGAGCCGGCGATGCGGGCGCCGGCCAGGGGCTGGGACGCGCCGAACTCGGCGCGCAGCGCCATGAGCCCGGGCATCTCGTGCTCGGCCAGGCGGATCTGGTGGCGTCCCGCTTCGGCGAGGGACAGGTCGCGGACCTTGTAACGGCCCGGGACCTCGTCGAAGGAGGCCTGGGCGGCGGGCGTGGCAGAAGACATGGTGCTCCGAACGACGGTTCTGACGGTGTCGCTCCAGGGTACCGGGGGCGACTCGTCGGGCGCCGGTGGTGACCACGACGAGCGCCGAGGGCGACGGGACCGACCGCCGACGGCGACCGACATCCCGCCCGAGGGCGACCGACATCTCGCCCGAGGGTGACCGGACCCGAACGACCCGACGCACGGCGCCCCCACGTTGTACCGGGGCGGAGTCCCGTCCACAGTCGCCGCACCCGCACTGGTGTCCACAGCCACCCTCGGCCCCTCGCACCCCCGGTCGCCCGAGTCGGCACGATCCCCTCCATGCGAGACATCGACGAGCACGGCCAGTCCCTCCTGCGCGCCACCGACGTCCCGGGGCTCGTCCCGGTGAGTCTCGGCGGCCCCGTCCTGCAACGCGTCGCACGGGGCGTCCTTGCACCCTCCCGACACTCCCTCACCTACGGAGACCGGGTGCTGGCGACCCGGCTCGCGCTTCCCGCGGACTCGGTCCTGTGCGGCACGACAGCCGCATGGATCCACGGCGTGGACCAGGTGAGCGCCGCGCACGCGATCGAGGTCGGTGCCCGGCACGGCCGACGGGTCAGGTCGCTCGACGGCCGCAGCTCTCGTGGGCGTTCCTTCCATCCTGACGACGTGCAGGACTCTGGCTGGGGGCTCGTCACGACGCCCGCCCGGACGGCGTACGACCTTGCCCGCGACCCGGTGCTCCTGCGGTCGGTCCCGCGTCTGGACGCGCTCGTTCGGGTCACGGCTCTGACGGTCGCCGACGTGTGGCCCATCGTCGAACGCAACCCAGGAGCCCGCTGGCTCACGATGGCCCCGCGGGCGTTCGACCTCGTGGACGCCGGCGCGGAGTCTGTCCGCGAGTCGATGCTGCGCGTGCTCCTCGCCCTCGAGGGCTTCCCACGTCTCGTCACGCAGCACGAGCTCCACGACCTGGCGGGGACGTTCGTGGCGCGGCTCGACCTCGCGAACCCTGAGCTCCGCGTCGGTGTCGAGTACGACGGCGCCCACCACCTCGACCCCGACCAGGCCGTGAAGGACCGCGTGCGGCGGGATCGGGTGCGTGCGAACGGATGGGGGTTGCTGGTCGTGGACAGCACCCTGTTCGCGCAGCGCACGGCCCTGTTCGCGGCGGCGGCCGCGCTGTTCGAGCAGGCGAGGCGCCTGCGCTGGTGAGGTCCTGCTGGGTGTGCCGTCCCGGCCCCGACGGCGGCGGTCGCCCTCGGCGGCAGAGCCGGTCACCCTCGGCGGTAGAGCCGGTCACCCTCGGCGAACGGGACCGTCACCCTCGGCAGCCCGTACAACACCTCGCGCCCGCGCGCGTTAACAAATCTGCTTGACCATTTCAAGATCACGAAGCGGTAACGATCCTGTGAATGGTCAAAACCGCGCGCTCGCAACGATTGAACAGTCAAGCATCTCCCCGGAAACCGCCATGCACACCGTTCACTCGGTAGCAATTCGCCCTGGGATCGGGCAGGGTGCAGGAGACAGATCGACCTGCCCCGGCCCGGCGCCTCGCCGACCGGCGACAGGTCACGGCCCGCAGCGTCTCGCGGCGGCCGCCCTCCCGGGCGGCCCCCGGCAGCGGGCCACGATCCGGTGGACCGTGACGCGCCTGACGGCGCTGAGCGCACCGGGAGGTCGCTGCCAGGTCCCCCTGGCGCCCTCCCCGGAGCGTTCCGGAACCGCCACGACACGTGGAAGGTGGCGAGCACCGCCAGCATGACGACCAGCAGCACGAGCACCAGCACCGACAGCAGCACCGGGCAGAGCACCGCGCCGGTCCTGCTCCCGGTCGAGACCGAGCCGTACCCCGGCGCGCACGGCGCCGCCGCCCTTCCCGACGACCGCCCTGTGGCCGTGAGCGTCCAGGGCGTCTACAAGGTCTTCGGCCGCCGCCCGCAGGAGGCAGTGCGCCGCCTCAAGGAGGGCGCGAGCCGTACCGACGTCAAGCCTCTCGGCACGGCCGCGGTCATCGACGCGAGCTTCGACGTCAAGCAGGGCGAGATCTTCGTGGTCATGGGCCTGTCCGGCTCGGGCAAGTCCACGCTCATCCGCATGCTCAACGGCCTGTGGAAGCCCACGGCCGGCCACGTCCTCCTGGGCGACGCCGACCTCGCGACCGTCAGCGCCAAGCAGCTGCGCGCCCTGCGCCGCAGCCGCGTGAGCATGGTGTTCCAGCACTTCGCCCTGCTCCCGCACCGCACGGTCCTGGACAACGCCGCGTACCCGCTCGAGATCCAGGGCATGGGCAAGGCCGAGCGCCGCAAGAAGGCGCAGCAGGCCCTCGACCTCGTGGGCCTGGGCGGCTGGCAGGACTCGCTGCCCTCGCAGCTCTCGGGCGGCATGCGCCAGCGTGTGGGCCTGGCCCGCGCCCTGGCCGCGGACACCGACGTGCTGCTCATGGACGAGGCCTTCTCCGCGCTCGACCCGCTGATCCGCCGGGAGATGCAGGAACAGCTTCTCGATCTCCAGCAGACCCTGGGCAAGACCATCATCTTCATCACGCACGACCTCAACGAGGCCATGCACCTGGGAGACCGGATCGCGGTCATGCGTGACGGTCGCACGGTCCAGATCGGCACGGCCGAGGAGATCCTCTCCGACCCCGCGAACGACTACGTCGCGCAGTTCGTCGCCGACGTCGACCGCACACGCGTCCTGACCGCCTCGTCGGTCATGGTCCGCCCGACGGCGGTCGTCCCGCTCGGCGGTGGACCGCGCGTGGCGAGCCGCACCATGCGCGAGGCGCAGGTGTCGGCGGCGTACGTCGTCGACCGGCAGCGCGTCCTTCGCGGCGTCGTGCGCGACGACGACGCGGTCGCTCTCCTCAAGTCGGGCGGCGACCACACGAGCATCGAGTCGATCGTGCACGACGGCGTCGCTCCCGTGAGCGTCGACACTCCCCTCGCGGAGCTCTTCGCCCCCGCGGCCGAGTCCCCCCTTCCCGTCGCGGTCACCGACGACAGGAACCGCCTGGTCGGCGTGATCCCCCGCGTGACGCTGCTCGAGGCCATGGTGCCGCCCACTCTCGACGAGAGCGACGCCGTCGGACCCGACGAGAACACGGACGACCGGCCCACACCTGGGACCGACGCGGCCGAGGGCGCGACCGCCCCGCACGACGCCACGACCACGGAAGGAGCGAACGCATGAGCACCACCGACACGTTCGTCCCCCGCCTGCCGCTCGGCGACTGGGTCGACGTCTTCGTCACCTGGCTCATCGCTGCGTTCAAGCCCTTCTTCGCGGTCGTCAAGGACGTCCTGCTGTCCTGCTACGACGCCCTCGCCGCCGTCCTCCAGGGCCCGCCGTTCGTCGTCGTCGCGCTCGTCCTGGCCGCCCTGGCGTTCTTCGCCAAGGGGTGGAGGCTCGCCGTCACGACCCTCGTCGGGTTCGTCGTCATCGCCGGCGTCGACCAGTGGGACAACGCGATGGCGACGCTCGCCCTCGTGCTCGTCGCCAGCGTGATCGCGCTCGCGATCGGCATCCCGCTGGGCATCTGGGCCGCCCGGAACGACAAGGTCTCACGCGTCGTGCGGCCCGTGCTCGACTTCATGCAGACCATGCCGGGATTCGTCTACCTCATCCCGATGGTCATGATCTTCCTCACGGGCGCCGTCCCCGGCATCGTCGCGACCGTGGTGTTCGCCCTCGCCCCGGGCGTCCGCTTCACCGAGCTGGGCATCCGCCAGGTGGACTCCGAGGTCGTCGAGGCCGGGCACGCGTTCGGCTCGACGCCGGGCCGCATCCTGCGCCAGATCCAGCTCCCGCTCGCCATGCCGACCATCATGGCCGGCGTCAACCAGGTCATCATGCTCTCGCTCTCGATGGTCGTGCTCGCCGGCCTGGTCGGCGCAGGCGGCCTGGGAGGCGACGTCGTCGCAGCCCTCCAGCGCATCAACATCTCGCTCGGGTTCGAGGCAGGGCTGTCCGTGGTGATCCTCGCGGTCTTCCTCGACCGCGTCACCTCGGCGCTCAGCACCCGTTCACCCGTCGCCAAGGCCCTCGCGGCCAGCGCGGTCTGAGCCCCGGTCCGTCCGGGCCCGCACGTCTCCTGCACCACCACCAACCCAGGCGGGCGCGGCCGCGCCAGCGGCCCGCCCCCGAAGGAAGGACAGCATGTCTCCCGCACGTCATCACCAGGCCCGTCGTCGCACCGCGATCGTCGCCTCCTCGCTCGCCCTCGGGCTCGGGCTCGCGGCCTGCGCCTCGGGCGAGACCGACTCCGGCTCCGGCTCGGCCTCCGCCGAGCCCAGCAAGGACATCACCATCGCGATCCACACGGGCTGGGACGAGGGCATCGCGGTCTCGCACCTGTTCAAGGCCATCCTCGAGGACGAGGGGTACACGGTCCGCACCGAGACGGCCGACCCCGGCATCGTCTACACGGGTATGGCGGGAGGCGACTTCGACGTCAACTTCGACATGTGGCTGCCCCTCACGCACGCCGACTACCAGGAGCAGTACGGCGACGACCTCGAGGACCTCGGGTACTGGTACGACGACGCCAAGCTGACCATCGCGGTCAACGAGGACGCACCGATCGACAGCCTCGACGAGCTCGCCGCGAACGCCGACCTGTTCGGCAACCGCATCGTCGGCATCGAGTCCGGCGCGGGCCTGACCCGCATCACGCAGGACGAGGCCATCCCGACCTACGGCCTGGACGACATGGACTTCGTCATCTCCTCGACCCCGGCCATGCTTGCCGAGCTCAAGGCCAAGACCGACGCGGGCGAGAACGTGGCCGTCACGCTGTGGCGGCCGCACTGGGCCTACGACGCGTTCCCCGTCAAGGACCTCGAGGACCCCGAGGGCGCGATGGGTGACGCCGAGAAGATCCACTCGGTCGCCCGCACGGGCTTCACCGCGGACCACCCTGACGTCGCGTCCTGGATCTCGGCGCTCACGCTGAGCGACGAGCAGCTCTTCTCGCTCGAGAACATCATGTTCAACGAGAACGAGGGCTCCGACAACGACGCCTCGGTGCGCGAGTGGCTCGAGGCCAACCCGACGTTCGTCGACGACCTGAAGGCCGCCGCGAAGGGCTGATCCCGGCTGCTTCCCCGAACGCCGCAGGCCGGCACCCCACGAGGGGTGCCGGCCTGCGGCGTTCGCGCTGTCCTCGCTGCACCGTCATGCGTCAGAGCGGTGCCGGCCGGGCATCAGCTTCCTGGTGCCACCACGACGACCGGTGCGGTGCCCTCCGATGTGGCACTGCCCTTGCGGAAGCCCGTCAGCTCGGCGGTCACCTGGACCGACAGGCTCTTGCCGACGTCGGCGCGGACGGGCACGTAGGTCGCGCTCCTGGCCCCCTTGACGACCTTGCCGTCACGCAACCACTGGTACCGGACGGTCGTCGGTCCGGACGGCTCGAAGGCCCCCTCGAGGGTCCAGGCCCCCGACGTCACGGCCAGCTCCGCACCCACGACCGGCGTGCCCGAGACGACCGGCGCCTCGGTGATCTCGAGGCGAGGCACCGGGACCTTGACGTTCACGCCCTTGACGGGGGAGCAGCGGGGGACGTCGAGGCGCGTGCGCTCGGGCTCGGTCGCGCCGCCGCCCAGGAACACCTTGCCCCGCGGCCCCGTCGCCGAGTCGGAGAAGTAGTCGACGGCCACGTGGTAGCGCCCGGGCAGCAGGCCCGTGACCGTGTACGTCCCGTCCGGGTCGACGATGGCCTGGCGCGTCGCGACGTCGGGGTTCTCGTCGTCGTAGACCGTGACCATCGCGGACGAGGGATGCCATCCGGTCAGCTTCCCGCTGACCGAAGCGCACTCACGCAGTTCGACATCGACGTCCGGGGTGATCTCTCCTGCGGTCAGCAGCACGGGCGACGCCTTGGCCACCGTCGACACCCCCTGGGCCTTGGACACCGAGAAGTACGTCGCGGCGTACCGGGAGATGCCGCTCTGCCGGTTGACACCGATGCGGTAGGTCCCCGGCACGGACGACTGCAGCGAGTACGACCCGTCCGCGCCGAGGCCCCAGTCCGCCGCGACAGCGCCTGGCCAGCCGACGATCTTCCCGTCCACGGAGTGGAGCGTGAACGAGTGGTACTCCTCAGCCCCGCTGACGCCCGTGAGCCGCCCCGAGAACCCTCCGGTCTCACCGACCGTGACGTCGAGGCCGAGCGTCCCGGTCGAGACCCGCGTCGCGTCCGCGACGTCCGGGACCAGGGCGGCCGTCCCGTCGTCCGCGACGCGGACGTAGCCACCGAGATAGCGCGGGTCGCTGTAGCTCGAGACGAACAGGACGAAGTCAGCACCGACCTCGAGCTCGTCGAACGCGAACTTCCCGCGGTTGAGAGTCGGGACGGACCCTGCCCACTCGCCCGACCCGCTCTTCAGCAGCTGGACGAACAGGCCGTCGAGCCCGACCCCGTCGGCATCGTGGACCGTCCCGTCGATCCGTGGAGAGGGACGGAGTCGGACAGCGAGGGCGGACGTGCCACCGCGCACCGGGGTCGCGCTCGCGAAGTCGCTGCTCGTCGTCCAGAGCCCCCCGTCGAGCGTCAGGTACTGCGTCGTGTAGACGCCGGGCTGGCCGACGACGTGGAGGACATGGTCGACGTCGGCGCCGACCCCTTCGATCACGAAGCTCCCGTCCTCCCCGACGACGGCGCTCACGGTGACTCCAGGCGCGGTGGCCGTGACCGAGACGCCCTTCGCCGGCCGGCCCACGGAGTCCAGCACCGTGCCCTGGATCGTGGACGAGGAGTCGAGCCGGACGTCTCCGGGCGACGTTGCGGTCGAGGACGCCTGGGCACGCACATCCGTGGTCGTCGAGTCGGTGGCCGCGACAGCTCCGGTCGGCAGGAGGACCGCGAGCGCCAGGGCGACGGCGAGGCTCCTCCCGCTGGCACGTCGAGCGAGGGGTCCCCGGCGAGCTCGTCGCTCGGCAGGTCGGGTCCGTGGTGGGAGGGGCATCGATGCTCCGTTCGTTCGGATCCGTCGCGCACCGGTGCGGACGGACGCGCACAGTGTGTCGGAGGATGCCTCGAACACACAATTCGTTTGTCCCGGTCTGGGTAGTTATGTCATGCAGCGTGGGCTCGTGAGGAGCCACTAGTCTCGTCCGGTGCCTCCACCCGATCCCCGGCTCTCGGGCCCACGCCGTCCTGCCGTCGTCGGTGCGGTGCTCGCCGCCGTGCGCGACGGCCGTGCGGCGCTCCTGCTGATGGCCTGCGTCCCGCTCGTCCTCCTGCCAGGAGGGCTCGACCGGTTCACGCTCCCCAAGCTCGCGGTCGCGGCGTGCGCAGTCCTGGCCGCGGTCCCCGTGGCCCGCCGCGGCACGCTCCCGCGGACCGTCGCCGTCCTGCTCGGCCTGGGCGCGGCCTGGCTGGTGGTCGCCGCCCTCGCCTCCGACGCGCCGTTCGCACAGGTCGTCGGGCGATGGCCGCGCTACGAGGGGCTCGTCGCCCTGCCCGTGTACGTCGGAGTCGTCTGGGCCGGGGCGCGCGTCCTCGGACCAGGCGCCCCCGACCGGGTGATCTTCGCCTGGGCAAGGATGCTCTCGGTCGTGTCGGTCGTCCTCGGCGTGGTGAGCGTCCTCGAGGCGACCGGTCTGCGACCGACGGGGGGCGACGTCTCCCGCCCCGGTGCGCTGCTGGGCAACGCGACCGACCAGGGAATCTGCGGGATGGTCCTGCTCGCGCTCCTCCTGCCGTACGTCGTCTCGACCCTGCCGTCGGCCTCTCCGCACGGCGTCCCGGGCCGGACCGTCCGACCTCTCCCGCTCGCCGGCGCGCTCGCCGCGATCACCGTGGTCGTGGCGTCCGGGTCGCGAGCCGCGCTGCTGGGCACCGTGATCGTCGGTGCGATCCTCACGGTCGCGCCGCGGCTGCGGCCGCGGGGGTCCGTACGTCTCCCCTCGCAACGCTCGACCACGACCGTCCTGGCGCCGCTCGTTGCATCCGGCCTGGCGCTGTCGGGCGCCCTGCTCCTCCCCGCCTCACGTGCCCGGCTCACGGGCGAGGACCCTCTCGCCGCGGCCACGACCGAGGGGCGCATCGACCTCTGGGCCTCGATACGGCACCTGGTCGAGGACCGTCCGCTCGTCGGGACCGGACCGAGCGGCCTCGTCGACGCCTATCCGACCTACCGGTCCAACCTCGCCGTCGGAGCCTCCGACCCCTCGCTCGCCCTGGACTCACCGCACGCCTGGCCGCTCCAGGCCGCCGTCTCGGGCGGGGTGCCACTGCTCCTGGCCGCGCTCGCGCTCGCGCTGACCGTGCTCGTCGTCGGGGGCCGCGCGGCCTGCCGGGAGAACGTGCGGACCGACGTACGCCCCCCAGGGTCTCAGGACGCTCGGAGCCTGCTCCTCCACGGCTCGCTCGCGGCCGTGGTCGGCACGACCTTCGCGCTCAGCACGCACTTCACGACGATCGGCACGGTCACGCTCGTGGGCCTCGCCGCGGGAGCGCTGGTCTCCGGCCCGCACGGCGCACAGGGGACGGACGCGCAGAGCTTCACGGTACGTCGGAAGCCGTGGACGACGCCGCTCGCTCTGGCCACGGGCGGGATCTTCTGCGCGGTGCTGCTCCTCGCGTCGGCCGGCGAGATCCCCCTCGCCCGCGCGACCGCGGCCGCGGCGGCCGGCGACGTCGACGCCGCGGAGTCCGCGTTCGGCCTCGCCCAGGCGCTCCGCCCCTGGGACGGAGACGTCGCCCTCATCGCCGCACAGACCTTCTCGGCCGGGTCGGAGGCCGGGCACGAGCCGTCTGCGCGAGCAACCGTCGTGTGGGCCGAACGCGCCCTGGAGAGCCACCCCTCGTCCTCCGAGGCCCGCATCTCGCTGGCGCTCGGGCACCTCGCGCTGGCCGACCCGGTGGCGGCCGCGTCCGTCCTCGACCAGGTCCTCGAGCAGGGTGAGGATCCCCGGGCGCGGCTCCTGCGCGGTGTCGCCGCGGCTCGGACAGGAGACCTCGACCTCGCCCGCGCGCACCTCGACGTGGCCGCAGGGAACCCTTCGACCGCCGACCTCGCGCGGCAGAACCTTGCGGTGCTCGAGTCGGTGTCGGGTGCAGGTCACCAGTCGTGATCACGGAGCCTCGTCGTGCCCCGACCAGACGACGACGGCGGTCGCCCCCGGCGTGGGAGCCCGCCCACCGTCGTCGGACGGTGAGGACTACGTCCGAGCTGGAGGGGCCTCAGCCACCGGCTCCGCACGGCGCAGGTCCGGCTCGAGATAGATCACGCGCGCGATGGGGACGGCCGTACGGACACGGGCCTCGGCCGCGTCGATGGCGCGGGCGATCGAGGCGGCGTCCGCTGTCGCGGTGACCTCGATCTTCGCGGCGACGAGCAGCTCCTCGGGTCCCAGGTGGAGCGTCTTGAGGTGGATCACAGAGGCCACGCCCTCTCCGACGAGGGCCGTGCGGATCGCGTCGACGTTCTCGCGCGTCGCGGACTCACCGAGCAGGAGCGACTTGGTCTCGACGGCCAGGACGACCGCGATGAGGACGAGCAGGACGCCGATGCACGCAGTCCCCGCGGCGTCCCAGCGCCCGTCCCCCGTGACGAGCGTCAGACCCACTCCCCCGAGGGCCAGCGTCAGGCCGACGAGCGCCCCGAAGTCCTCGAGGAGCACCACGGGGAGCTCGGGAGACTTGGCCGTACGGATGAACGACGGCCACGACTGCTGCCCGCGGGCAGGGTTCGACTCGCGGACCGCGGTGCGGAACGAGGTCGATTCCATGACGATCGCGGCGAGCAGCACCGCTATGGGCACCCACTTCCACTCCGTGATCGGATGCGGGTCCTCCCACTTGTGCCACGCCTCGTAGAGCGCGAACAGACCGCCGACCGTGAAGAGCACGATCGAGACGATGAAGGCGTAGACGTAGCGCTCGCGCCCGTAGCCGAACGGGTGCTCCTCGTCTGCGGCCCGCCTGGCCTTCTTGCCCCCCAGGAGCAGGAGCGCCTGGTTCCCCGAGTCGGCGACCGAGTGGACGCCCTCGGCCAGCATCGACGACGCCCCCGTCAGGAAGAACGCGACGAACTTGGTGACCGCGATGCCCAGGTTCGCGAGCAGGGCAGCGACGACCGCTTTGGTGCCGCCGTGAGCCGACATGATGCGATCCCCTTCGCGACGGACGTCCGGGGGGCGGAGCCGACCGGAGTGTGCTCGGCCCCGTCGCACCGAAGCGCACCGGGAACCCGAGGGGAAGCGTAGCCCGCGGCGACGGGACGCTGGGGCGACGTCTCTACAGGGCGCGCGCGTCGCCCTCGAGCAGCACCGGGATCCCGTCGCGGACCGGGTAGGCGAGCGGGCGCTCTGCGTCCGTCGAGTGGAGCTCGGGGCTCCCGTCGGGCCCGGTGCCGTCGACGAGTGTCGCTCCTGTCACGGGGCAGCGCAGCGCCTCCCGGACCCAGGCGTCGAGGGTGACGGCTCCACCTGCGGGGGTCCCCGCCGTCGTGTCCTTGCTCATGTGCTCGACCTCAGCTCTCGTTCTCGGTGGCGCGCACGAGCGACAGGACGTCGTCGCGCACCTTCTCCATGATGTCCTCGTCGGCGGCCTCGACGTTGAGACGCAGGAGCGGCTCGGTGTTGGACGCGCGGAGGTTGAACCACCACTGCGGGTGGGAGTCCCAGTGGGAGACCGTGAGACCGTCGAGCTCGTCGACGACGACCGGCCCCGCCCCCTCCTCGGTCACGTACGCCTGGACCACACGAGCCCGGGCGGCCGGCACGTCGGCCACCTCGGAGTTGATCTCCCCGCTCGAGGTGTACGGCTCGTAGACCTCGCCGAGCGCCGAGAGCGGGTGCTCCTGCCCGCCGAGCGCCGCGAGCACGTGCATCGCCGCGAGCATGCCCGTGTCGGCGAAGAAGAAGTCACGGAAGTAGTAGTGGGCGCTGTGCTCGCCGCCGAACACCGCGTCGTTGTCGGCCATCTGCGCCTTGATGAACGAGTGGCCCACGCGCGTCCGCACGACCTTCGCGCCCGCCGCCGACATGAAGTCCGGGACCGCGCGCGAGGTGATGAGGTTGTGGATGATCGTCGGGACCCGCCCGGCGGTCTTCTCGCGCTCGACCTCGCGCAGCCCCACCAGGGCCGTGATCGCGGACGGCGACACGGGGTCGCCGTGCTCGTCGATCACGAAGCAGCGGTCGGCGTCGCCGTCGAACGCGAGGCCGAGGTCCGCGTCGTGCTCGACGACCGCGGCCTGCAGGTCCACCAGGTTCTTGGGGTCGAGCGGGTTGGCCTCGTGGTTCGGGAACGAGCCGTCGAGCTCGAAGTACAGGGGCACGACGTCGAGCGGCAGCGCCTCGAGGCCCGCCGCGGTCCCCAGGACCGCAGGAGCGGTGTAGCCGCCCATGCCGTTGCCCGCGTCGACGACGACCTTGAGCGGGCGGATGCCGCGCAGGTCCACGAGCGAGCGCAGGAAGGCCGCGTAGTCGGCGAGCATGTCGCGGTCGGTGATCTCGCCCCGGCCCTCGACCGGGGCGGGCAGCTCGCCGTCGAGGTACTCCTGGGCGAGCTCGCGCACCGCGACCAGGCCTGAGTCCTGCCCCACGGGCCGTGCACCGGCACGGCACAGCTTGATGCCGTTGTAGACGGCGGGGTTGTGCGAGGCCGTGAACATGGCCCCAGGGATGTCCAGCGCGCCGGACGCGTAGTAGAGCCCGTCGGTCGAGCACAGGCCGATCCGGATCACGTCCACGCCCGCGTCGGCGAGGCCCTGCGCGAACGCGTCGACGAGCTCTGGCCCGCTGTCACGCATGTCTCGCCCGACGGCGACGCTCGGCCGGGCGGGCGGCTCACCGGGGATCGCCTCGGGCAGCACGACGACGCGTGCGAAGGCCGCGCCGATCGCTCGGGCCACCTGGGGGTTGAACTGGTCCGGGACCGTGCCCCGGACGTCGTAGGCCTTGATCAGCTGGGTCAGGTCGATGGGCACCGGATCAGCCTAGCCGGGACGGCAGGACCCTGCGTTCAGTCGCCCTCGGCGCGCAGGACCCGCAGGTGACCTCGACGCCCGACCTCCGTGACGTCGTCGGGCTCCGCGCCTCGACGCGTGCGCCCCGCCTCGCGGACGGCCTCGGCCAGCGCGGACAGGTCGTCGTCGCTGGGCCCGGTCTCCTCGAAGTGCTGCGTCAGCCGCACGACCTCCCACCCACGGGGGGCGGTGAGCCGCTCGGCGTGCTCGGCGCAGAGGTCGTAGCTGTGGGGCTCGGCCATGTGGGCCAGAGGCCCGAGCACGGCGGTCGAGTCCGCGTAGACGTAGGTGAGGGTCGCCACCGACGCACGGGTGCATGCGGTGCGCGAGCACTGTCTGACGGATCTCACGCGCTGACACTACGCCCTGCACGATGGCCGCGATGCCATACACGCCGATCCCCGTCCTCGCGACCGGTCGGCCCGGGCACGGCACGCAGCCGTCCTCTAGGCTCGGAGACGTGCCCGCCCACCCCTCGTCCTCCCCCTCCCCCACCCCGCACGGGCGCCGTCGACGCCCCGAGCGGGCCGCGCCCGACGCGCCCGCACCCCTCGTGGCGTCGCTGCGCATCCCGGCCCGCGGGCCCGACCTCAACGACGCCGGGCCGCACCCGCGTCGCCGCGACCGGCGCGGTCGCGGGATCCGGGGCCCTCTGCTCCCGCCGTCGGCACCGGCGAACCGCACGCGCGGCGAGAAGTTCGACGCGCACGTGATCGCCACGATCGCCCTGCTCGAGCGCAGCTGGTCCAAGCAGCTGCACGGCACCGAGTTCGCGGTCGAGGACGTCCCGCCCTCCGACCCCGCGCCCTGGGAGGACGCCGGGGTGCCGCTCGGCCGGTACTTCCCCGCCGACTCCGGGCAGCCCGCCCGGATCGTCGTCTACCGGCGCCCCATCGAGTCCCGGGCGTTCGACGACGACGACACGGCTGACCTGGTGCGTGACGTCGTCGTCGAGCAGGTCGCGCACATGCTCGCGCGGACCCCCGAGGAGATCGACCCGCGGTACCAGGGCGGGCACTGAGGTCAGTCAGGCAGGCCCGCGGTGCTGGTGGCGCGGACCGCGACCGTGCCCTGGCTCGACGCGGGCGGCACCGGGACGAGCACCGACAGCAACGAGCCGGGCGCTCCCTCGGCCGCGCCGGCCACGGGAGCACCCGCGCTCGCGAGCACCGACCACACGGGCACCGGGCCTTGCTGCGTGGCCCCGCCGGACGTCTCGCTCGCGTCGAGCGTGAGGACCGCAGGCTCGTTCCCGCCGCCGAGCTCGAGCGCGTCCAGGCCGACCGTCGTCCCCGCCTCGACCGCGAGAGCGGTCTCGCCGAGCAGGGTGCCGTCGGCCCCGTAGGCGCGCAGCGTCCCGCTGAACGTCCCGGTCGGGGCTGCGTCCTCGCCGCGCTCCGGGGGCGTCGAGGGCACTGCCCCGACGCGCACGATGCTGCTGGTGCCAGGGACCAGCGTCACGGTCCCGCGGTCGGTCGTCCGGGCCGAGGTGGGCTCGATCGTCCCGGCCGCCCCGGACGCGTCCTCCGCGGCCGACGACGCCGCCGGTGCCGGGTCGAGCGCGGTCGCCGCGACCCACGCACGGTCGACCTGCGGCGTGTCGTCGAGCGAGTCGGGGACCGGGTCTCCCGCGCGCGCCTGGAACGCGCCGGCCACGACCGGCACGGTCGAGTCCACCACGACGGTGTAGTCCCCTGCGGGCAGCCCGCCGAGCGCCACGTCCGTGACCGCACCGGGGGTGAGGTCCTGCTCCTCGCCGCCTCGCAACCGCACCCGCCCGTCGGTGCCGTAGACCGTCACGGTCGCGGTCCCCGCCTCGGTCCCCGGAGCGAGCAGACGCAGCTGGGGCGCCAAGGGATCCTCGACGGACTCGCCCGCGCTCGTGACGCCGAGCGCGAGCGCCGTGGTCGGCTCGGCCCCGGGGGTCACGAAGTCGACCCCGACCGGCACCAGGCCGTCGAGGGTGCCGTGCTGCAGGTAGGCGGCGACCGTGCCGCCCGTGGACTCGACGTGCACGGCCAGACGGCGCTGCTCGGGCGCGACCGCCTCGACGAGGGTCACGACCTCCTCGCCGGGCGGGACGAGGTACTGGCCGCCCCCGCTCAGGACGACGGGACCGCCCGGCCCCCAGACGCTCAACCGCACCGTGGCGGGCGTGCGTCCGGGGTTCTGGAGCACGAGCTGCGCGCTGCTGCCGACCTCGGTGCTCCCCCCGACGAGCCACTGGCTGATGTCCGGCACCGAGCAGCTCGCCGCCGCGAGACCGCGCAGGTCCCCTGCTGCCGTCACCGAGCCCACGGACGCCGCGACCCGGGTGTCGACCGGCATCCCGGCACCGACGCGCAGCACCTCGCTGTCCGTCACGTCGGCCAGCGAGACCGTCGTGGCGCCGTCGCCCTGCTCGAGCGGCGAGGCGTCCAGCGCGTCGAGGCCCGTGAGGTTCACGGGCGTGTCCCCCGGGTTCGCCGTGCCCGCCCCCGCACCGCCGACCACCGCCGCGCGCAGGGCCGTCGCGGTCTCGACGGGAGCCGCGCTGAACTGCGCGTCACCCACCTGCGCCGTGTCCGCGAGGCGCACGGGTGCGGGGCACACGAGCACACGCTCGGGCGTCGACGCCTCGATCTGCTCGACGTCGGTCGAGACCGCGCCCGGCGCGGCACCCCACCCCTGAGGAACGCCGACGGCGGCCACGACCCCCGTGAGCGCGACAGCCACGAGGCCCGTGGAGATGGTCGCGACCCGGCGTAGGGCAGCGCGCGGGTGCGAGCGTCTGGTGGTCACAGGTACTACCTCGTTCCGGTCCGACGACGTCCCACCGGCACGGCGAGGAGCACGAAGATCAACAGGGTGACCCCGGCGGCGACGAGCCACGGGAGCCGGTGCGCGGGGTCGTGCTCGATGCTGAGGAACCCGCCGTCCGGGCCGAGCAGGAAAGCCTGGCGCCCGTCGACCTCGGCGCGTGGGAGGTTCCGGCCGTCGAGCGTGGCCGTCCACCCCGGGTCGGCCGTCTCGGCGAGCACCACGGCGCGCGTCTGCGCACCGGGCTCGACCAGGGTCGCCACGGTCTTGTCGTCGGTCGGGAGGAGACGCTCGACGGAGACCGCCTCGCTCGCCTCCTCCCCCGCGGCCGGGGTCGCAGGGAGGGCGTCCACGACGCGCGCCCAGGCGGGCGCGTCGGTCTCCGCCGGACCCGGCGCGACGCGCCACAGGACGCCCGACTGCCCCTCTGTCACGCGCTCGAGGCCAGGCACCATGTCGAGGCGTGCCACGAGCTCGGCGCGCTCACGTGCGGTCGTCGGGTCGGGGGCCGGCTCGGCGGGGATCAGCACCGCCCCGACCGCCAGGTCGGCGAGCCCGGTGGCGGCGTCGGACGAGCTCCCGGAGGCCATGGCGGCGACGAGGTCAGGGACGGGCCCTTGAGCGGACGACGGGTCGCCCATGGCGTGGACGTGGACGACGCTCGACGAGTCGATCATCTGCGGACCGTCGCCACGGAGCAGCGCGTACTCGAGCACCCCACCGGGCCCCAGCTCGATCGAGAGCACGCGCACCTCGCGCTCGGAGTCCTGCATCTGCTGGCCCACCCTGGGCACGACAGGTTCGGTCGTGACGGTCAGGTCGCCGACCGCGCCGACCCGCTCGGTCGCGGACAGCACCCACGAGGTGAGCGACGCCGCGGGGACAGCGAGCGCGACGAGCGCCAGCAGCCCGACGGCGGCGGCCCGCCATCCCGCACGCGCTCGGCTCCGCGGGGTGGCGGTCGGGATCGGACGGACCGGGCGGCGCAGGGCCGGTGCGCCGAGGAGCGCAGCGCCAAGGAGCGCCAGGAGGATCACCGAGACCCCGACCCCGGGCCACCCCGTGATCGCGCCGTGCTCACCGACGGCGACCTCCACCGAGCCCGCCACGGCGGCCGTCACGAGGCCGAGCACGGCGACGAACCAGGCGCTCACGACCGCTGCTCCTCGCCGACGGAACAGCGCCACGAGCGCGAGGGCGGCAACGAGCACACCGGTGGCGAGCGGCGCCCAGCGGGCGGCCTCCCCCAGGGCGCCGACGTCCAGGTCGAACCAGGCAGAGGCCTCGACCGGCTGCCCGAGCAGCTGCTGCCAGGCGGGCGCGGCCACGGCCTGCACCGGGGCGCCCGGGTCCGCGAACAGGAGTCGCCATCCTCCGTCGTCCCAGGTCGTGACGACGCGCCACCAGAACGGGACGAGCAGGACGATCGACGGGAGGAGCACCAGGAGGAGGTACCTGCGGTGCTGTGCGGCTGCCAGGGCGACGACGGACAGCGCGAGGGCGGCGACCGGGAGCAGCACGGGTGCACCGCACACCGCGACGAGCAGCGCGAGTGCCGCCGCGGCGGCCGCCCCGATGGATCCCTGGCGCCGGCGCCGGGCCGTACGGACCACGCGGGGGGCCGTCGGCGTCGTGCCGACCTCGACCACGGACCTGTTCACGAGCGCGGGAGCGACCTCGTCGCGGGCCTGGACGCCGAGCGCCCGCAGCACCCCGAGGGCGACCCAGGGAAGCGCGGCGTGGGCGACGAGGGCTCCCAGCCTGCCGTCGCCGAGGGCGATCACGAGCGAGGGTGCCGCGACCCAGACCACGGTCGCCCAGGCACGCAGCCACACCGAGCGCGTGACGCCACCTGCGGCGAACCACGCTCCGAGCCCCGCGACGAGGAACGACGTCACCACGAGCACGCCGATCACAGGCTGTGCAACGCCTCCGCCGAGGAGCGAGGCCGACAGCAGGAGAGTCGTGAACGGGTCGGCCGGACCTGCAGCCCCCATCCCCTCCGCGATCCAGCCTCCGGTGGCCGCCTGCCAGGTCTCGGCGAGACGGCCCTGCGCGGGCAGGAGCGCCCCGCCGACGAACCGGCCCCCTGCGCCGAGCACGGAGAGCAGCGGGCCGAACACGACCGCGGTCACCCCGAGCAGGGCGACCACGACCACCGAGAGCATCGTGCGTCGACGACGGGCCAGGGCCCGCAGCTCGGCGCGTTCGAGATCCGTCGGAGCCTCGACGGTCCTGCTCAGCTCGGCGTGCGCGAGGCGGTGGTCCCGACGTTCCCCGAGCACGTCCCGCCAGGTCCCCCGCAGCGGCGCCAGGGCACGACGCGGGAGCGCGCTCGTCCGCCGGATCCTCCTGCGCGAACGTGCGAGCGCCCGGAAGCGGAAGACCGCCCACAACGGCGCCAGGAGCTCGTCGCGAGCCTGTCCCGGGCGCTTGACCGCGAGGCGGTACATGGCCTGGAAGGGGGCCCAGAGGATCATCGCCAGAGCCGCCGGCAGGAGCATCGGAGCGGAGACGCTGACGAGCCGCTGGTGCAGGAGGCTCCGTCGTCGTGCACCGTAGGACGCGTCGACGTCGGGAACGGGAGCTTCGTGCTCCTCGTCCCGCGGGTCCTCCTGTCGAAGCCCCAGGAGCGAGGCCTGCGCATGGCGCACGACCGCCCGAGGCACGACGACGATCCGGTGCCCGGCGAGGCGTGCACGGCGGCACAGGTCGAGGCCGTCCCCGAACACCCCGTGCTCGGGGTCGGTGCCGCCCAGCTCCAGCCAGACCGAGGTCCGCACCAGCGCGCCGGCAAGCCCGACCGCCAGGACGTCCTCCCGTGCGTCGTGCTGGCCCTGGTCGATCTCGTGCTCGTCGATGCCGGTCATCCGACGCCCCAGCGGGGAGATCGTGAAGCCGACCTCGAGGAGCAGCCCGTCGTCGTCACCGCCGGCGTCCCATCGACGCTGCTTGGCGCCTGCGACCGCGACCGTGGCGGAGTGCTCGACGGCGCGCAGCTGCTCGGCCAGGGCGCCCGGCTCGGGAGGGGAGTCGTCGTGGAGCAGCCACAGCCAGGTCGGAGGTGCGTCCTCGCCGCGCGAGGCGAGGGCCGTGTCGACCGCCTGCCCGAAGGACCGGGCGTGCGGGGCCGCGAGGAAGCGCGCGCCGCCCAGGTGCAGCTCCTGGTACTCGCTCATGGCCCGGGACGTGGCCACGTCGACGACGATCACCGCGTCGGGGGCGATCGACTGCGCCCGGACCGCGTCGAGGGTCTCTGGGAGGTAGCGCGTGTGTCCCTGCGTCACGATCACGGCAGTGACCGTGACCGTCGCGGAGGACGAGCCCGCTGCTGCCACCGCGGCATCAGCCGCCACGCCGCGTGCACGCTGCTGCGTTGCACCCGGCTGAGAGAGGGGCCCGGTCACGGTGGTGGTGTCTGAAGAAGTCATCCTGCCGTCATCATGACCCGCGTCCGTCGTGGATCGTGGGACCTCGGCTCGGCAGGTCGCGGACCCGGAGCGCTCGGGGGCGCCCCGCGCTGAGGCCCCGGTGCGACGGCGCGCGGACCCTGGACCTGCTGTGCGGGCAGGGTGCCGGTCAGACCACCCGACGCTTCAGCTTGCGGCGCTCACGCTCGGAGAGACCGCCCCAGATACCGAACCGCTCGTCGTGCTCGAGCGCGTACTCGAGGCACTCGGACCGCACCTCGCACCCCGTGCAGACCTTCTTCGCCTCGCGGGTCGAGCCGCCCTTCTCCGGGAAGAACGCCTCGGGGTCCGTCTGTGCGCACAGAGCACGCTCCTGCCACCCCATGAGCGTGTCGTCCACCACCTGACCGAAGAGCGGCAGCACAGGGGCTACCGTCTCGATCGTCCGACCTGCATCCGAGGGGAATGCCCCTTGGTCCTCGCCCAGCACGTTCCACATGATGCGCCCCTTCATGCCGTTCTTTGGAAACTGCATTAGGGAAATTACACGCGTGTCATGCGCGTCCGTCAAGCCGAAATGTGCTATCGAGCCGATCCCGTGGGTGAAATCACGGAGTCCGCCGCGTCGACGACCGCACCCTAGGCTGGACTCCATGGCCCTCTCCCCAGCACCCGTCGCTCACGTCGCTGACCTGCAACGTCTCATCATCCGAGACCCTGGGCGCCCCCGTGTCACCTGGTACGGCGACGACGGCGAGCGCGTAGAGCTTTCGGGAGCGGTCCTGCACAACTGGATCAACAAAACCGTCAACCTCCTCGTCGAAGAATTCGACGCCGCCCCGGGGACACGAGTCCTGCTCGACCTGCCCCCGCATTGGCGGGCGATTGTCTGGGGCCTCGCCGCGTGGAGGACGGGTGCCACGCTCGTCCTCCTGCCGGACACCGCGGCGAGCGGCGTCGTCGAGCAGGAGGAGGGGGCCGGGGTGCCCGCGCTCCCCGAGCTCGCGCGCGACGTCGACGTCGTCGTGACGTCCCGGCCGGCGGCCTGGACGGGGACGCGTGCGCCCGTCGTCGCCGTGCCGCTCCCCGCGCTCGCCCGTCGGTTCGACGGCGACCTCCCTGCCGGTGCCATCGACGCGGGCTCGGCCGTCATGACCTACGGCGACCAGATCGGCTGGGTCGAGGAGGTCGACCCGGAAGCCGTCGCCCTCGAGCCGGGAGCCGTATCCCACGGCGAGCTGGTCACCTGGGCGACCCGGCTCGGCGACGACGTCGCCCCGGGGGCGCGTGTCCTCGTCCAGGAGGGCGCCGCCTCCCGGCTTCTGCGGCGGACGATGCAGGTCCTGGCCGTCGACGGTTCGGTGGTCGTCCTCTCTCCCGCTCTGACCACGGTCCTCGACCAGGACCCCGAGCGGCTCTCCCGCCTGCGGACGAGCGAGCGCGTGGATCTCTGACGCGCGGGACGCAGAGGCGGGCGCCTCGGTACGTGGTTCGACAGCGTCCGAGGTGTCGATAGGCTGAGCGCCATCATGAGCAGCTCTACCGGCGCAACGAACGCCCTTCGTGTCATCTGCGTGATCTACAACCCCGGGGCAGAGCTCCTCGACTTCGCGGCCTCGCTGAGATCCGCGACGGCTCGCCCGACCGAGCTCGTCCTCGTCAACAACGGCGGCCCCAGCGAGATCGCCGACGCGCTCGCGCGGGAGCCCGGGACGCGGGTGGTCGAGTCAGGGGGAAACCTCGGGTACGGCAGGGCCGCCAACCTCGGTGCCCGCGGCGCCGAGGGGAGCTGGATCGTGGTGGCCAACCCTGATCTCATCTGGACGCCCGGATCGCTCGACGTGCTCCTCGACGCCGGCAGCCGCCATCCCCGCGCCGGTGCTCTCGGGCCCAAGATCCTCAACCCGGACGGGAGCGAGTACCCCTCGGCGCGAGCCATCCCGTCCTTGCGTCTTGGCGCCGGGCATGCCGTCCTCGGCAGGATCTGGGCAGAGAACCCGTACTCTCGCGCGTACCGCAGCGCCAACGAACCGGGCGACGGGTCAGAGCGGGCCGCCGGCTGGCTCTCGGGCGCCTGCCTCCTCCTCCGTCGTGAGGCGTTCGCGGAGGTCGGAGGATTCGACGAGAACTACTTCATGTTCTTCGAGGACCTCGACCTCGGGGACCGCCTGGGGCAAACCGGGTGGAGCAACGTGTTCGTCCCCGCAGCCGAGGTGACCCACGTCCAGGGAGTCTCCTGGAAGAAGGACCCGGCACCGATGATCCGAGCACACCACGTGAGCGCTCGACGCTATCTCTCGAGCCGCTACGACGCCTGGTACCAGGCTCCTCTGCGCTGGTCGGTCTCTCTGGGGCTCAGCATCCGCGAACGCCTCGAGATCCGGAGCGCGCGGCGCCGATGATCGGTCCATGCGGCACAATGGCCCGCATGCGTGGAATCATCCTGGCCGGCGGATCCGGCACTCGTCTGCACCCGATCACTCTTGGTATCAGCAAGCAGCTCGTCCCCGTCTACGACAAGCCGATGATCTACTACCCGCTCTCGACGCTGATCCTGGCGGGCATCAAGGACATCCTCATCATCACGACCCCGCACGACGCGGACCAGTTCCGGCGGCTGCTCGGCGACGGCTCGCAGTTCGGGGTGTCGATCGAGTACACGGTCCAGGCCGAGCCGAACGGGCTCGCACAGGCATTCGTCCTCGGGGCCGACTTCATCGGCACCGAGTCCGCGGCCCTCGTCCTGGGCGACAACATCTTCTACGGCCCTGGCATGGGGTCGACCCTCTCGCGCTATGCAGACCTGGACGGCGGAGCCGTCTTCGCCTACCGGGTCGCGGACCCCACCTCCTACGGCGTCGTCGAGTTCGACGCGGCAGGCAAGGCGCTCTCCCTCGAGGAGAAGCCGACCACGCCCAAGTCGAACTACGCCGTGCCGGGCCTGTACTTCTACGACAACGACGTCGTCGCCATCGCGCGCGACCTCGCCCCCTCTGCGCGAGGCGAGTACGAGATCACCGACGTCAACCGGACCTATCTCGAGCAGGGACGCCTGCAGGTCGAGGTCCTCCCCCGCGGCACGGCCTGGCTCGACACGGGGACGTTCGACTCGCTCGTCGAGGCCTCCGACTTCGTGAAGACGATCGAGCATCGCCAGGGCCTCAAGGTCGGCGCTCCCGAGGAGGTCGCCTGGCGCCGCGGCTTCCTGACGGACGACGAGCTGCGCGAGCGCGCTGAGAAGCTCGTCAAGTCGGGCTACGGCTCCTACCTGCTCGGTCTGCTCGAGCGCGACTGACCAGCCACCACGAGTGCCCGCCCTCGCAGGACGGCGGGCACTCGCCGGCCGCTCCCGGCTTCGGTGGACGACACTAGACTCGACCCTTGGCCGTGGTGGATACCGATCCACCGCACGCACCCGCCTGAAGGAGCCGTCCTGTGGAGTATCGCGAGCTGTCCGTCCCCGGAGCCTGGGAGATCACCCCGAAGCAGTTCGGTGATCCCCGGGGAGTCTTCCTCGAGTGGTTCAAGTCGGAGAAGTTCGAGGAGTCGCTCGGGCACCGCCTCGACCTGCACCAGGCGAACATGTCGGTGTCCTCCGCGGGAGTCCTCCGCGGCATCCACTTCGCCGACACCCCTCCGGGACAGGCCAAGTACGTCACGTGCCCCAAGGGTGCGGTGCTGGACGTCGTGGTCGACATCCGCGTCGGCTCCCCGACCTTCGGTCAGTGGGACTCGGTGCTTCTCGACGACACCGACCGGCGCGCGATCTACCTGGGCGAGGGCCTCGGCCACGCGTTCCTGTCGCTCGAGGACGACTCGACCGTCGTGTACCTGTGCTCGACGGGCTACTCACCCGGTCGTGAGCACGGCATCCACCCGCTCGACCCGGAGGTGGGCATCGAGTGGCCGACCTCGGCGCGGGACGGCTCACCGTTGACTCCGCTGCTCTCGGAGAAGGACCTCGCGGCTCCGGGGCTCAGCGAGGCAGCCGCCCTGGGGCTGCTGCCCACGCTGGACCAGGTCAGCGCGTACCTCGAGACGCTCCGCTCCGCCTGATCGGCTGCGGAGCGACGCAGGCCGCCCACCGACCGCCCAGCAGCCCGGCGGTCAGTGGGCGGCGGCCGCCTCGTAGGTCTCCGCATGGAGACGCGCCGCCGCGGCCCACGTGAATCCGACGGCTCGCTCGGCCGCCGCCTCGGCAAGCATCCCGCGTCGCGCGGGGTCGTCGAGCAGCCCGGCGAGCTCGCGACCGATCGAGGCCGCATCGGTTCCGCAGTAGGCGACCGCTTCGCCGCCCACCTCGGGAAGGGACAGCTCCCTGGTCGTGAGGACCGGGACGTGGCATGCCATCGCCTCCAGGACCGGCAGGCCGAATCCCTCGCCCAGGCTGGGGTAGGCGACCACGACGGCTCCCCCCAGAAAGGCCGGCAGGTCCTCGAGCGGCAGGAAGCCGGTGCGACGGACCGTGAGATGGGCCGGGACCGCCTCGATCGCGGCATCGACCTTGTCGTCCCACCCTCGTCCGCCCGCCAGCAGGAGCGCGGGCGGGTCCACCCGGTCCGTACATGCCGCGACCCAGCCTCGGATCAGAGCGGGCACGTTCTTGCGCGGCTCGAGCGTACCGAGGAACGCCACGTAGCTCGCTTCTGCCAACCCCAGCGATTCCCTGACACGGGATTGCTCGGCCACGGTCGTCGGGTGGAACAGCCCGTGATCGACGCCGTGGTAGGCGACGGTGAACTTCTCGGGGCGGGCCCCGACGAGGCGCACCACCTCGTCACGGGTCGCACGCGAAGGCACGATCAGGCGTGCGGCGCGGCGTGCCGCGACACGGATGGCCGTCCGGAAGAAGACCGCCTTGGAGCGCAGGTGCAGCTCGGGCGTCGTGAAGAACGTCGCGTCGTGCAGCGTGACGACCACGGGGGTACGGGTCAGCAGGGGCATCGTGTAGTGCGGACTGTGCACGACGTCGGGCTTGATGCGTCGGACGAGCATCGGCAGGCCCGTCTGTTCCCAGAGCAGACGAGCCGGTCGCCGGGCCGTCCACGCGGGCGCCGCGACGACGCTCGCGTCAGGGGCGAGACGTCGGTAGTGCTCGACATCGCGATGCTGTACGACGATCGTGAGGTCGATCCCGGCCGCTGCGAGCTCGGGCACGAGCTCGTCGACATATCGCCCGACGCCTCCGCGATCGGCGGGGACGGCCGTGGCGTCGAGGAGGATGCGCAAGGAGGGACTCCGATCAGTTCTGAGGGGCTGCGCGAGCATGTCGAGGCGTGGTCGCTTCGAGGGTTTCCAGGGGTTCCTCGGAAACCGGCACTACGGGAGTCGCTCCGCTCGCGACGGACCTCGATCCCCGCAGCTCGTCGCTCTCGCCAAGGCGGCCGGTGACGTCGGCCGCCCCCGGGACGAGCACACGCGTGGCGAGGACGAGCACGGTGACGAGCGCCGCTGCGGAGATGATGCAGAGCACCTCGGGCGACACCGGTGCGCCGGGCCACCACCACTCGGCAGGCGTCAGGCGCAGCTTCTGCACGTCGACGCCTGTGACGTAGCGGCGGAGGTTGATGTAGATCGCCACGGCGCCCGCGATCGAGATCGCCCCGACGACGAACCAACGCTGGGGCACGGTGAGCGTCAGACCCCGCGACGTGGTCGCGGCAGGTCCGCGCGCCTCGGTAACGAGAGTGGCCACGGCAACCGCGATGATCACCATCGGGAAGATGTACCGGGCCTGCAGCGCAGCGCCCGCGACCCAGGACGTCACCGCGATGTACGTCGGGACGGCGAGGAGTGCGCCGACCGCCACGAGCGACGCGAACAGTCGACGCCGACCGAGGGGCGCGACTCCCACGAACACGACCCCCGCGCAGGCCGTACCCACGAGCACCCAGACGATCGTGGGCATGGTCGTGTCCCCCCAGCCGAGGGCGAACCACCCCAGGGAGCCTGGAATGTACTGGAAGACATCGAGGAAGACCTGAACGACCGGCCATGAACCGCTCGTCCCCTCCTGAGGTGCCTGCACCGCAGAGCTGCCTACCGACAGGAAAACCCTGAGCGCCACGACGAGCATCACGGCCGGCAGCACCAAGCGCAGGAGATTGCGCCAGGTCGGGCGCAGGGAGCGCAGCCCGAGCATCGTGGCGACCACCACGGCGAGCCCGGCGTACACGGCCCCGTCAGCGCGTGAACCGACACTCATGGTGAACGCGAGTACCGCGGTCGAAGCCAGGACGGCGATCGTCGTCCTGGAGCGTGACTGCACGACCCCGTAGAGCGCGAAGAACAGGATGGAGGCGGAGCCGATCGTCCAGCCGCTCGGGTTGATCGACGGGATGAGGAAGGCGCCGAGCGGCACCAGCGTGACCGCGGTGGTCGCCACCAGTGCTCGGCGCACGCGCACGGAGGAAAAGGCGTAGACGACACCGACGAGCAGCGTGAAGATCGCGGCGTTCAGCACACGCATGACGAGGATGCTGCGTTGGACGTCGGGCCCGACGAACTGGCTCATCACCGAGTAGAAGAGCCCCGGGTAGTCGCCTGCGTGCTCGCCGAAGTTGCCGACCTTGGTGACCACGTAGCGGTCAGTCCCGATCAGCTCCACCTCGGGTTGGCAGGTCGCCGCCTTCTCCGGGTCGAACGCATAGCAGACCCTCATCGGCAGCGCCTCCGGCACCGCGAAGACGGTGCCGTCATCATTCGTCAGACAGGCGCCGTCGCGCTCGCCCTCAGCGCACCAGATGCTTGCCATGTGGTAGTTCTCGTCAGGCGTCGCCCCCAGGGGTGACGCAAACGCCCACGTCACCAGAAACGTGAACAGCGCCAGGAGCATCACCCCGGCTCGGAACGCCCTCCGTGGGCGCATCGCTGCGCGCCTGGTCGTCTGCTCGCCGCCGGTCGTCTGCGGCTCCTCAGTCGCCATGATGTCCCCCTGCTTCCTCGTCCACGGCATCCTGCCGAACGTCTTGGCCCTCACCTCGCCCGGGCGTCTCGGTCTTTGCTCCTTCCGGCGCGCAGGACTGCGCCCGAGCCAGCCGGTCGACGTCCAGCCGCAGGAGCGCGATCTCCTCGGTCAGCGTCCGGGCCTTCTCCTCCGTGGCGGACAGCTCGACGCTGAGCTGTATGCAGACCCCGAACAGGACGGCGAGCGCCGAGGCGAACAGCAGGTTGCTCGCGGTGGCCACACCCACGAGGGACGCGATCGACGAGACCGTCTCGGGGAACGCACCGATGATGCACACCGCGACCGCCAGGACGAGCCACACCGCGGCGTACTTCTCCTTGATGCGTCGGGTACGCATGAGCATCAGCAGTACGACGACGACCACGACGCACGTCGCCAGAGCAAGGAAGTAGAGCTTCATGAGTGTTCCGTCGGGAGAGTGACCGGTCGCGTGAGCGCGATGAGCAGTGCAAGGACGGCACGCGCAAGGAAGATGGCGGCCTTGACAGGGTTGTGCGAGGGTGTGCCGCCCGCACGAGGACGCATCGAGACCCCGACCTGGCGCACCCGCAGACCCGAGCGCGCCGAGATGACGAGCGACTCGACGGTGTCGCCGAGGTACTCGGCCGGGTACTCACGCGCGAAGAGCTCGATCGCGCGACGGTTGGAGGCCTTGAACCCTGAGGTCGTGTCCGTCAGCCGTGTGTTCGCGACCCGTGACAGGACGAGCGAGAGGACCCGCATGGCCCACCGGCGCGGTCCCCGCACGGAGTACGCGCCCTCGCCGGCGAAACGGGCACCGATCACGACGTCAGCCTGCTCCTCGGCCATGACCCGCAGCAGCGAGGCCACCTCGGCGGGGTCGTGCTGTCCGTCCGCGTCGAGCTGGACGGCGACGTCGTAGCCCTCGCGCTGGGCAAACTTGTACCCCGCGCGCATCGCCCCGCCCACCCCGAGGTTGACCGGCAGGTCGAGCACCATGGCTCGGCCCCGCCGCGCCACCTGGCTCGTGCGGTCGGTCGAGCCGTCGTTGACCACCAGCACGTCCGCGTTCGGAAGGGTGGCCTGCACGTCGTCCAGGACTCCTGGCAACGCCTCCTGCTCGTTCCATGCGGGCAGGACGACGAGTACGCGACGCTCAGCGGACGAGGGCACAGCTTCCCTCCAGGGGCAGGATCGGTCGAGGGGCGGCGGCCCCGCGGCGGAGTGAGCTCATGTCAGACCTCGAGCCGCTCGATCGCGTCGACCACGACGCGTGAGGGGTGGGCGTCGTCGTCGAGGTCCGTGCGACGGTAGGAGTCGACGTCCTGCAGGAAGTGCCCCAGCCGGGCGACGTCCATCTCGGTGAGGATCGCGTTCTCGCCCAGCCCCTGGTGGCTCTCGGTCTTGAGCCGGTGGATCGCGCACGGGATCCCCAGGTGCGCGCACTCCTGCTGCACGCCGCCCGAGTCGGTCACGACGAACCGGGCCCCGGAGAGCACCGGCAGGAAGTCGACGTACCGCAGCTTGTCCTTGATGACGAACCGGTCGTCGAAGAGCCCCAGCAGGTCGTACTCGACCAGACGCGCCTTCTCGGACTCACCTGCGAAGTACACGATCGGCATCGTCGCCGAGGTGTCCTTGAGCGCGCGGAGCGCTTGCGTGTACGCCTTCTGGTCACGGACCAGCTCGAACCGGTGCAGCGTCGAGAGGCCGTATCCGGCCGGCAGGTCGCCGACCTCGTCGGCGGGTCCGCGTTCCAGCACCAGGCGCACGGCGTCGATGACGGTGTTCCCACCGGTGCACACGACCCCGCGACGCCCCGAGAGGTTCTTCACCTCGACCTCGCTCGGGGCGAAGTGCAGGTGCGCCAGCCCAGAGGTCAGCTTGCGGTTGATCTCCTCGGGCAGCGGGTGCAGCAGGTGACCGCTACGCATCCCGGCCTCGATGTGCCCGACCTTCGCACCCAGCATGCGCCCGATCATCGCGCCGATGAACGTCGTGAACGTGTCCCCGTGCACCAGCACGACCGGCGTGCGACCGTCCGCCCGCAGACGTCGGCGCAGCTCCGCGCGTCGTGAGAGCGTCGTCCGCGCGACACGCGTCACCCACCCAGGCACCTGGGCGGTACGCGCAAGGTTCTTCGCGCTCTCACGAGGCACGAGCCACACGGCGGGATCCGGCAGTTCAAGGTCGCCCAGCACTGCGGGCAGCTCCTGGACGTGCTGGCCCGTGTACCAGATCTCCGGGGCGCTCCCACGGCTGATCAGCTCGTGGTGGACGGGGGCGATCTTGATGAGTTCGGCGGTCGTGCCGACGATGAAGACGATCAACGGTGTTCCTTCCAGGTGACGTGAAGAGCGTACCGGTCCCGGGGCAGAGTCCTGTACGCACGTCCGGGAAGATCCGCGGCCAGGAGCCCGTGCGACGTGGACGCTCGAGTCGCGGGACGGCGAGGCCGACGGCCGGTCGGTGCGGGTCCCGTCCGAAGGCCACGCACGAGGACCGGTGGTGGGTGAGGTGTCCTCGCCCACCACCGGTCCTCGGCCCTCGGTCCGTGTCAGAGCCTGATGGTCTGCCCGGTCCTCGCCGACTCGGCCGCAGCCTCGGCGACGACCAGCGTGTGCACACCGGCAGTCAGGGAGACGACATCGTCGCGGACCCCGAGGACCGCGTCGCGGAAGGCCTCGTGCTCGACCCTCAGCGGCTCACGCTTCGCGTGCGCATACCGGATGATGTCACCCTCGGCGACGCCACGGAACGCGGTGATCGAGTCCCACTCGGTGGGGATGACACCGTTGGCGTAGAAGGTGAGGTCCGCGCTCGCCGTGTCCGCGACGAACGCGCCGCGCTCGCCCGTGACGATCGTCAGGCGCTCCTTCATGGGCGAGAGCCAGTTCACCACGTGGCTCACGATCACGCCGCTGTCCAGGAGCCCGGTGGCCAGCACCATGTCCTCGTGCTCTCGGCCGCTGCGGTGCGCCGTCTGCGCCGAGATGCTGCGGTAGGGCGAGCGCGCGATCCACGAGGTCAGGTCGATGTCGTGCGTGCCGAGGTCCTTGATGACCCCGACGTCCGCGATGCGGGCAGGGAACGGCCCCTGGCGACGGGTCGCGATCTGGTAGACCTCCCCCAGCTCGCCTGCCTCCAGGCGTCGTCGAGCCTCCTGCAACGCCGGGTTGAAGCGCTCGACGTGCCCGACGCAGCCCACGAGACCGGCATCGGTGAACGCCTGCGCCACCCGCCGTCCGGCCTCCGCCGTCGCGGCGATCGGCTTCTCCACCATCGTGTGCACGCCTGCGTCCGCCAGCGCGACGCAGACCTCCTCGTGGTAGACCGTCGGGACGGCGACCATCGCCATGTCGATGCCCGCGGCGACGAGCTCGTCGACATCGCGCAGCACCTCCAGGGGGCCTGCCACCCCGAACGGGTCGCCGCCAGGATCGGCGACAGCGACCAGGTCGACCCCGTCGATCTCCCGCAGGACACGCGCGTGGTGACGTCCCATGCTCCCGAGACCGATGAGCCCCGCCCGCAGGTTCGCCATCTCAGGCACCTGCCTTCACGACGCTGTTGACGCTGGTGACGATGCGGTCGAGGTCCTCGGCCGACAGAGACGGGTGCACCGGCAGGGAGATCACCTGGGCGGCTGCCTCCTCGGTGCGCGGCAGGTGGAGGTCCGGCGCGAAGTGCGCGAGGCTCTCGAGGCGGTGGTTGGGGATCGGGTAGTAGACCCCGCACCCGACTCCGTGCTCCTCGCGCAGGGCCTGGACGACGCGGTCACGGTCCTCGGACACCCGGATCGTGTACTGGTGGTAGACGTGGGTCGCCCCCGGCGCGACAGCCGGGACCACGACCCCCTCCAGGTGCGCGGAGAGGAAGTCGGCGTTGGAGCGGCGCGTCGCCGTCCACCCCTCGACCTTGGTGAGCTGCACGCGCCCGATCGCCGCGTGGACGTCGGTCATGCGCGCGTTGAAGCCGATGACCTCGTTCGCATACTGACGTTCCATGCCCTGGTTGCGCAGCAGGCGCACGTTGCGTGCGATGTCCTCGGTCGCGCACGAGACCATGCCCCCCTCACCGGAGGTCATGTTCTTCGTCGGGTAGAGACTGAACATCGCGAAGGTCCCGAACGACCCCACGCGGCGCCCGTCCAGCATCGCACCGTGCGCCTGTGCCGCGTCCTCGAACAGGAGCAGGTCGTGCTCGTCGGCCAGCTTCTGCAGCGCCGCCATGTTCGCGGGGTGGCCGTAGAGGTGCACCGGCATGATCGCCTTGGTGCGCGGGGTGATGGCTGCGCGCACCGACTCCGGGTCGAGGCAGTAGAAGTCCGGCTCGATGTCCGCGAACACCGGTGTCGCGCCGGTCAGCGCGACCGAGTTGGCGGTCGCCGCGAACGTGAACGAAGGCACGATGACCTCGTCGCCGGGGCCGACACCAGCAGCGAGCAGCCCCAGGTGCAGCCCCGAGGTGCCCGAGTTCACCGCGACGCACGTCTGCCCGTCGACGAGGATCTCGGCGAACTCCTTCTCGAAGGTAGCGACCTCCGGGCCCTGGGCGATCATGCCGCTGCGCAGCACGCGGTCCACGGCCTCGCGCTCCTCGTCGCCGATGATCGGCTTCGCTGCCGGGATCATGCTCTGGCTCATGCTGCCACTACCTCTCTGATGGTGTCGTCGTGCTCTTCGTACCGGACCCCCGTCTCGGGGCACAACCAGTGCTGGCCGTCCTGCCGCAGCGGGTGGCCCGCCCGCCCGACCCAGCCGACCCGCCGTGCGGGCACTCCGGCGACGATGGCGTGCGCCGGGACGTCGCGCGTGACCACCGCTCCAGCAGCCACCGTGGCCCAAGCACCGATCGACAGGGGCGCCACGCAGACCGCCCGTGCCCCGATCGAGGCACCGTCGCCGATCCGCACGCCGACCGCGTCCCAGTCGGAAGCACTCTTGAGAGAGCCGTCCGGGTTGACCGCTCGGGGGTACGTGTCGTTCGTCAGGACGACCCCCGGGCCGACGAAGACACCGTCTCCCAGCACGGCGGGCTCGTACACGAGCGCGTAGTTCTGGATCTTGCAGTTACGCCCCACCTGCACGCCGGTGCCGATGTAAGCTCCACGGCCCACCACGCACCCCTCGCCCAGGCGAACGCCCTCGCGCACTTGCGCCAGGTGCCAGACCTGGCTGCCGTCGCCGATCTCGGCGCCCTCGGCGACGTCCGCGCTCGGTGCCACTCGGATACTCACATCGACCCCACTTCTCACGGCCCTCCGGACCTTTCCAGAGAAGAGGCTAGTCCACCTGGAACCGTCCTCCAGCCGCCCGGGACCTAGGTCCCGGGCGGCTGGAGGACGCTCGGGGCCAAGGTCCCCGTGCGGTGGGGCCACAGCGTGGGGCGCTCGACCGGGAGCCCGCCACGCAACCGCTAACCTAGGGCGGTGACCGCTATTCCAGCCACCGCCCCCCTGCCCCCGGCACCTGCGCTGACGGCGCTCAGCGTGGTCGTGCCCGTGTACAACGAGCAGGCGTGGATCCGCCGGTCGCTCACCGCGATCCTGGAGTCCGGCGACCGGGCCGGCCTTCCGCTGGACGTCGTCGTCGTCGACGACGGCTCCACGGACTCCACCGCAGCGGTCGTGCAGGAGATCGCTGCGCACGATCCTCGCGTGCGCCTGGTCGGCCAGGCGAACGCCGGTCGGATGGCCGCCCGCCTGACGGGTGCCGGCGCCGCGCACCACCCGTGGATGCTCCTGCTCGACGCCCGGGTCATCGTCGATCCCGACGCCCTGCGCTGGCTCGTCGAGCAGGCGCCCGACCTGCCCGAGGCCCGCGTGTGGTGCGGTCACGTGGAGGTCGACACGCGAGGCAACCTGCCCGCCGCGTTCTGGGACGCCTTGGCCCGCGTCGGCTGGCGTTCCTACCTGCGTGAGCCTCGGGTCCTCTCCTTCGGCGGAGAGGACTTCGACCGCTACCCCAAGGGCACTGGTTGCCTGCTCATCGAGCGTGACTACTTCGCTCAGCTCGCCGAGTCCTTCGAATCCCTCTACGACGTCCAGCACCTGGCCAGCGACGACACCCGCCTCCTCCGCACGGCTGCTACCGAGCGACGCATCTGGCTCGCCCCGGACTTCAGGTTCACGTACCACGGCAAGTCGGGCTGGGGTGGGTTCCGTCGGCAGGCCCTCTTCCGTGGGACCACCTTCGTCGACAGCTACCTCGGCCAGTCGACACCGCTCACGGTCGCACTCTTGAGCGCCACCGGTATCGGCTTTGCCCTCGTCGCCACCGCGATGCTCAAGCCCGTCGTCGGCCTTCCAGCCATCGCGCTGGCGTGGGCCGCCGTGCCCGTGGCCGTCGGTGCCGCCGGTGGACGCCGCCGGCACGTGGTCGCTGCCGCCGTCATGACCCCACCCTTCGTCGCACTCTTCGGCGCAGGCGTCCTGCGCGGCTACGCCCTGGCGGCCCGGTCAGCCCTGCGCGCACGCTCCGCCCGCACCTCGTGAGCCTGCTGCAACGCGCCCGCACCTCGGGCATCCTCGGCGTCGGCTCGGCCGTCGCCGTCTCCAGCATCGCGGGGTACCTGCTGCTCGCGGTCGTCGGCCGCACCCTGACCACCTCAGAGTTCGCGCTCTTCATGTCCTTCTGGGGTCTGCTCTTCGGGCTCGCGAGCTCGATGTCGATGGTCGAGCAGGAGGCCGCCCGACAGTCGGCCGGAGGCGAGAAGGACCACTCGGCCCCGATCCTGCGCGTCGCTCTCGCGGCGGGTGCCATCGCCACCACGGTCGCGGCCCTGACGCTCCTCCCGGCGGTCTCCGCCCGTCTCTACGGTCACGCCGAGAGCGGCATGGGAGTGCTCGTGGTCATCGCGACGCTCGGCTTCGCCGCGCAGTTCATGGTGCGCGGGCTGCTGATCGGTGCCGACGACATCCGGGGCTACGCCGGCCTGGTCGTCGCCGAACCCACGTCCCGACTGCTCCTCCTGGCCGTCGTCTGGCTCACGGTCGGAGTCACGCTGGGCTCCGCCGCCGCGGCGGTCGCCGTCGGCGCGTTCGCGTGGATCGGGTGGATCGGTCCCGCTCGTCGGTTGCTGCGTCGAACCCAGGTCCAGGCCGGGTTCGGTGTCCGGTCCTGGCTCGATCCGCTGCGGCGCGCAGGATCGCTCATGCTCGGGGCTGCGCTGACCGCCGCGCTGATCACCGGGTACACGACGATGGTCACGGCCTTCTCGGGAGGGGCACCCGGCGCAGCGGGCGGCGCCGTCTTCGCGGCGCTCACCGTCTCCCGTCTACCGCTCCTCTTCGTCGCCCCGCTCCAGGCTCTCGCGGTACCCACGATCCTGCGCTGGCAGCAGGCCGGTACGAACACCGTCAAGGACGCACACCGCCTCCTCGTGCTCGCAGCGGCCGGCACGCTGGCCATCGGCCTCGTCGGTGGCCTCGTCGCGTGGTTCATCGGCCCGTGGGCCGTCCAGATCGCGCTCGGGGCGAAGTACGTCGTCAGCCCCGCGACGATCGCCGTCCTGGTCTTCTCCGCCTGCTTCCTCGGCCTCCTGCAGCTCGCTTCCGCCGCGCTCATCGCCTTCGGCAGCTACCGCTGGATGGCGACCGTCTGGGCCACCGCCACGGGGACGACCGCACTGTGGCTCCTCCTCAACCCGTTCGACATCGTCCTGTCGGCCGTCGTCGGCGCGCTGGTCGGCCCGGTCGTCGGAGTCTGCGTCGCCCTGGTGGTCCTGTGGCGGATGGTCGGTCGGCAGGTGGGCGCCGTCGCGGACCACGCCTGAACCGCAGGTCGACCTGTCCGTCTCGGCGGCTCCGGGTCGCCGGCGCCGCGGACGCGACGGCAGACGGAGGTCGAGCGCTTTCCTCACATGCGGCAGAATGACTGCGTGACTCGGATTCTTGTGACAGGAGCAAACGGCTACATCGGGGCCCACGTGGTCAAGGCCTTGATGCGTGCAGGGGCCACGGTCGTGGCCGCGGACCGGTCGCCGGATGCCTCCACGCGATATCCCGAGGGTGTGGTCGCGGTCCCGGGCGACATCTTCGCGGACCCCGAAGGGCTGTTCGACCGAGCGGGGAAGCTCGACGTCGTCGTGCATCTCGCGTGGGAGAAGGGCTTCGTCCACAACGACCCGGTCCACATCCGCCGCCTTCCAGACCACCTGCGCTTCCTCGAGGCTGCGATCGCCGCGGGGGTGCCGCAGCTGGTCGCCCTCGGGACCATGCACGAGGTCGGCTACCACGAGGGTGCGATCGACGAGTCGACCCCGACGGCCCCACGCTCGCTGTACGGCATCGCCAAGGACGCGCTGCGACGCAGCCTGGGAGTGGTGAGCGAAGGCAAGGGCGTGACCGTCCAGTGGCTGCGCTGCTTCTACATCCACGGCGACGACGAGCGCGGCAGCTCGATCTTCGGCAAGATCGCCGCGGCAGCACGGTCCGGCCAGCGGGAGTTCCCCTTCACCAGCGGGAAGAACCGGTACGACTTCATCGAGGTCGACGAGCTTGCCGAGCAGATCGCCGCGGTAGCCCTGCAGACCCGTGTCACGGGGGTCATCAACTGCTGTACCGGAGAGCCCGTGTCCCTCGCAGACGAGGTCGAGGCGTACATCGCGCAGCACGGCTACGACATCACGCTGGCGTACGGGGCGTTCCCCGACCGCGCCTACGACTCCCCGGGCGTGTGGGGCGACGCGACCAAGATCCGGCAGATCCTCGAGGCCGATCCCTCGATCTGAGCGATGCCTCCGGCCACGCCGCCACCTGCACCGGGCGTCGACCGGAGGCGTGGACCACCCGGAACGGGCCCCGGCGCCCGGGATCAGCCCTTGCCCGGGTCCGTCGGCCGGAACGCACGCTTGGCGGCCCGCAGCGGAGTCACGACGGCGTTGCCCACCCGCCACGTGGCCGAGTCACGGAGCCTTCGCTCCGCCTCGAGCGCTGCCGCCTCGTGGTAGGCGATGATCTCCTTCGCAGCACGGAGCTCGTCCTCACGGTCCGCGAGCGTGCGACGGAGCTGTTCAACCTCCTCGCGTGCCGAGACGATCGTGGGGCTCTCTGCCGGGGCGACGACAGGCCCCGCAGGCAACGGCTCGACCTGCGGCGGCGTCTCGCCGGGCACGGCTCGACGGGCGGACAGGACGAACTGATAGCCGAGCGCCAGGGGCTGGGCACGCACCCAGTCGACGACCTCCTGGGGCAGCAGCGCGGGGTCGACGTCGACCTCGGTCGCCAGAGGATCGGCGGTGGTCATCCATGCGGCGGAGACGATGATGCCGGCGTCGGTGAGCAGGTCCTGGAGGGTGTCCCAGGTGACGAACCGGACATGGGTCTCGTCGAGCAGTCCGAGGGGCGTGTAGTTCCAGCGCCCCTGCAGCAGCCCAAGTCGTAGCGACCCGTGAGCGACGTTGGGGATCGAGATCACCAGGGTCCCGTCCTCGGCGAGGACGGAGAGCGCCCCGGCGAGAACCCGCGCCGGGTTGCGGACGTGCTCGAGCACGTCCGCAAGGACGACGACGTCGAAGGCCTCGGCACCGAACTCCGCCGCATAGTCAAGGGTCTCCGCGTCCGCGACGACCACGGATGCGAGGTGAGCCCGGGCTTCCTCGGCCGCCACGGGGTCCAGCTCCACCCCGCGCACGATGCACTCCTTGTCCTTGAGCGCATCACCCAGGTATCCCGCAGCGCAGCCGACGTCGAGCACGCGGCTCCTGGGTGGGACCATCCCGACGAGGAGGCCATGGCTCGTGTTGGTCTCTTGTGGATCGAAGTCGAAAGCGTACTTCGACGGCATGGACGGTCTCCTTCGACGAAGGGAAGCGCGGCTGTGCGCAACCGGAAGATGACGAGCAGCCGAGCGATCGATGTCGGCAAGCGTACTCACACGTCGAGAACACGACGTCACCCCCGACCTGGGGCGCACGGGGCCATCCTTCGGTTCGGTAGGCTTGCAGGCCACACCACGTTCAGGAGGAACACCCCCATGCGTCTGCTCGTCACCGGCGGAGCCGGCTTCATCGGATCGAACTTCGTCCACCAGACGGTCCGGGAGCGTCCGGACGTCCAGGTCACGGTCCTCGACGCGCTGACGTACGCAGGGGACAAGTCCTCCCTGGCCTCCGTCGCGGACACGATCACCTTCGTCGAAGGGGACATCGCTGACGCGGCGCTCGTCGACGGGCTCGTCGCCGCCGCCGACCTCGTCGTGCACTTCGCCGCTGAGTCTCACAACGACAACTCCCTCGACGACCCGTGGCCGTTCGTGCAGACGAACGTCATCGGCACCTTCACGCTGCTCGAGGCGGTTCGTCGTCACGGAGTGCGCTACCACCACATCTCGACCGACGAGGTGTACGGAGACCTCGAGCTGGACGACCCCGAGCGGTTCACCGAGAACACGCCCTACAACCCTTCGTCGCCGTACTCGTCCACGAAGGCGTCGAGCGACATGCTGGTGCGCGCCTGGGCGCGGTCGTTCGGTGTGCAGGCCACGATCTCGAACTGCTCCAACAACTACGGCCCGTACCAGCACGTCGAGAAGTTCATCCCGCGCCAGATCACCAACCTCATCGACGGGGTTCGCCCCAAGCTCTACGGCGCCGGCCTCAACGTCCGCGACTGGATCCACGTCGAGGACCACAACTCTGCGGTGTGGGCGATCATCGACGGTGGCCGGATCGGCCAGACGTACCTCATCGGTGCCGACGGAGAGGTCAACAACCTGGACGTCGTTCGGACCCTCCTCGAGATCTTCGGCCGCCCCGCCGACGACTTCGACCACGTCAACGACCGTCCCGGCCACGACCTGCGCTACGCGATCGACTCGAGCCTTCTGCGGACCGAGCTGGGTTGGACCCCCCGCTACACGGACTTCCGTGCCGGGCTGGAGGCGACAGTGACCTGGTACCGCGAGAACGAGGCGTGGTGGCGTCCGGTGAAGGCTGCCACGGAAGCCAAGTACGAGCTCTCCGGCCAGGCCTGAGCGTCCCTTCACCATCGCCGGCCCTGGCCAGGACGAGGAGTACTGACATGCAGTGGATCGTGATCGGCGCGGCCGGGATGCTCGGCCAGGACGTCGTCGCACGCCTGGAGGGTGAGGGTCGGTCGGTCGAGGCGCTCGACCGGGCCGACCTCGACATCACCGACACCGGTGCGTGCGATCGGCTCCTCCGTGGCGCTGACGTGGTCGTGAACTGTGCAGCGTGGACGGCTGTCGACCTGGCCGAGGAGCGCGAGGCCGAGGCCTTCGCCGTGAATGCGACAGGCGCCGCAAACCTTGCGCGTTCTGCATCGTCTGTCGGCGCGCGGCTCGTGCAGATCTCTACCGACTACGTGTTCGACGGGTCGGCGCGCACTCCCTACGCCGCGGACGCACCGCAGAACCCCGCGACGGCCTACGGGCGGACCAAGGCCGCAGGCGAGTGGGCTGTCGCGGCCCTCGGCTCCCGGCACCTGATCATGCGGACCGCGTACCTGTACGGGGCCGGCGGCGTGTGCTTCCCGCGGACGATCGTGAAGCTCGCGGCGGAGCGGGGCGGGCTGGACGTGGTCGACGACCAGCACGGCCAGCCGACCTGGACGGTCGACGTCGCCGACCTGGTGCTGCGTGCGGTCGACGCCGAGGTGCCCGGCGGCGTCTACCACGCGACGTCGCAGGGCAGCGCCTCCTGGTTCGAGTTCGCGGCTGAGGCCGTAGCAGCAGCGGGGATGGACCGAGGGCTGGTTCGCCCGACGACGAGCGAGGCCTTCGTACGCCCTGCTCCACGTCCGGCATACTCGGTGCTCGATCACGGGTCCTTGCGGGCGGTGGGGGTCGAGCCCATCGGCGCGTGGCAGGAGCGTTGGAGCAAGGCTGCCGGTTCGGTCCTCGCTGCGACCCGACACTGACACCTTCGGGCGCGCCGATCCGGCGCTCCCGAAGGCACGACGCAGCCCGTCGAGCGGGCCATCGCACCCTGGCCCGTCCCGGCCCACGTCCAGCGCCCCGGAACAGGACACGAACCTGGCTCCGAGTGCTGATGTGCGGATCCGCCGCGAGGACCTAGCGCTCGAACAGCGCGTCCAGCCCCCCTTGCGCGGCGAGCCGTCGGCGAGCCGCGCGGGCAGAACGCCGCTCGACGGGCATCCGCCGACACGCCTGTGCCAGGGCACGGATCCGCGCACGCAGCAGTTCCGGTCGCTCGTCGCGGCGCAGGACGTGCCGCAACGGTGCGACCACTTGACGTGCGAACGCCCTGACGACCACTGAGAACGGTGCGTAGCGCGCGAACACGAGCAACGCGTTGCGGTTGTTGTAGTAGCGGAACAGGGCGCTCGTCGAGTCGGAGCTCTGCGCGTGCCGGTGCCACGCCACAGCATCCCGGTGGAACAGGATCCTCCATCCGCCCGCGCGCAAGCGCCACGAGAGGTCGGTGTCCTCGTAGTACAGGAAGAGCGAGTCGTCGAACTGACCCACCTGGTCCAGCGCGGCCGTCCTCAGCACCGCCGCGCCCCCGCAGAAGCCGAAGACGTCCTGCGGAGCCGACAACCGGTTCAACGGCGTGAGCCAGTCCCGATCCGTCGCCGAGCCGGCCCGTGAGACCACGTTCCCGGTCGAGTTGACCAGGGGGGCGCCTTCGCCAGTCCGGCCTTCCAGCAGGAGCAGGGCCGTGACAGCACCGACGTCGTCGTTGCCCGGCTCCTCGAGCAGCTCGATCATCCGTCTGACGGCATCCGGTTCGAACCGCGCGTCGTTGTTCAGCAGGACGACGTACGGCGCTCGTAGATCGTGAAGCCCAGCGTTGACTCCACCGGCGAATCCCCGGTTGGTCGCGTTCTGCACCAACCGGACGGACGGGTACTCCCTGCGCAGGAGATCCACGGAGCCGTCGTGCGAGGCGTTGTCTACCACCACCGTCTCCAGAGAACCCGGCGGAAGGTCCTGAGCGACGAGCGAGTCCAGGCACGACCGGAGGAGCGCCTCACCGTTCCAGTTGACGACGACGGCCCTCACCAGAGGTGCGGTCACGAGATCACCTCTTGGTAGACCGTTGCCGTAGCCGTCACTGCCGCGTCCCAGGTGAACCGCGAGCTGTTCACACGTCCTGCAGCGGACAGCTCGTCATGCCTGTCCCCCGTCGCGAGAAGCAGTGCCTCGGCCAACGCCGGGACGTCCAGCGGATCGACGGCCAGTGCGCTCGGACCGCAGATTTCCTCCATCGAGGTGCCACGCGATGTCACGACGGGAGTGCCGTGTGCCTGCGCCTCGAGCACAGGGAGGCCGAAGCCCTCCCACACTGACGGGAAGCAGAAGGCACGTGCCCCCGCATACGCCGCCTGGAGGTCGTGCTGGCTCAGCTTGCCCAGCCGATGCACCCGGTCGGGGCCGTTCACCTCGACGGCCCTGTTCACCTCGTCCGCGGTCTCGCCCCACCCCGTGGGTCCGACGAGCACGAGATCCAGGTGGGTGCCGTCCGACCTGAGCTCCGAGTAGGCCCGGAGCAACGTCGGCAGGTTCTTGCGCGGCTCGAGAGTTCCGACCCACAGGAGGTAGGGGCGCTCGAGCCCGTTGCGTCGCCGGAAGTCGGCGACGTCGTCCGCGGAGATCCGCTCGGACGTGACACCGTGCGGGACCACTCGGACGCGGCCGCGCTCGATACCTGCGGACACACAGTCTCGAGCCGTGGCCTCGGAAGGGACGATCACCACCGCTGCCTCCTCACGCGTGATCGCGAGCGCGTCCCGGAAGTAGGCCGCCCCGTGCTTCGTGAAGTGCTCGGGCTCGCGCAGGAATGCGAGATCGTGCACTGTGACCACGAGCGGGACGGGGGCCGGCGGAATGGCCCACGTGGTGGCATGGACGAGGTCGAGATCGCGCCCACCAGGCACCCGGGGTGTGCGCAGCCGGCGCCAGGACTCGTACAGCACCCTTCTCGGAAGGCGAGACATGCTGATCGGGACCCTCGGGTCCAGCCCCTGGAGCTCCCCCGCCGCGCCGTGGGCCCGGATCCCCCGTACGCGTGCGGCACCCGAGCGGACGAGGCCGTTGGCGAGCTCACGGACGTAGGTGCCGGAACCGCCGGGCACGGGCTGCCACAGCTGCTCGACGACCAACGCGACCCGTGGGGTGCTACTTCGTGGCATCGACGACGTCGTTCCTCGGGGAGGTGACCATGGGGCGCGGCGGTGTGAGCCGTTCGAAGTGAGATCCGAAGACCACGTATCCACCCGACTCGGTGCGCCCCGTGGGCACCACCGTGAAGGTCAGCCCGCGCAGGTAGCCGTCGATCAGGTGCGACGTCCCGGGCCCCTGGATCGACGCGGACAACGTGTAGGTGTCCGGACGCAGGGGCAGGCTGGGAATCACCACGTCGATCGACCCGTCACCCGGATCGATGCTCTGGGGCACGTAGTCGGAGTCCTGGGCGTGATGTCCCCAGATGAGACGGTCGTCGAGTGTCTGGACCGAGACACCGAAGACTGGCCGTTCGATGGTTGCCGACGCCGTGTAGTGCAGGCGGATCCGGATCTCGTCGCCCGTCCGGCACGTCCGCGCGTCACGGCCGTCGGGATGGAGCCATTCCATCCGGGTGATCTGGGCGTCACCCGATCCGATACGAGCGCCACCTCCCTCGACGGGCTTGGCAAGGTGTGCTGCCTCCGAGTACTGCTCGATGACCTCGCTGACCGGTCCGGTGCCCTTGAGCTCACCGTGCGAGAGCCAGGCGGCCTCGTCGCAGAAGCTGCGCATCTGCTCCAGACCGTGGCTCACCACGACGACCGTCCGCCCCTCCCGACGGAAGTCGGCGAACTTTCCCATGCAGCGCTCTTGGAACTCCGCGTCCCCCACCGCCAGGATCTCGTCCACCAGAAGGATCTCGGGTTCGACGTGGATCGACACCGCGAACCCCAGTCGCACGTACATGCCGGACGAGTAGTTCTTGACCGGTTGGTCGATGAACGCCCCGATGCCGGCGAAGTCGACGATGTCGTCGAACTTCCGGTCGACCTCGTGTCGATTCATGCCGAGGATCGAGCCGTTCAGGTAGACGTTCTCCCGCCCGGTCAGCTCAGGGTGGAACCCGGATCCCACCTCGAGCATGGCGGCCATGCGTCCACGGCTCGTGATGGACCCCTGGTTGGGGGTCAAGATCTTGGCGATGCACTTGAGCAGCGTCGACTTGCCCGAGCCGTTGTTGCCAAGGAGACCGAAGGTCTTGCCCTCCGGGATCTCCAGCGCGACATCTCGGAGAGCCCAGAAGTCCTCGTACTGCGACCGGCGACGGTCGACGAACAGCGACTTCAGGGACTGGCTCCGGTTCGTGTACATCCGGAACGTCTTGGAGACGTTGTCCACGGTTACGGCTGACGTGCTCACAGTGCCTCCACAATCCGCGCACTGTGCTTGCGGAACACCAGGATCCCAGCAGTCAGTGCAAGTACAGCCCACGCAAGGCAGCCGAGCCACACCCCGAGAGAGGGGGCGGCGAAGTCGTACAAGATGCTGCGGTACGCCTCGACGTAGAGCTGCGCAGGATTCAGTCGTGCGATCTGTGCGAGCGGGATCGGTTCACCGCGGAACTCCCACCCCTCGTCGTAGAGATCGTTCTGCACGGTGACCAGCAATGTCAGCGGAAAGACGATCCCCGAGATGTACAGCCAGATCTGGTTGAAGATCCCCCAGAGGTACGACAGGTCGCGGAAGTAGACCATGCCCAGTGAGAGGACGAGGCCGACCCCGGTCGCGAACAAGCCGGTCAGCAGCACGACTCCGAGGAGCAAGGGGACGAAGGGCAGGACCCCTGGTCCCCCGACGAAGAGCACGAGCACGACCAGGATCGCGATCTCGGGAAGGTGGTTGATCGTGTTCGCGACCATCTCCGAGACCAGCAGCACCCAGCGCGGGAAGTACACCTTGGTCAGCAGCGCGGTGTTGGACGTCAGGGAGTTCATGCCCGACATGATCGACCCGGAGAGATAGCCCCAGGCGATGACTCCGATCGCGATCCACACCGCGAACGAGGTGATTCCCGAGTTCGTGCCGGGTGCGACACCACCGCGCATCACCAGTCCGAACACGAGGGAGTAGATGGCGATCGATGCGAGCGGGTTGAGCAGCGACCACACCCGCCCGAGCATCGTGCGCTTGTACTGGGAGCTGAGCTGACGTCGCGCGAGGTTCCAGATCAGGCCGATGGTGTGACGGAACTCTTCACTCCCCGTGGGCTCGGCCACCCCTCTGTCAATGCTGCTCACTGCCATCGATCCAATCGCACAGTCGGCCAATCCCTCGTTCCACCGACATGGCAGGACGCCATGCCAGCACGGCCTTCGCCGCTTCGATGTCTGCCACGCCCGAACGCACGTCCCCCTCACGGAACTGTCCGGTCACGTGCGGCGCCGGGGCGCCGTACCTCTTCGCGACCATGGTCGCGAGCTCCATGATGGTCGTCCCCTGCCCTGACCCGATGTCGATCGGGTCGGTGGTCGGGGCGACGAGGTCCGTCCCTGCGACGATCGCGCTGGCCACGTCGTCGATGTAGACGAAGTCCCTGACGATCTCGCCGTCCTCGTAGACCGGGATCGACTGGCCCGCCTTGGCCGTCCGGGCGAAGAGCGGGACGATCCCGGTGTAGGGATTGGTCAGCGACTGACCCGGCCCATAGACGTTCTGCAGGCGGAAGAGCACTGCGGCCACTCCCATCGAACGGCACCAGGCGGACACGAGGTTCTCCTGGCACAGCTTGGTGGCCCCGTAGACGCTCGACGGCGTCGCATGGACGTCGTGCGACCGGTGCGGCAGCGGTTCGAGCCCCGGGAAGACCCACTGGTGCGCCGTGAGCATCTCGCTCGAACGCTGGCCCGGAAAGGTGACCTCCCCGGTGACGGAGTCCCGCCACGCCCCTTCGCCGTAGACCGCGCGGGACGACGTCAGGACGATGGAACGTGGTCGGATCCCACGGCGCGCCAGCGCGTCGAGCATGCGGGTGGTACCCACGACGTTGACCATTCCGTGCCGGCTCGCCTCGCTGAGCGACTGAGCAGTCCCGGTCTCTGCGGCGAGGTGCACGATCACGTCAGGGACGAACCGATCGAGAAGCCCTTCCCAGTCCGCGGCCTCCGTCACGTCTCCGACGACGAGCTCCACCCTAGGGTCGAGCCCCTCCGGTCGTGACCGGTCGGAGTGCACCTGCGGATGCAGGTTGTCGATCGCCACCACCTGGTCGAAACGGTCTGCCAGGGAAGCGGACAGTGCGCATCCGATGAAGCCTGCACCACCTGTCACCACACACGTCGTCATCGATCCGTACTCCCTCCACACATCTGGCATGCGCCCCACCGGGGCCCTTCCACCAACACGTCAGCTGAGGATCGTGGGTGGCTGCAGGCTCAGATATCTCTCCGTCAGCTCGAAGACGACCAGGTCGGCACCGGACGTCCGTGCGGCGTGAAGAACATTGGCGCGCTGGCTCGGATCGTCCAGGTGGTGACGGATCTGGAACGTCGACTCGAACGAGCCTGCCCAGAACGCCGACAGGGCGGTTCCTTGCGAGTCACCCACGACGAGCGCCTTCTTGGCAATCTCTCCGCCGGTGGTCGTCACGGGGAGCTCGAGCAGGTCGACACCACCGGGCCAGGAGAGCTCCGACTCCGTCCCGTCGGCCGCGGTGCGGGTGGTGACCACCGGGTCTGGCTCAAGGGTCGGAACGGTCCAGTCGTCCCGCGGCGCCTCGACGCCCCACTCGGCGAACTCGTTCGGCGGGGCCTGCCTCTCGATCTCGACGACCTTCCCGCTCACCAGCCCGTCGTAGTCGGAGTTCGGGTACAGGTCCTGGAGGCACTCGCTGATCGACTCCCAGGCTACCGACGCGCCGTACGGGGTCCAGTGGCTGTTGACCGCGCTGTAGACCCACTCGTCCTCCGCTGCGTCCTGCAGAGCGCTGCGGACGTCCACGATCGGGAGGTCTCCGGAGACCTCGAGCAGCTGGTCGAAGTGCGTCAGGCCGCGCAGGGGCTGCGCCCAGTCGGGCAGCATCTCCGGGTAGACGGAGCCCGACGAGGGGGCGACGACAACGATCAGGTCGGTTCCCTCGCGCGCGAGCCCCGCCTGCAGATCGTCGAAGTAGTCACGCCACTGGTCTCGCTGCTCGTCGAGCCAGGGAGCCCGGCCGAGCATGTCCGAGAAGTTGTTGGCCTGGATGTCGGACCAGAAGACGAAGCCGTCTCGTCCTGGCACTCCCGGGTACGGCAGGTCTGTCGTGTTCGCGGCGAAGACAGCTTCCGACTCGGGTGTCTTGGGCCCTGTCCAGATCGTCGGGTCTCCAGGGACGACCTCGGATCGGCAGGCCTCAGGGGTGCTCGCGGCACCGACCGCCTCGGCGTCGAGCCATCCTCGTGTCGTGGCGACACCGAGACCAGCCATGAGTGCCGAGAGCACGACGAGCGTCACGAGCGGGATGTAGGAGCGACGCGGCAGCAATGGCGTACGCGGGCGGACACCAGGCGCTGACGAGGTCGTTGGAGCGGAGGTCTGCTCACCCGCGCCCTGCAGGGGCTCGCTCATGACTGTCCTTCTGCTGACTGCCGCTGCTTGCGCATCCGGCTGGCGTACGGCGTCGACGAGTAGTCGACGTTGACGAGTTCCTCCCGCAGGAACGTGGTCGCGGGCCTCATGCGGGCGATCCCGCGCTCGAGGAACCGAGGGGTCCAGTTCTTGAGGCTCATCGCAGGAGACTCGATGAGGTGCCACGAAAGATAGGCCAGCACGTGCGTCGCGACGATCACCACGACGTGGTAGACCGCCCACCCGTAGTCCTGCAGGCCGAAGAATGCACCGAGAGTCATGACCGGCCAGGCGGTGATGTAGATCCCGTAGCTGAAGTCTCCGTGCTTCTCCCAGTTGGTGATCCGACCACGCACGGCGAACCACATGAGGAAGTAGAGGAACCCGAACTGGCCGATGACGTTCCAGCCACCGTACGCGTAGGTGAGCGCGCTGAAGATCAGGGCTCCGATCGCGAGACGGTCGTCGACCGGGATCTTGTCACCGAAGAGCGTGAAGAGGACCCCGAAGCAGAAGGGCGCGAGGAACATCAGGAGGAAAGGGTCCGAGAAGATCGGGTTGACGGACCACAGGGTGGCCGCACCGGACCACTGCATCGCGTTGAGCCCCAGGATCACGGCACAGAAGATGCCGCCGACCATGCGGTTCGCCAGCGCGCCGAAGAGGCCGAGTATCGCAACGATGATGTACGCCAGGAACTCGTACCTCAGCGTCCAGGCCGACCCGTTCCAGTCGTAACCACCGTGCAGCTGCGCATAAGGCAGCTCCGCGCCCATGCCAGCGATGTTGCGCTGTCCCAGGTCCAACCACATGTTGTTGGAGAAGTAGGTGAGCGGTGACTCGTAGTTCACACCCCAGTAACCAGCGATCGAGCCGGTCGTGTGCCACCAGGCGATCGGGGCGAAGACCAGGACGACGAGGAGGAGAGTTGCCCAGAATGCCGGGAAGATACGGAGGCAGCGGCGCCAGAGGTAGCGCCAGATGGTCGACGAGCCCATCCGCGAGCGTGCGATGAGAAACCCGCTGAAGAAGAAGAAGCCTGCGACCGCGACGCCACCGATCGACTGCTCCGAGCTGATCTGGACCCCGAGGTCATGGCCGCCGTAGAAGCCGGCGATCGGGCCGGCGTGGCTGAAGATGACAAGGAATGCCATGAGCCAGCGCAAGAATCCGATGCTGTTTGCTCGGGGGTCGAACGCTTCGACGAGCGAGAGCGGCCCCCCTTGCAGGCGCAGCTTGCGGGGGACTGAGAAGACACCTGCGGTCACGTGAGGTCCTCGTCCTGGCTCGCCGTAGCAGCGGGGCCGCCCTTGATCCCTCTGGCCAGGTTCCCGGGAATTCGTCGGACCCCTCGCACTCCCCGATAGGCCGGCCGGAGCATGCTGGCGACACGGGGGTGGCGCAGTGCCACCGAGCGCTTGATCGCGACGAGCACGTTGGGGAGACCGGTGATCGACTCCAGGTACTCGTTCTGCTCGGTGATGGTTCCGGGCAGCCGCGAGCTCAGTGCGCTGAGCTTGTACTCGAGGAAGTTGTAGTTGATGGCAGCGTTCGTCGTGTTGATCACGGTGTGCACCATGTACCGCTGCGACAACGCCGAGTAGCTGAAGAGTCGCTCGACCACGTGGGCCAGGGAGCCGTCGGCGTACTGCCCCTCCAGCGGGAAGTCGCTCCAGGTGAACTGTGCGTCGAGCAGCGGACGGAGCGCATCAGGACGGAAGTAGAACATCGAGCCGTACGGCGACAACGGGGTGGTCGCGTCGAATGCGACATCGATTCCCAGTCGCTTCGCGAGCGCCATGGCCGGCTTCTTGTTGGCGTACCAGGCCTTGCCCAGCGTCGCGTAGCCGATCTGCACCACGGGAGGGAACACCATGCCGACCGACTCGTCGTCGCCGAACAGGTCGAGGACGTTCTGGACGTACCCCGGGGAGCTCAGCAGGTTCTCCATCAGGTGACGCTTGAACCACTCACCGATCGTGAACCCGTCCTGGGCGGACTTCTTGGAGTGCAGCTTGAGCATCACGTCGTACTTCGGGTCCAGGAGGACGTCCCGCAGCCCGATCAGGAAGGCGGTGATGTCACGACCACGGTTCGACTCGAGCACCCGGACGTCGAACTGCTCCCGTCCACGAGCCAGGAGGCGGCGCTCGATGAACTCCTTCTTGAGCGTGTCCGTGGTCGTGATGTACAGGTCGTACGGGACCGGGACGTGATCGATGGAGTCCATGAGCTCGTCGATCATCGACTCGTAGAAGACGTGCACCAGGACGGCCATCGAGACTTCGGAACCGCTCCCGCCGCCGACCGGCACGTCGGGGAGCACGTGCGTCAGGGTCATGTTCGTCGATGCGACCCGTGGCTCTGCCGAGTGCGAGATGTTCTGCCAGACGAGCCGCACCGGATAGTCCGTGGTCCGCAGCTTCTCGATCATGTCTCGCCCGATGACCGCGTTGTCGTTCATGTAGAGCGGGTCCTGGAAGAAGAGACGGCGCTTGACGATCGGGCAGCGATCGTTGAGCAGCAGGACCGGCGTGTCGATCGCCGGGTGGCTGGTCGGGTAGTTGCGCTCGGGGAACGCCACCATGCTGCCGTACCCGAGCTCTTCGAAGTGGTGGGTGAACCGAGCCTCGTGGTTGTCGACCGAGTCGTTGTAGGTCGCGATGGGGGGCATGGTGTCCCAGTACGCCCGGAACGCGTCGGTGTCGAAGAGCGACCGTCGGACCGCGATCCAGTGGGACTGGATGTGGCCGTGCATGGTCCTCTTCGCGGCGAACGGGTGCGGTGTGACCTCACCGTGGTCGGTGAGGCCCCAGAAGTCGACGTTCCAGGTCTCCGACCGCTCGAAGACCTCGGCGAACGGGTAGACCGGACCGAAGAACGTGTAGTTGAGCAGCACGAGCTCGTCGTACTCGCGCAACCGGTCGGCGCCGAGCCTCGCGAGCCCCTCCAGGTAGCCGCCGACGTCGAGTCCGACGTTCTCTCTCTCGACGATCTCCGCGACGAAGGGCGCGACCCGCGCTCGGGAGTCCTCGTCGAGCGGACCGTTGGACACGAAGATGATCGTCTCGACGCTGCGCCCCAAGTCCTCGAGGCAGAACGGGATGTAGTCGTCCACATGACCGTCAGCAGCCCAGAACAGGTAGATGGCAACGCGCTTCAATCGATTCCTCCGTATGGCGAGCTCGCTCGGCAAGGCCGCGCCGAGGACTGCATGATGCTACCCCAACACCACCCTACGGCCGGGCGCCCACCGGCCCGTCTTCCACGACCGGCCGCCGCCCCGCAGAGGGGGCCGGCGCCTTGCTCACGTGCTCAGGAGCTTCGAGCCCGCGAGGACCCCGAGCACCCTCCAGCGCCACGATGAAGATCGTCAGCGCGATCACGTAGAGGACGACAGCCGGCATGAAGCCGAGGTTCGACGACCACGCGGGCTCCGTCGTGGCATAGGGTCCGCTCGCTCCGACGGCATACCTCCTCGCAGCGCCGTAGAACGCCAGCGCTCCCGCCCCCCCGAGGGCTGCGGTCATCCCGCGGGAGAGGCGTGCCGCCGTCGGTTCCTCGCCCTCGTCCCCCGGCGCGAGGATCCAGGCCGCGAGCAGAGGGAGGCCGATGGCGATGGGGAGGGTGTAGCGCCCTTGCCAGACAAGACCGGCGTCCTCGGCCCCTGGGAGCTGGACGAGCATCGGACCGACGACCACACCGACGAAGAGCACGCCCAGTGCCACCTTGGCCGCCACCTGCCCACGGCGCTGGAGAGCGAGCGCGGCCAACATCCCGAGCGACAAGGTCCACACGAGCAGGGTCAGGAGCGGGACCGGCGAGTCGAACCACCCCAGGTTCCCGATCATCTGCTCGTACTGCTTGCTCAAGGAGAGCACCATGTCGGTGACCGCCAGGACCTTGTCCCCGTAGGCCGGCCACAGCCCCTCCCCGGTGAGCAGCGTCCCGTACCGCACGGACCACAGGACCGAGGGCAAGGACACGACCGCCACGTAGGCGAAGGATCCCAGGACGAGCCGTCGTCGTTCGCTCCACAGGATCCGTGCCCGCCCGCTGCCGAGCAGGCTGAGCGTGACGATCACCAGCGCCCAGAGGGGAGAGAGACCTCGGACGTTCGCCAGGACGGCGAAGCTCACCGCGGCGATCACCAGTGCGTGTCGGGGGATGCGACCTCTGGCACCGAACACGGCCCAGCTCGACGCCCACGCCGCGAGCGCGGCCGAGATCTCCAGCCCGTTGGGATTGATCGTCGAGAACAGGAACAGTGCCATCGGAGTGAGTGCGCTGATCGCCCCCCACCAGACGATCCGGCTCGCTCTCACGGCACGGAGCGCGACGAGACCCGCGACGACGAAGGCCGTCGACACCGCAGCCGACACCAGGCGCATCGCCAGGATTCCCGGGTCGGCGGGGAGCAACCGGGAAGGCCAGCCGACGAGCGCGTAGTACAGCGGCGGGTAGTGTCCGGCAGCCGTGTATGCCTCCATGATCGTCGTGTGGTCGTCCAGGACGGCCGGCATGCAGGAGGCAGGCTGCTCCGGGAGTGTCGCGTAGCAGTTGAGCCCTGGCACGACGGCGTAGTCGGCAGGGACGTGGACCATGGTCAGCGCGCCCGGCACCATCCAGGTCGTGGGTCGAGGACCGACGGTTCCCGTGAGCTGCCCTCGGGCGACCGCGACGGCCTTGATCGTGTGACTGGGTTCGTCCGGCGAGGACATCGCCGGCGTCGCGACGGCCCACAACGCGCACATCGCGAAGAAGGAGGCCGTGATGACGAACCACCGCAGACGCACCGCTGCGACGGCTGTCAGCGCCCGGATCACAGGGCGACCACGCGGCGGGGCGTAGCTCGGGAAGAGGAGGGCGCCTGTCGAGGTCGCGGAGCCATCTGGCGGTCCGGCAGACCCCGAGGTCGAGAGGACGTCATGCGGTCACCTTATTCTGGGTCGACCGGCCGGGCGATGTCCGAGCCAGACTTCTCGGCCGCCTGGCCGAGGAAGTGGGACACGAGAGGTGGAACCAGATGCCCGACGAACGTCCGGGTGACAGCGCGAGAGCCTCGGTCCCCCCTGCCGTCGGACCGAGGAGCGCGGTCCAGCGGCTCGTGCGGCACCCGCTGGTGAAGTACCTCGTCGTCGGCGGGCTGTCGTTCCTCGTGGACGCGGGCCTCCTGTGGGTCTGCACCTCGCTCCTCGGGTGGGCCGTGTGGCTCGGAGCGACGATCGGGTTCTGGACCGGCGTGCTGGTCAACTTCACGCTCAACAGGATCGTCATGAATCGCGACAAGAGCTCGCTCCTGACCCAGACGAGTCGGTACGGCGTGCTCCTGGCGTTCAACTACCTCGTGACCCTCGGAATTCTCCACCTCACGACCTCCTGGGGCGTGCCGGTGGTGGTCGCGAAGACCGCGATCGTCGCAGGAAGCACGTGCTGGAACTACGTGCTCTATCGCGTGTGGGTCTTTGCCTGAGCACGGACCCCGGCCAGGTTCGTCTCACGGCGCGCCTGCGAGGCGACAAGTCTCTTACCACGTAGCGTGCCAGAAAGCGACCCTCTGACCTGCCTCCTTACGGGGTTCTCACATCGTCGTCGGCACGTCCTTCGATCTGTGCGTCCCGCGCGCGCCGCGAGCTGTCGCTGAGCACACCGCCGACAGAGAGACCTGACCATGGCCAGCAACACATCACTCACAGGCGTCGCCCTCGTCCTTGCCCTCGCGCTCGCCGTCGGCGGGTGCGCGGTGGACGGCCAGGTCACGCCCGGGGCATCGGAGTCGACGGGCACCGTCCCGACCGAGGCACCCCCGACGGAGACGACCACCGACCCACCAGAGATCGATCCGACGACGCCCGCACCGACCACGCCCGCGGAGTCGGGGAAGCCGGTCGTCGGTGGCGTGGGCGTCCTGATCTCCAACGCGAGCTGGGCTGCGGAGACCGGGGTGACCGTGCGCGGATATGCCGACACGATCGACGCTGCGGCGACCTGCACCCTCGACCTGTCGAAGGCTGGTACCACCCGGAACGTCACGTCCGAGGCACTCGAGGGCCCGACCACCATGTCCTGCGGCGAGCTGATCGTCGGATCGGATGCCCTCTCCTCGGGGGACTGGACGGCAGTCCTCTCCTACAAGTCGACGACCGCGTGGGGCTCCTCCGCCCCCGTGGTCGTCACCGTGCCGTGATCCGCGGAGCGTCGAGCACGAGGCGCTTCCGCTCCCTGGTCGGCGCACTGGCCTCGCTCGTGATTCTCCTCGCCGGAGCACTCGTCTCCGCGGGACCGGCGTCCGCGGTCTCCGGTTCGGACTTCAATCCCGGTTTCATCATCTCGGACGCCGTCTTCTACGACGCCGGGGCGATGAACGCGAACCAGATCCAGTCGTTCATCGACTCGAAGGGTGCTCGGTGCAGCCCGGCCGCCGGGAACACCTGCCTCAAGAACTACCAGGAGTCGACGAACACGATCCCCGCCGACAGCTACTGCGCGGAGTATCGGGGCGCCGCCTCGGAAGCGGCCGCGCAGATCATCGCCAAGGTGGCGGCTGCCTGCCGGATCAATCCCCAGGTCCTCCTGGTCACGCTCCAGAAGGAGCAAGGACTGGTCACCTCGACGGCTGGCAAGCCCGCCGCCACCTTCCGACGCGCCCTCGGGTACGGATGTCCGGACAACGCCGGCGGATGGTGCGACCCGAACTACTCGGGGTTCTTCGTCCAGATGCAGCGCGCCGCCCGCCAGTTCCAGATCTACAAGGCACGGCCCACCAGCTACTCCTACGTCGCGGGCAGGACGAACACGATCCTGTACCACCCGAACACGGCGTGCGGGACGACCCAGGTCTACATCCAGAACCAGGCGACCGCGGCGCTCTACAACTACACCCCCTATGTCCCCAACGCGGCCGCCCTCGCGGCGGGCTACGGTACGGGCGACTCGTGCTCGAGCTATGGGAACCGCAACTTCTTCCTGTACTTCGGCGACTGGTTCGGCTCGTCCGGTCTCGTCATCTCGCCCTACATCTGGGACTGGTACCAGAACCCGACGAACAAGGCGGGCGCAGGCGAGCCCACGACCCCGGCCTCCGTCACCGCAGGAGGCATCCGGCAGGGCTTCCAGGGCGGAACGGTGTACATGTCGGGAATGTTCGGCGTACAGCTCGTCCCGGCAGGGCTGCTCAACCTGTATTACGACGCGCTGGGCGGCCCCCCGGGGGCCCTGGGATTCCCGACCGGTGCGTACTCGGCCCCGGCGGGCGGGCTGTCGCAGCCGTTCCAGAACGGCACCGTCTTCATCTCCGGGGGCTCCGGCTTCGCCTACGTCTCGGGCTGGCTGCTGGACGTCTACCAGTCCAAGGGCGGTCCTGCGGGAGCCCTGGGATTTCCGACGAGCCTGGGCTCGGTGAACACCGGTGGGCTCACGCAGTCGTACCAGGGCGGGACGGTCTGGATCTCCGGGAGCGCCGGCATCCAGACCCTCAGGCCCGAGATGCAGGGTGCGTTCCTTGCCGCCGGTGGGCCGTCCGGGCCGCTCGGCTTCCCCACGGGCGCGCAGACCTCCGTCGGCGGGATGGAGATCCAGCCCTTCCAGGGCGGTGTCATCGCCGGCCGCAGCGGTGCGTTCTACGCGGTGTCCGGATGGATGATGGACGTCTACCGGACGAACGGTTTCCCCTCGGGCAAGCTGGGGCCGCCCATCGGGAACCAGCGGTGGGAGGCTGGTGGGATCGTCCAGTCCTTCGAGGGCGGGACGATCTACATCGCTGGTTCCACCGGGATCCAGGTGGTACCGACCGCGGTGCAGTCCGTCTACTCGGCGAGCAACGGTCCGACCGGTCCGCTGGGCTTCCCGACCGGTCCCGCCACGTCGGCGAGCCCCGTCACGTTCCAGCCGTTCCAGGCGGGGGTCGTCTACACGGACGGGACGGTGGGCGGTTACGTCTCGCGAGGGATGATGGCCGACTTCTACGGGTCGCGCGGTGGGTACAACGGCTCGATGGGCCTGCCCGTCGGCAACACCGAGCTCGTGGGCGGCGGGATCACGCAGGCGTTCAAGAACGCGACCGCGTACATCTCCGGCTCGGGGGGATTCCACACCAACCCCGCCGGTGGTCTCGCCGAGATGTACTTCCGGTCCCTGGGAGGTCCGACCGGGACTCTCGGGTGGCCTGCCGGGTCGGAGCAAGGCGTCGCGGGCGGGATCGTCCAGGCGTACACGGGCGGCACGATGTACATCTCGGGCGGAACGGGGTTTCACTACTCGTCGGGCTGGATGGGAGACGTCTACAAGCAGCTCGGTGGGCCCGCGGGTTCCCTGGGGTTCCCGATCTCCGGCCCCTACTGGGAGGCGGGCGGGATCGTCCAGTCCTTCCAGGGCGGGACGATCTACATCGCCGGCGGCACGGGGATCCACACGGTACCCCCGGCGATCCAGGCCGCGTACGCGTCGAACGGCGGCCCCGCCGGAACGCTCGGATTCCCGGTCGCCGCGGCCGTCGTCTCCGGGACCGTGACGACCCAGCGGTTCCAGCACGGCAGCATCGCGGTGGCGTCGGACGGAACGGTGACGGTCACCCGGGGCTAGGCCCGCGCCGCGCACGGGCCTCGCACGAGGCGGAGGTGCTCCCGTCGCCCACCGTGGCACGGGTCGCCTCCGCCTCGGCAAGGCTTGCGGGGCAGATCCACGGTCTCTACGAGACCTCCACGTCGCACCCTCCGGCGCGCCGCCAGGTGGCCGGGACGACGACCTATGCTCTTGAACCGTGACCTCTCGTAGCTGCTCCTCGCTCGACGTGGCCGGGGGGCCTCAGGAACCGACGATCCGTCGGTCGACCTTGCGCACCTCGGCCCTTCGCGCCACCGGGCGCCGTGATGCACGCCGCGGGCTCGGGACCCACGGGCGCGCTTTGCCCGTTCTGGCCTCGTCGAGTGGCAACATCTCCTTCATGACGGTCTCGTTCGGAACCCGCCTCGACGCCCGGGTAGGGGTCTCCCCGCTCGACGACCTCTCACCCGTCGGGACCTGAGGCGAGCATGAGTCACGAGGAGTCAGGGCGCACTCGCCCACCCAGCTTCACGCCGCAGTCGGGGCGCGCGGTCCGTCCGCCCAGCGTGGGTGACGCGATCGCCGTCGGCTCCGACGGCGCGCGACCCGCCCCACAGAAGCCGGGCGAGCACCTTGCCCCGGACGTCCCGCTCGCCGCGGAACCCCGGATCAAGCGCCAGTCCTCTCGCGCACCGGACAGTGCTCCGTCCCGACCGGGCACCCCGCCACCCGCGGTACCGGTGCGCCCGGTCGGCTCGACCCGCGCCGAGAGACCGCGGGCGTCGGCTCCGCAGCCGTCCGCAGCACGTGGCGAGGCGCCACCGTCGGTCACACCGTCACGTGGAAGGCAGCAGCGCCCCCCGAGCGCGCCTGTGCGCTCCGTGGGGGCGCAGCAGCAAGGTGCCGGGGGAACGGCCGGACGTCCGGCAGCGGTCCAGCCGACCCAGCGACCACGCCCCACGACGCCGGGCCAGGCGACGCGTGGCGCCTCCGCGACCACCGCGCGCAGCGGTCGCGCCCCCGGCTCCGCTTCGCCCCGGCCGGGAGCGGGTTCGCCCCCGGGGGCTCGTCCCCCGCTCGACCGGCCGTCGAGCCCGCGTGGCGGCTCGGGCTTCCGACTGCGGAAGGGACGCCTCGCCGCCGTCGTCGGGGTCTTCGCGCTCGTCCTGCTCCTTGCGTGGCCTGTCGGGTTGCTCGTGTGGGCCAACGGGAAGATCCAGCACGTCGACGCGCTCTCCGGTGCGCCGGGCACGGCCGGCTCGACCTATCTTCTGGCCGGGTCCGACGCTCGTGGTGGCGACGGGATCGCCGAGGACGGGACGGAGGGCGCTCGTACGGACACCATCATGGTCCTGCACAAGCCTTCGAGCGGGCCCGCCGCGCTCATCAGCCTGCCCCGCGACACCTTCGTCGACGTCCCCGGCAAGGGACCCGCGAAGCTCAACGCCGCGTACTCCTGGGGTGGGGCCCCTCTTCTCGTCCAGACCGTCGAGGGCCTGACCGGTCTGACGGTGGACCACTACGTCGAGATCGGCCTCGGCGGGGTCTCGAACGTCGTCAACTCGGTCGGGGGCGTCGAGCTGTGCCTCGACTACGACGTCAACGACCCCAACAGCGGGCTCGTCTGGGCCGCCGGGTGCCACGAGACCGACGGAACGACCGCGCTCGCCTTCGCGCGCATGCGCTATGCGGACCCCAAGGGCGACATCGGTCGTGGCGAACGCCAGCGGCAGGTCGTCGGTGCCGTGAGCCAGAAGGCCGTCGACGCGAGCCTGCTCGTCAAGCCCGGCGACCAGGTCGCGCTGATCGGCGCGGGCCTCGGCGCGATCGAGGTCGACGAGAAGACGGGAATCGTCGACCTCGGCAAGCTCGCCCTGGCCTTCCGCGCTGCCAACGGCCCCGACGGCATCACGGGCACCCCGCCGATCTCCAACCCGGACTACCGACCGGGTGGCGTGGGATCCACCGTGCAGCTCGACCCCGACCTCAGCCCTGCGTTCTGGGCCGACGTCCGCGACGGCAAGCTGCCCCCGGGTGTCGTGGGCGGGCTGCCGCAGTCCTAGCTCGTCGCCGGCCGGCCGCAGCGGGGCGTCCCGATCTCGGAAGGCCCCGCTGCCGATCGCTAGGGACCCCCTACGCCCCGAACCCCGTCCGGCGCTCCCCCGCGACCGAGGCACGCAGCGCGGCGCCCTTGGCGTGCGCCTGCTCGCTGAGCCCCTCCTGGAAGGCGACCATCTTCTCGCGCAGGCGCGCTGCGTCGTCGTCCACGCCCGAGGCCAGGATGCGCGCAGCGAGCAGGCCCGCGTTGCGCGCGCCCCCGATCGAGACGGTCGCGACGGGCACACCCGCGGGCATCTGGACGATCGACAGGAGCGAGTCCATGCCGTCGAGGTAGCGCAGGGGCACGGGGACCCCGATGACCGGCAGGGGCGTCACGGCCGCGAGCATGCCGGGCAGGTGTGCTGCTCCCCCGGCGCCCGCGATGACGACCCGCAGGCCGCGCTCGGCAGCGCTGCGACCGTAGTCGATCATCTCGGTGGGCATGCGGTGGGCCGAGACGACGTCGACGTCGATGGCCACGCCGAACTCGCGCAGCGCGTTCGCGGCCTCCTGCATGACGGGCCAGTCGGAGTCGGAACCCATCACGATCCCCACGACGGGGGTGCCGGTCACCGTGTGCGTGCTGGTCGCAGCGTTCTCCGTCATGTCTCAGGCCTTCGTCTCGTCGGTGGTGGGGTTCTCGGGGAGGGACTCGCCGCGCAGCAGCGCGGCGGCCCCCAGCGCCCGACGGCGGACCTCGCCCAGGTCGTGCCCGCTCACGTTCACGTGGGCGAGCTTGCGGCCCGGGCGCACGTCCTTGCCGTACAGGTTGACGCGCGCGTCGGGGAAGGCGCCCAGGACCGCGGGCAGGGCGTCGGTCAGCCGGGGCAGGCTCGACCCCAGCACGTTGGCCATGACGGTCCACGGGGCCGTGGGCGAGGTGTCGCCGAGCGGAAGGTCGAGGACGGCGCGCAGGTGCTGCTCGAACTGGCTCGTGACCGATCCGTCGATGGTCCAGTGTCCCGAGTTGTGCGGGCGCATCGCGAGCTCGTTGACCAGGACGCGGCGCACCGGACGGCCGTCGCCCGTGCTGTCGAGCACCTCGAACATCTCGACCGCGAGCACGCCCGTCACGTCGAGCCCCTCGGCGATCGCGACCGCGGCGGTCCGGGCCTCCTCGGCCTCGGCCTCCGTGAGGTCGGGCGCGGGCGCGACGACCTCGGAGCACACGCCGTCGCGCTGGATCGACTCGACCACGGGCCAGGTGCGGACCTCGCCGCTCGGACGGCGGGCCACCAGGACCGCGAGCTCGCGCGTGAAGGGGACCTTCTCCTCGACGAGGAGCTGCGGTCCGCCCGCGGCCGCCGCCGCGAGCCAGTCCGCGGCCTCGTCGGCCGACGACACGACGCGCACGCCCTTGCCGTCGTAGCCGCCGCGCGAGGTCTTGACCACGGCCTGCCCCCCGACCTCGGCGAGGAACTCGACGAGCCTCGCGTGGCCCGCCTCGGGGTCGACCGGCAGGGGTGCCCAGCGCGGGCACGGGGCCCCGAGCTCGGTGAGCCGCCGACGCATGACGATCTTGTCCTGCGCCTGGACCAGTGCGTGCGGCGCGGGGCGCACCGGGGTGCCGTGCGCGATGAGGTCGGCAAGCAGGTCGTTGGGCACGTGCTCGTGCTCGAACGTGAGGACGTCTGCGGGGGGCCGACCGTCGGTCGGGGCGATGAGCTCACGCACCGCGGCCTCGTCCCCGGCAGCGCCCACCGGGGCGTCGGTCACGACCTGGGCCGCCGACGAACCGGGAGCCTCGACGAGCACCCGCAGGTGCACCCCGAGCTCACCGGCCGCAGGGGCCATCATGCGGGCGAGCTGCCCGCCTCCGACAACGGCGATCACTGGTGCTGACACGTGTACCGAGGGTAGTCGCTCGGCACGGCTCCGGCCGACCCGTCCCAACAATCGGTTGCTCCTGGCAATTGTTCCCAGGTCGACGGCGTACCCTGCCGACCATGTCCAGCCAGGTCGACGAGCTCGTGCTCGAACCCGCCAGGGCGTCCACCGTCCGTGAACCTGCAGTTCGCGGGCCGGTCGACGGCCGCCCTCGTGGGGCGCTGCGCCGTGCGCGCGTCGCCGCGCGGCTCCTCGAGCTCGGACGCTTCAGCTTCGTCGGGACGATCGCGTTCTTCGTCGACCTCGGCGTCTTCAACCTCCTGCGGTTCGGCCCCTGGGAGGCGCTCAGCTCGAGCCCCCTCGAGGCCAAGGCGTTCGCCGTCGTCGTGTCGACCCTGGTCTCGTGGCTCGGCAGCCGCTACTGGACGTTCTCCGACCGGCGCACCACGCAGCGCACGCGCGAGCTGGTCGGCTTCCTGCTCGTCAACGCCGTCGGCATGGCCATCTCGGTCGGGTGCCTCGCCTTCTCGACGAGCGTCCTGGGCCTGACATCGCCGCTCGCGGAGAACATCTCCGCGAACGTCGTCGGGCTGGCCCTGGCCAACGTCTTCCGCTACGTGAGCTACCGCAGGTTCGTCTTCACGGGAGCCTGACCGGGCGCGGCATCCCGCCGATCACCGGAGCGCCCGCACCTAGCGGGGCTCGACCTCGGGTCCGCGACCACGCCGACGCCGACGTCCACCCCGCGCGGAGATCAGCGTCCCCGTCGGCAGGACGACCCGCGGGTCGAGCGTCCGCGGGACGCCCGCGAGGAAGAGCGCGAAGATCGGCGGACGGCGCTGCGCGAGCTCGAGCCTGCCTCCGTCGGCAGCGGCCAGGTCGCGCGCGAGCGCGAGCCCCAGGCCCGTCCCCGCTCCTGAGGTCGCACCGCGCTCGAAGACCCGTGGCGCCATCTCGTCCGAGACGCCCTCGCCCTCGTCGCCGACCTCGACGGCGACCGCGCCGCTCGTCCCGCTGGGGCGGGCACGGACGGTCGTGGTGCCGGCACCGTGCTTGAGCGAGTTCTCGATGAGCGTCGCGAGGACCTGGGCGAGCGCGCCCGGCGTCGCGAGGACCTGGTACCCCTCGGGCACGTCGATCACGAGCTCACGCCCGGCCTGGGCGAACGTCGGTACCCACTCCTCCTCCTGCTGCCGGACGACCTCGATGAGCCGCACGGCCTCGGTGGTCCCGCCCTGGGCCCGCCGCGACTGGGTCAGCAGGTCGTCGACCACCGTGACGAGCCGCTCGACCTGCTCGAGCGAGATCCGGGCCTCCTCCTGGACGGCAGGGTCGTCCGAGGCCATCGAGATCTCCTCGAGCCGCATGCTCAGCGCCGTCAACGGCGTGCGGAGCTGGTGCGAGGCGTCGGAGGCGAACTGCCGCTCGGCCGCGAGGCGGCCGGCCAGGCGGTCCGAGCTGCGTGCGAGCTCGGCTGCGACGAGGTCGATCTCCTCGACCCCGGAAGGTTCGAGCCGCGGGCGCACCTGCCCCGACCCGAGCTGCTCTGCCGACGCCGCGAGGTAGACCAGCGGCGCGGAGAGCCGGTTCGCCTGCCACACGGCCATGGCGATCCCGGCCGCGAACGCCACGACCGAGGCCGCCACGACGAGCAGGACGATCTGGGCGGCCTTCCAGTAGCTCTCGGCGAACGACGTGCTCAGCGCGACCGTCGCGTTCTGGTCCGTCCGGTCCGCCGCCTCGTTGGCTCGCCCCGTGACGACCTCGCCCGCGGTCATCTGCTCGCCGTCCGGGAGGTTCACGAACACGTACGCGGGCAGCTCCCCCGGTCGCCCCACGGACGCGTTGTCGAGGACCGACTGCGGGATGGGCTCGTTCTGCGCGAGCCTGTTGTCGATGTTGCGCGCCAGGGTGTCGACGCGACCCTGGAGCTGGTCCATCTCGTTGGCCAGGACGAACTGCGCCCCGAGGAACGCGAGCGGAAAACCGAGCAGGAGCACGGCGACGGCGACGGCCGCGACCGTCGCCTGCAGAACGCGTCGACGCACGCTTCCCCGACCCTTCGCTCAGCCCCGTCGGGGGATCAGCCCTCGCCGGTCTCGAAGCGGAAGCCGAGGCCTCGCACCGTGGAGACGTAGCGCGGCGAGTTGGCGTCGTCCCCGAGCTTGCGACGCAGCCAGGACACGTGCATGTCCAGGGTCTTGGTGGAGCCCACGGGCTCAGAGCCCCACACGTCTCGCATGAGGGTGTCACGCACCACGACGGACCCCGCGCTCGCGATGAGGACGCGCAGGAGCTCGAACTCCTTGGTCGTCAGGTGCAGCTCGCGGTCGCCCTGGAAGGCGCGGTGCGCAGCGACGTCGATACGGACGTCCTGGGCGACCAGCTCTTCCTCGTCGGTCGGGTCGCCGTGCGTACGGCGCAGCAGCGCCCGGACGCGGGCGAGCAGCTCGGCGAGGCGGAAAGGCTTGGTCACGTAGTCGTCGGCGCCGGCGTCGAGGCCGACCACCAGGTCGACCTCGTCGGCACGCGCGGTGAGGACCAGGACCGGTGTCGTCAGACCCTTGTTGCGGATCTCACGTGCGACGTCCAGGCCGTCCATGTCCGGGAGGCCCAGATCCAGGACCACGATGTCGACACCGCTCGCGGCGTCGATCGCTCCTTGACCAGTTCCATGCACGACCACGTTGTAACCCTCACGCGTCAGCGCACGCGCCAAAGGTTCGGCAATCGCCGGGTCGTCCTCCGCTAGCAGTACGTGGGTCATTCGATCATGCTAGGGCATTCGTAGAACTTTGGCGTTATCCATCAGGCCCCGTGGGACGCACGTGACACACCTGATGGACACCCCGCGGCAGGCGTTCCGCTCTGCCCGGGTCTGTCCCGGTCCGCGCCGTCCGGCAGGTCCCGGCGCCCGCCGGTTCCCCACCGCAGGACATCGTGCGCCGCCTCTCGTCCCGGCCGCCCGCGCGACCGCGGGTCCCCCCACGGTCGCGCGCCCCGTCCGTCCCCGGGAGGACGCGTCGCCCCGGGCCCGCCACCTACCCTGGCAGTCATGGGTTGGTACGAGAACATGGGCAAGTGGTGGGAGCGGCACCGGTTCGCGGTCGACCTCACGAGCACGGCCGTGGTCGCGCTCGTCTTCATCCCGTTCGCGCTCGCGTACGGGACGAACGTCACGGGCGGGTCGACGCTCTCGACGCTGTTCACGATCGGCATGCTGGCCCCGCTCCCCTGGCGACGGGTCCGCCCCGTCGCCTCGGCCGTCACGGTCTACGCGGTCGCGCTCGTCCACCTGCTCGTCGGGATCGTCTTCCTGCCGTCCGACTTCCTCCTGCTGATCTCGCTGTTCTCGGTGACGGTCTACGGCCCTCGCTGGGCCCACCGCACCGCGATGATCTCCTCGGCGGCCGGCTCGCTCGTGCTCGGGCTGAGGCTCGCCGTCAACGCGAGCAGCACGGCCGAGGCCGCGGGGGTGCTCGTCTTCACGGCGATGTTCACCACGATGATGTTCCTCGCGGTCTGGGCCTTCGGTCTGGTGCGCCGCTCACGGCGCGAGACCATCAACGCCCTGGTCGACCGCGCCGAGCGCCTCGAGGTCGAGCGCGACCAGCAGGCGCAGATCGCGACGGCCGCCGAGCGCTCGCGCATCGCGCGCGAGATGCACGACATCGTGGCCCACTCGCTGTCGGTCATCATCGCCCAGGCCGACGGCGGCCGGTACGCAGGAGCCGCCGACCCCGCCGCGGCCACGCGTGCGCTGGCCACGGTCTCGGACACCGGTCGTGCGGCCCTCGCCGACATGCGCCGTCTCCTGGGCGTCCTGCGCACCGACGACCGCGACGCGGTCGCGGGCTCGGGCCACCCCGCGCAGCTCACGCACGCCCCCGGGCTCAACAACCGGCCCCGGCAGGTCCTGGACGAGGCCCGGGTGACGTGGGCGACGGCAGGCACGGCGACGGGCCAGACGACGGGCGCGCGCACGAGCAGCCCGACGACCGGCGCCGTGCCGACCGCCACCGGGTCCGTGCGGCGTGTCGAGCTGACGCCCCAGCCCGACTCGGCCGACCTCGAGTCGCTCGTCTCGCAGGTCCGCGACAGCGGCATGCGCATCTCGCTCGTCCGCATGGGCACCCCGCGCCCGCTGCCCCCGGGCGCCGGTCTGACGGTCTACCGCGTGTGCCAGGAGGCGCTCACCAACATCCTCAAGCACGCGGGCCCCGACCCGACCGTCACGGTCGTCGTGACGTGGGGGGTCGACTCGCTCCAGCTCGCGGTCGACGACGACGGCCGCGGGGCGTCCGCCGACGGCACGCACTCCCCCGGCTACGGACTGCTCGGGATGCGCGAGCGCGCGGTGATCTTCGGCGGCGCGGTGACCACGGGTCCGCGCCCCGGTGGCGGCTTCCGCGTCCGGTTCACCATGCCCATCCCCCGGCTCGACGGCGTCGCTCCCCCCGTCCCGGCGCCGCCCGCTCCGCCGTCGGGCAGGATGGGGCAGCAGACGTCCGGCACCCCCGCACCCGCACCCGCACCCGACGATCCCCAGGAACCATGACCTCCACCTTCTTCACTCCCGACCTCCCCGCGCAGGCCCCCATCCGGGTCGCGCTCGTCGACGACCAGCAGCTCGTGCGCGCCGGGTTCCGGATGGTCATCGACTCCCAGCCCGACCTCCAGGTCACGGTCGAGGCCGGCGACGGGCTCCAGGCCCTGCGGCTCCTCGCGGACCACCCGGTCGACGTCGTGCTCATGGACGTGCGCATGCCGCACCTCGACGGCCTCTCGGCCACGGCCCAGCTCACCGCCGCGGCGGCCGAGGGCCAGCACGTGCCCCGGGTCATCGTGCTCACGACGTTCGACCTCGACGAGTACGTCCTGGAGGCCATCCGGTCCGGGGCCAGCGGGTTCCTGCTCAAGGACGCCCCGCCCGAGGAGATGCTCGCCGCGATCCGCACCGTGCACTCGGGCGACGCGGTGATCGCCCCGTCCTCGACCCGCCGGCTCCTCGAGCACCTGGTCGTGGCCCTGCCCGCCGAGCAGCTCGTCGACACGGGGGCGCAGGAGCAGATCTCCTCGCTCACCGAGCGTGAGCGCGAGGTCCTCGTGCTCATGGCCCGAGGCCGGTCCAACACCGAGATCGCGAGCGACCTGTTCGTCGCCGAGGCCACGGTCAAGACCCACGTCGGGCGCATCCTCGCCAAGCTCGGGGCGCGCGACCGCGTCCAGGCCGTGGTGACCGCGTACGAGACGGGACTCGTGCGCCCGGGCGCGTGACGCCGTCGGGCACCTGCAGGTAAGGGTATCCCCCGGTCCGCGTACGACCACGGGATGACGTCCCGCGTCCCGAGGACCCGCCCCTCGCCGGACGCACGACCCCCGCCCCGGCTCCTAGTGTCGTCATCAGGTGGGAACGAGGGCCTCGAGCCCTCTCCCGCACCCCCTCGGTCCCGGTCACGGACGCCTCGCGCGCCCCGCCCGGGACCGGCGCAGACCGACGACGAACTCTCCTGGAGCAGACGTGGACACCACCGTGTACCAGCCCATCCCCGGCAACGCCCCGGCGCAAGGCACGCCCGCCGTGCGCGCCCGGTCCCTGACCAAGCTGTACGGCAAGGGCGAGGCGACCGTGCGCGCCCTCGACGGCGTCGACGTGGACTTCGAGAAGGGCGCGTTCACCGCGATCATGGGCCCCTCGGGCTCGGGCAAGTCCACGCTCATGCACCTGCTCGCCGGGCTCGACACGGCCTCGAGCGGCCAGGGCTTCATCGGCGACACCGAGATCACGGCCCTGGGCGACAACGAGCTGACCAGGCTGCGCCGCGACCGCGTCGGCTTCGTCTTCCAGTCGTTCAACCTGCTGCCCATGTTCACGGCCGAGCAGAACATCACGCTGCCGATCGAGCTGGCAGGACGCAAGATCGACGCCGAGACCAAGGAGTGGCTCGCGACGCTCGTCCAGACCCTGGGCCTCGGCGCGCGCCTCACGCACCGCCCCAGCGAGCTCTCGGGCGGCCAGCAGCAGCGCGTGGCCATCGCCCGCGCGCTCATCGCCAAGCCCGAGGTCGTGTTCGCGGACGAGCCCACGGGCAACCTGGACTCGCGCTCGGGCGCCGAGGTCCTGAGCTTCCTGCGCCGCTCGGTGCGCGAGCTCGGCCGGACCATCATCATGGTCACGCACGACCCCACGGCTGCCGCCTACGCGGACCGTGTCATCCTCATCGCCGACGGGCGCATCGCGGGAGACATCGACAACCCGACGCCCGAGTCGGTCCTCGCCGGGCTCGACGCGCTGCGCACGCTCGAGAGCGACCCCGCGGACGCTCTCGCCGGCACCACCGGTCCGACGGCGGTGCGCGCCTGATGGTCCGGCTCACGCTGGCGCAGATGCGCCGCAGCATCGGGCGGCTGAGCGCCGCCGGCATCGCGATCCTCATCGGGACCGCCTTCCTCACCGCGACCCTGCTCGCGGGGACCGTCATCAACCGCATCACGACCGACTCGATCGCCGCGCAGTTCGCCGACTCCGACCTCGTGGTCGCGAACGGTGCAGGCATCGACGAGGCCGGGCTCGAGGAGATCCGTGGGACCGAGGGCGTCGAGGCCGCCGACCCGCAGGTCATGCGCGCCTTCGAGCTCGTCTCGGGGAGCAAGCGCACCTACCAGGTGGTCGTCCCGACCGCCTCGGACCCGCGCTTCGAGGCCCAGGAGGTCGTCGAGGGCGCGATGCCCGCACGCTCGGGCGAGATCGCGCTGCCGTCCGACGTCGCCGAGCGGTTCGGGCTCGCGCTCGGCGACACCGTGACGGTCGTGCGCTCGGTGTGGACGCCGAGCGCCGAGGGCGCAGCGCCCGAGGCGGGTGCACCCACCGAGGAGGGAGCGCCGTCGGAGGACGCCACCGCGCCCGCGGACACCGCGACCACCCCCGACGAGGCCGCCGCGTCGGCTGGCGAGGGCGGCGACGCCGCCCCCGCCGACGAGCCCGCCCCCGACGAGGAGGCGCCCGCTGGCACCTTCGTGGACACCAACGAGAAGCTGACCCTCGTCGGGACCCTCGACGACCCCATGGGCGCCTACGCCCAGGTGGGCGGCGCGGGTGTCCTGTCGAACGAGGACCTGACCGTCTGGGAGGCCGAGAGCTTCGTCCCGGGCGACTCGGCGACCTCGTACAACGCGGTCCTGGTCGCCCTGGCGCCCGGGACCGACCTCGAGGCCGTCCGGTCGACCGTCACGGGCTCGCTCGGGGGAGACACCAAGGTCTGGACGAGTGCCGAGTACGCCAAGGACCAGGCCGCCCAGATGACGGGCGGCGAGGACGTCTTCACCTACGTGATCCTCACGTTCGCGGCGATCGCGCTGCTCGTGGCGGCCCTCGTCATCGCGAACACCTTCCAGGTGCTCGTGGCCCAGCGCACCCGGACGCTCGCGCTCCTGCGCTGCGTCGGCGCCGACCGCAAGCAGCTGGCGCGCTCGGTCCTGCTCGAGGCCGTCATCCTGGGCCTGGTCGCCTCGGTCGCCGGCATCCTGTTCGGCATCGGGCTCGTCCAGCTCGCGCTGACCGTCGCGGGCAGCATGGACCTCGGCATCCCGCTGCCCTCGGTCGTCCAGGTGACGGCCGTCGCGGTCCTGGTCCCGCTGCTCGTCGGGACCGTCGTGACGCTCGTCGCGTCGTTCTCGCCGGCGCGTGCCGCGACCCGGGTCGCCCCGCTCGCCGCGCTGCGTCCCTCCGACGCGCCGACCCTCTCGTCGGGCGCTGGACGCGTCCGCCTCGCGATCTCGTCGATCCTCGTCGTCGGCGGTGCGGGCCTCCTGGTCCTGGGGGTCCTCCTGGGACAGCAGGGCAGCGCGGAGGCCGGCCTGCTCGCCGCGACCGCCGGAGGCGCCGCCTCGTTCGTGGGCGTCCTCGTGGGAGCGATCTTCTGGCTCCCCAAGGTCGTGAGCCTCGTGGGCAAGGTCCTCACGGGCTCGGGCAGCACGGCCAAGCTCGCGGCCGCGAACACGCTGCGCAACCCGCGCCGCACGGCCGCGACGAGCACCGCGCTCCTCATCGGCGTAACGCTCGTGGCCATGATGTCGACCGGGGCCGTGAGCGCCCGGATGAGCATGAACAACGAGCTCGACGGCCGCTACCCCGTGGACGTCTCGCTCGCGACCGACGGCTACGACGAGTACGGCGGCAACCAGCCCGTCGAGCTCCCGCAGTCGACGATCGCCACGGCCGAGAAGGTCGACGGCGTCGAGTCCGTCGTCCCGCTGACCGCGACGTCCGTCACGGTCCCCCTCGACGGCAACGACATCACGTTCCTCGCACGCGGCGTCGACCCCGGTGCGGCGACCGCGCTCTCGCGCGACAAGAAGGCCGTCGAGGGCCTGGCCCCCGGCACGGTCGTCGTCCCGGCAGGGGTCGCCGAGAGCTGGGACATCTCGACGGGCGACCAGCTCGTCCTGACCGCCGCACCGCTCCCCGAGGACGCGAACCCCGAAGGCACGCCCGCGACCCTCGAGGCCCTCGTGACCCCGATGGGTGGACGTGCGCTGCTCGTCACGCCGCAGACGCTCGAGGGCGTCGCGACGGGCGCGCCGGTCACGACCGCGTGGGTCGGTCTGGCGGACGTCAACGACGCTGCGTCCGTGGTGCCCGCCCTCCAGGACGCGCTCGCCGACAGCGACCTCCCGATCGACGTCACGGGGGCCGCGGTCGAACGAGCGATGTACCAGAAGGTCGTCGACACGATCCTCGGCGTCATCGTCGGACTCCTCGCGGTCGCGGTCGTCATCGCCCTCATCGGCGTCGCGAACACGCTCTCGCTCTCGGTCATCGAGCGCCGTCGCGAGTCCGCGACCCTTCGGGCCATCGGCCTGAGCCGGTCCCAGCTGCGCTGGATGCTCGCGATCGAGGGCATGCTCATCGCGGGGGTCGGTGCCGTGCTCGGCATCCTGCTGGGCATCCTCTACGGCTGGGCCGGCGCGTCCGCAGCCCTGGCCGTGATGGGCGACGTGACGCTCGCCGTGCCGTGGCGCGACGTCGCCCTGGTCCTTGTCGTGGCCCTCGTCGCGGGACTCCTGGCGTCGGTGATCCCCGGCCGCTCGGCCGCCCGCACCTCCCCGGTGGAGGCGCTCGCGGTCGACTGACCCGCGGCATGGCTCGACGCCCGACGGCGCGCCTGTGGACGACCCCCTCGTCCACAGGCGCGCCGTCGTCGTCTGCGGGGGCGTCCGCCCGGGCGCCAGGATCGGCTCGTGCGCATGACCCTCCATCCCGGCCTCGACGTCCTGCTCGAGCCCGGCGCCCGCCTGGGCGACCTCCGGGCCGACCTCGCGCGCCTCGCGCGCCGGCCCGAGCTGCTCGTCTCACCGCTCGCGGTCGACGGGGTGCTCGTGCACGACGACCACCTCGTCGGCACCCGTCCGCTGCTCCCGGGGGCGACGCTGCGCGCACTGCCACCGGGGACGGGCCCGGCCGCGAGCGCCGTGGCGCAGGACCCGGAGGCCGAGGCGCTGCGTGCGCCCTGGCACGTCGCGGTCCTGTCGGGTCCGGGGACCGGCGGGCTGCACGCCGTGCACGAGGGCTCGACGATCGTGCCGGCCGCCTCGGGGGCCGGTGGGGCGTCGGTCGTCGTGACGCTCGAGGCCCGGCGCGGCGCGGCGTTCCCGTGGACCCGGCGGACCGGGCGGCGCCCGCGGGTCCGGGCCGCGGTCCGGGTCTCGGTCCGGGGCGCCCGCGGCACGTGGGAGTCCCCCGGCGTGCGTCCACGCCGGGTGCGAGGTCGTCGGCCCCAGGCCTGGCCCCCGGGCAGGGTCCTGCTCGTGGGCGACGCGGTCCACGACCTGCGCCCGCGTCCCCGTCTCGAGGAGTGGGCCGTCACGAGCGCACTGCCCCTCCCCGCCCCGGCGCCAGCCGTCGGTCCAGGCCTCAGCGGTCAGTCGATCGCCATGGCGCTCACCCCCGCGGTCGGCTCGCTCGCGCTCGCGGCCACGCTGCGTCAGCCCGTGCTCGCGCTCCTGGCCCTGCTCGGTCCGCTCATGCTCGTGGTCCCGCTCCTCGTCGCTGCCCGACGACGTCGCTCACCCGGGCAGGACGGGTCCGGCCCTGCCGCCGGCCAGGCCGGGCGACCGGTGCCGGGCGTCGGCACAGGTTCCCGGCGCTCCCCCGGTGGGGGTGCGGACGACGGGCGACCGATCGCGCCGCGAACGAGTACGGACCCTGTCGGCACGCCCTCCCTCGCCGGCGCGCACCGGGGCACGGGTGCGGGCAGAGACATGGGCCCGGACCGCATCCCCGGGCCGGCGACCGAGGCGGCCGACGGCGGGCCGCCGGTCCCGAGCCCGGCAGACCTCATGACCGCCGTGATCGCGGTCCACCGCGCCGCTCCCGACCCGTCGCGCGCGCAGGGTGCCGCTCCGGCGACGAGTCTCGGTCCAGCCCCCGGGACCGGCACGCCTCCCGGGCCACCCCGCGCCCCGGGGGCACGGCTCCCCGACGGGTGCGTGGCCGTCGTCGGGCAGCGGGCCGACCGGCTCGCCGCGGCCCGCACGCTCCTCCTGGCCCAGGTCGCCTCGGGCGCGACGGTCGAGGCCGTGCACGCCGACGAGGACGCCCACGAGTGGGCGTGGTTGCGCTGGCTCCCCCGGGCCTCCCGGCGCCGGGACACCTCTCCGGGAGCCCCCACGACCGACCGCGCACTGCTCGTCGACGACTCCCCTGCCCGGCCCGACGGCCGACGGGACGGCGCCCAGGCCCTCGACCGGTGGTGGGCCGCCCGAGGCCCGCACGACCGGCTGATCCTGCTCACCCCGGACAAGATCGCCGTGCCTGCCTGGTGCCGGACCGTGCTCGACGCCACGCACGGCAGGTGGCACCTCGCGGACGGCAGCGACGGGCCCGCCCCCTGGTTCGGTGTGACCGCCGGCTGGGCGGAGCGGTACGCCCGGCACCTCGCCGCGACGGCCCGGCTCGGGCGCTGGCCCGTCGGCGCGGGCACCCCGACCGCCGGGGAACCGTCCGACCCCGCCGCCTCCGGGCTTCCCGTCACGGTGTCCCTCGCGGCGCTCCTCGGGCTCACGGCTGACGAGGCAGCCGCCCCCGTGGCCGACGTATCCCGCTCGCTCGCGACCCACGTCGCGCTCCGGTGGGAGGCGTCCGCCCTGAACGCCTCGACCACCCCGGGTCTCCCGGTCGCGCTCGGGCTCGATGCGTCCGGCCGACCGGTCCTGGTCGACGTCGTCCGGGACGGCCCGCACGCGCTCGTCGCCGGGACCACGGGCGCAGGCAAGTCCGAGCTGCTCCAGTCGCTCGTCCTGGGCCTGGCCCTCACCACGTCCCCGCGCGACCTCGCGATCGCGCTCGTCGACTACAAGGGCGGCGCGAGCTTCGGCGGGTGCGTCGGGCTCCCGCACGTCGTCGGGCAGGTCACGGACCTCGAGCCCGGCCTCGCGGGCCGGGCGCTCGCAGGGCTGCGCGCAGAGCTCCGCCGCCGCGAGCACGTCGTCGCGGGCGCGGGGGCCACGTGCCTCGAGGACCTGCCGCCCGGCGCCCTGCCTCGCCTGCTCGTGGTCGTCGACGAGTTCCGGGCGCTCGCGGACGACCTGCCGGACTTCCTTCCCGGGCTCCTGCGCCTCGCGTCCCAAGGGCGCTCGCTCGGGGTGCACCTCGTCCTGGCCACCCAGCGGCCCGCCGGCGCGGTCACCGCGGACATGCGCGCCAACATCTCGCTGCGGGTCGCGCTGCGGCAGGTCGACGCGGGCGACTCGCACGACGTGATCGACGCACCGCACGCCGCACGGATACCGGTCGACCGCCCCGGGCGGGCCGTCCTGCGCCGCGGCGACGGTCCGCCCCTCGCGTTCCAGTGCGCCCATGCGGCCTCCCCAGCCCCACGGGGGACGGACACCGTGCGCCCCGCACCACGGTGGGGCGCGGCCCCCCTCCCCGTGCGTGCGCCGGAGCCGGACGCCCCCGACCTGGTGACGGTCCTCGTCGCGGCAGCCCGCGAGGCCGCGGCGACCGCGGCGCACACCCCTCACCCCGCGCCCTGGCTCCCGGGCCTGCCAAGGCGCGTGACGCCGTCGGACCTTCCCGGCGCGCGCACCTCCCCCGGCGGCGCCTCCGAACGCCTGCCCCTGGCCCTCTCCGACCTGCCCGCCGAGCAGCGCCGAGGTGTCGTGACGTGGGACGTCGGCGAGGGGCACCTCGCGGTCGTCGGCCGACCGCGCTCAGGGCGTACCACGGCACTTCGGGCGCTCGCGGTCGCCGCCCTCGACCGGGGGTGGGACGTGCACGTCGTCGCCGAGGACCCCGCACTCACGGGGCCGGCGCTGCGGGAGCACGCGGGCTGCGGGACCGTCGTCGACCAGCACGACCCACGCCGCGTCGCCCGGCTCGTCGACCTCCTGCTCGCCCGGGCCGGGCGCCGCCCCACGCTCGTGCTGCTGGACGGGAGCGAGGACCTGCGTGCCTCGCTCGGGCTCCTGGCCGGGGGCACGGGGGCCGACCTCCTGGGCCGCCTCCTCGGCGACGGGGCCGCGCGCGGCGTGCACGTCGTCCTCTCGGGGCAGACCGCGGGACTGGGCGGGCTCGCCCACCGTGTCGGGCCGCGGCTCGTGCTGACCTCGAGCGCGGTGCACGACGACGTCGCGCACGGCGTCCCCTCGCGCCTCGCAGGACGCGGCGGACGAGCAGGGCGGGGCGTGTGGCTCGGTGCGGACGAGCCCGTCGAGTGCCAGGTCGTGATCGACGCCTCGCCGCTCGAGCGCGACGCGTCCTCGGACGCGCCGTCCCTCGACGACGGCCGGTCGCTTCCCCTCCGGCTCGCGCCCCTTCCCCGCCTCGTGCTCCCGGCGGACCTCCCGGTGCCGGGCGAGGACTCGCTGCGGGCCGTACCCGTCGGGATCGGCGGAGACGCCGCGGTACCGCAGTGCCTCGACGTGACCGCGGGTGGGCTCGTCGTCGGCCCGGGGGGCAGCGGGCGCAGCAGCGCGTTGCTCCTCGTGCTCGGGTACGCGCTGCCGACGGGCCGGGTGCGGGCCGTGCTCTCGCGCGACCCGCGTCTCACGGAGCTCGTGACCACGGATGCGGGCGCGGGCGGACTCGTGGTCGCGAGCACCTTCTCCCCGTACGAGGCAGCCACGGCGCTGAACCTGCTCGCCACCACGCCGCCGGCCCCGGGGGACCTCGTGGTCGTCGACGACCTCGACGTCCTCCAGCAGGCGTGCCCGCTCGAGGTCGAGGTCCTCACGGGACTCGTGCGGACGGGCGTCGTGCTCCTGGCCTCCGCGTCGACGGTCGCCGCCGCGACGGCGCACCGGGGCCCGCTCGCCGAGGTGCGCGCGGCGCGCTGCGGGATCGTGCTGCGCCCCGGTGAGCGCGGCAGCGGCGACGTGTTCGGGATGTCGCTCGAGCGGGTGCTCGACCCTGGTGCGGGGCCCGCTGGCCGGGCCGTGCTCGTCCGCTCGGGCGCGCTCGTCCCTGTGCAGGTCGCGTCCGCGGGGTGAGGTGCCGCCGGGGCGGGGTGCGGCCAGCCGGCCGGCCGACGACTCCGCTCGTCCGGTCAGTCCTCGGCGCGGGCCGTGTCGCGCGTCGTCGCGACGACGACCGGACGCAGCATGAGGCACACGAGCACCACCACCGCGAGCACCATGACCGCGATCCCCGGAGCCGTGACCTCCACCTGGAGCCAGCTGAACGCGACGACGACCTGCAGCAGCTGCCAGGTGGCCACCGGGGACCGGGACCAGCGCTGTCCGCGCAGGAGTCCTCGCGCGCTCGCACCGAGCACCGCGGCGACCCCCAGGGCGAACACGACCAGGAAGATCGAGACGCCCACGGCCGACGACCTGCCCGAGACGAGCTCGACCAGGACGAGCAGCGCGCCGACGACGAGCGCGACCGCCTCGAGCCCGATCCCGGCGATCACGACCCACAGCGCGAGCGGTCGCGGACCACCCACGGGCGGGGTCGACGGGCCTGAACCGTCCTCAGGAGGTTCGGGCGTGGATTGATTCGGAGTCCTCACAGCTGCCACGACAACCCAGACTACGCGTGACCTGCACCTTCACCGAAGTGTGACCAAGACCTCACCGTTCACGTCGCAGAAACTTTCCGGCAACCCCTTGTGCTGGGCTTCTCAAGATGTGAACCTAGTTCAAGCATCAATTACCCCCCACCTGAGCCTGAAGCCCTTTTGTGGACGTGCGTCCGACACCATTCCACCTGGGGCCTTGCTCGTCATGCCAAGGAGACCTCACATGGACTGGCGCCACCGCGCAGCCTGCCTGGACGAAGACCCGGAGCTGTTCTTCCCGATCGGGAACACCGGACCCGCCCTCCTCCAGATCGAAGAGGCGAAGGCCGTGTGCCGCCGCTGCGACGTCGTCGACACCTGCCTCAAGTGGGCGCTCGAGTCCGGTCAGGACGCGGGAGTCTGGGGCGGCCTGTCCGAGGACGAGCGTCGTGCGCTCAAGCGCCGCACCGCTCGCGCCCGTCGCGCCGGCTGAGCTTCACATACTTTTCTCATAAAGGGCCGTCACCTGCTGGTGACGGCCCTTTATGTTTGCCTCGGGAAGAGAATTGTCGACGTTCTGGATCCTCTCCGTCGAGGCGCTCGTCACCCCTGGCGCGATCCCCCGCCGTCACGCAGCACGAGCTGAAGCACCACCTGCGTCCCGCCTCCCGGACGATCGGACCACTCGATGGTCCCGCCCAGCTCGTTGGACACGAGCGTCGCGACGATCTGGGAGCCCAGGCCGCTCTTCTTGGGCTTCTCCGAGGGCTCGGTCCCGGGCACGGGCATGCCCACCCCGTCGTCGGCGACGATGATCCGCAACGCCGACCCCTCGCGCTGCGCGTCGATCTCGACCGTCCCGTTCGTCCGGTTCGAGAACCCGTGCTCGACCGCGTTGGTCACGAGCTCGGTCAGGACGAGCGCGAGCGGCGTCGCGTCCTCCGCCGGCACCAGTCCGAAGCTCCCGGTCTGGACCGTGCGGACCTTGGTGTCGGCCGAGGCCACGTCCGCGGCCAGGCGCAGCGCGCGCCCACCCATGTCGTCGAACTCGACCTCCTCGTCGAGGGTCTGCGAGAGGCTCTCGTGGACCAGCGCGATGGTCGCGACGCGACGCATGGCTTCCTCGAGGGCCGCGCGCGCCTCGGGCACGTCCATCCGGCGCGCCTGGAGCCGCAGCAGGGCCGCGACCGTCTGCAGGTTGTTCTTGACCCGGTGGTGGATCTCGCGGATCGTCGCGTCCTTGGTGATGAGCTCGCGCTCACGGCGGCGCAGCTCGGAGACGTCACGACACAGCAGCACCGCACCGATCCGCTGCCCCGACTCGGTGAGCGGCAGGGCCCGCAGCGAGAGCGCGACCCCGCGGGCCTCGATGTCTGTGCGCCACGGGGCGCGGCCCATGACCACGAGCGGCAGGGACTCGTCGACGGGTGTCTGGTGCTCGATGAGGTCCGTCGTGACCTCGATGAGCGAGCGGCCCACGAGCGGTCCGATCACCCCGAGGCGGTGGAAGCAGCTCAGCGCGTTGGGGCTCGCGTAGAGGACCTCGCCCTCGGAGTTGAGGCGGATCAGGCCGTCGCCCACGCGGGGCGCGCCCCGACGCGGGCCGGTCGCGGCGTTGGGCGCCGGGAACTCGCCCCGGGAGATCATCGCGATGAGGTCGTCGGCGGCCTCGACGTAGTTGAGCTCGAGGCGGCTGGGCGTGCGCCCGCTCCCGAGGTTGGTCTGGCGCGCGACGACGGCGATCGCGTGCCCGTTGTGGACGACGGGGATGGCCTCCTCGCGCACCGCGTACGCCCCGAACCAGCGCGGCTCGCGCGAGCGCTGCGACCGCGCCTCGGACAGCGCCCGCTCGAGCTGGGGTCGCTGCCCCTCGGGGGCGGTCGAGCCGACGATGTCGTCGTAGTGGACCGTGGCCCCGGTGCTGGGCCGGCACTGCGCGACGGCGACGAAGCTGCCGTCGTCGGTGGGCAGCCACAGGACGAGGTCCGCGAAGGCCAGGTCGGAGACCACCTGCCAGTCGCCGACGAGCAGGTGCAGCCATTCGTTGTCGGCAGGCGACAGCTCGGCGTGGCGGGAGATCAAGTCACTCATGGCAGACACGAGCCCCAGCGTACGCATCCGTGGGCGTCTTCACGGGATCGGGGCCCCTCCTTCGGTAGAGTCGGACTCCCTGGCGCACCCTGCGCGCCGGTCAGCACGTCCCGAGGAGAACCTGTGCACCTGAGCGTCGATCTGCACTACCCCGCCGGTCTCGACGAGGTCACCCGGATGCTCGCGAGCGAGGCCTTCGTCCGCTGGCGCGCACAGCGCACGGGCGGCCCGCAGGCCCTCGTGGAGCTCGCCGACGTGACGGGCTCGATCGACGAGGGCTTCTCGGTGGTCGTGCGGCGCACGCTGCCCACGGACCAGATCCCGGGTCACCTGCGCGCGTTCGTGGGCAACGCGCTCGAGGTCCGCCAGGCCGAGGTGTGGGAGCCCGCGGACGGCGGCGTCCGGCGCGGCACGGTCTCGCTCGAGATCACGGGAGCGCCCGTGCGCATGACCGGCACGGTCACGCTCGAGGCCCTGCCCGACGGCGGCACACGGCACGCGTACGACGGCGAGCTCAAGGCCACGGTCCCCCTGTTCGCGGCAGCCGTCGAGGAGGCCGCGGCCGGGGCGGTCCGCGCGACCCTCACGTCGGAGGAGCAGGCCGGCGTGGAGTGGCTCACGGCCCCCTGAGGCCTGCGCGATCGTCGGCCCGTTCAACGCCGCGAGCAGAGTTGAACGACCGTCCATATTACTTTCCAGGCGGTCGGTAACCAATAACGATTGGGGAACGGTCGACGCGACCACAACGCGCTGACCTGCACGAACATGCGCGTGGGAGCGTTTCCACGACGAGATGTCACGTCACGAGGTTGACATCCCCAGAGGCGGCGGGCCACCATCGTGGCACTTCGTGGGAGCGCTACCACCCCTGACCGTGGAAGCGCTGCCACGCCGATCATCGACAAGGGAGTCATCGTGCTGAGCAGCACCCGTCCGACCCGCACCCGCACGGCAACCGCCGCCGTCGCAGGGCTCGCGGCCCTCACCCTCACCCTCACCGCCTGCTCCTCGGGCTCCGGCTCGTCGGACGACAGCAGCGGTTCCTCCGACGGCGAGAAGATCACCCTCACCGTCGCCACGTTCAACGACTTCGGCTACACCGACGAGCTCCTTGCGGCGTACACCGCCGAGCACCCCAACGTCACGGTCAAGCAGACCAAGGCCGCGAAGTCCGAGGACGCACGCACCAACCTCACGACCAAGCTCGCCGCCGGTGGCGACGGACTGGCCGACATCGAGGCGATCGAGGTCGACTGGCTCCCCGAGCTCATGCAGTACCCCGACCTCTTCACCGACCTGACCGATGCCTCGCTCGACGGGCGCTGGGTGGACTGGAAGGTCCAGCAGGCCACGACCCCCGACGGCAAGGTCATCGGCTACGGCACCGACATCGGCCCGAGCGCCATCTGCTACCGCCAGGACCTGTTCGAGGCCGCAGGCCTCCCGACCGACCCGGCAGCCGTCGCCGAGCTCCTCGGCGGGACCGACGCGACCTGGGACGACTACTTCGCCGCGGGCGCCACCTTCACGGCCGCGAGCGACGCCGCCTGGTACGACAGCGCGATGTCGATCTCCCAGGGCATGGTCAACCAGATCGACAACGCCTACGAGGAGTCCGACGGCACGCCCAAGGACCTCGCGACCAACACCGCGATCCAGGACATCTACAACACGGTCGTCGAGCAGTCGGCCACCAACGGCCTGTCCGCCGGGCTCGAGCAGTGGAGCGCCGACTGGGACGCCGCGTTCCAGAACAACGGCTTCGCCACGATGATCTGCCCCGCATGGATGACCGGCCCGGTCGAGGAGCGCTCGGGTGGCGTGACCGGCTGGAACGTCGCTGACGTCTTCCCCGGCGGCGGCCTCAACTGGGGCGGCTCGTTCCTCACGGTCCCCGCGTCGGGCAAGAACGCCGACGCCGCCAAGGAGCTCGCCGCCTGGCTGACCGACCCCGCGCAGCAGACCACGGCGTTCACCAACGCCGGCACCTTCCCCTCGCAGATCGAGGCGCAGGAGTCCGACGCCGTGCAGTCCTTCACCAACGAGTTCTTCAACGACGCACCGGTCGGCACCATCTTCGTCAACCGTGCGCTCGCGATCGACGGGGCCCCGTTCAAGGGCGCGAACTACTTCGCGATCCACCAGACGGTCCAGGACGCCATCAAGCGCGTCGACGTCGAGAAGACCGCCGACGCCCAGGCGTCGTGGGACAAGGCAGTCCAGGCCTACAAGGACCTGGGCCTGAGCTGATCCGGTGCGCGGGGTGACCTCTCCGGGAGGTCACCCCGCGCTCCCACGCCCCAGCCCGCCGTCGGGCACCGCGTCCCAGCTCGACCCAGCACAGGAAAGTCAGATGACCGTCCTTTCTCCCACCCAGCCCTCCCAGGGCCTCGGCGAACCGCCGCGCCGCTCCTCGCGCCGCGTCGGCTTCTCCCAGCGGCTCGGCCGCTGGGACGTCAAGCTCTCCCCCTACCTCTACATCTCCCCGTTCTTCATCCTCTTCGCCATCACGGGGCTCTTCCCGCTGATCTACACGGCGTTCGTGTCGGTCCACGAGTGGAACCTGCTGGGCGGACAGGGAGACTTCGTCGGCCTGCAGAACTTCACCGACGTGCTCGCGCAGCCCACCTTCTGGAAGTCGCTGCGCAACACCTTCTCGATCTTCCTGCTGTCCTCTGTCCCGCAGGTGATCTGCGCGATCATCATCGCGGCCCTGCTCGACCAGAACCTGCGCGCGGCCACGTTCTGGCGCATGGGGGTCCTGCTGCCCTACGTCGTGGCCCCCATCGCGGTCAGCCTCATCTTCGGGCGCCTCTTCGCCGACCAGTACGGCCTCATCAACGGAGTGCTCGGGACGTTCGGGATCGACCCCATCCGCTGGCACGCCGACACGCTCGCGAGCCACGTCGCGATCGCCTCGATGGTCAACTTCCGCTGGACCGGCTACAACGCGCTGATCTTCCTCGCCGCGATGCAGGCCGTCCCGCGCGAGCTCTACGAGGCTGCGATCATCGACGGCGCCGGACGCTTCCGCCAGTTCTTCTCCGTGACCGTCCCGCAGATCCGCGCCACGATCATCTTCGTCATCATCACCTCGACCATCGGCGGCCTGCAGATCTTCGACGAGGTCCGTGCGTTCGACGCCCAGGGGCTCGGCGGCGCCGACCGGCAGTGGATGACGACCGTGCTCTACCTCTACGACGTCGCGTGGGGCAACCAGAAGAACTTCGGCCGTGCGGCCGCGATCGCCTGGATCCTGTTCATCGTCATCCTGCTCATCGGCCTGGTGAACTTCGCGATCACGCGGAGCATCTCGACGTCGGGCCCCAGCAAGAAGGTCCCCCGCGGCGTCCAGCGTGCCCGACGCAAGGCCGCTGCCGCGGCCGTCCGCGCGCAGAACGCCTCCGGCCGACCCAGCGGTGCCCCCGCCCGCAGCACCAGCGCGCCCACGGGCGCTCCGAACGAACGGAAGAAGCGATGAGCTCGATCCCCGTCGTCGCGCAGACCGCCGGAGCCGGCGCCGCTCGCGCCGCGGCCCGCCGCCCGAACCGTCGCCCCGTCCGCAAGGGCACGGGCGGCTACACCCGCCGCCCGGGCTGGATCACCTACACGGTCCTCGGGCTCGTGCTGCTGGTCTCGGTCTTCCCGCTGTACTTCACGCTCATCCTGGGCTCCTCGACCCCCGAGGAGATCTCCAAGAGCGCGCTGCCGCAGCTCCTGCCGGACATGAGCCTGTTCACCCAGTTCGCCGAGGTGGTCGGCTCGAGCGCGATCAACTTCTGGAAGGCGTTCACGAACTCGGTCATCATCGCGGTCATCACCTCGCTGTCCGTGGTGCTGTTCTCGACGCTCGCGGGCTACTCGTTCGCCAAGCTCCGTTTCCGCGGCCGGGGGCCCCTGCTGGTCTTCGTCATCGCGACCATGGCCGTGCCGACCCAGCTCGGCGTGATCCCCATGTTCATCCTCATGTCGGACCTGGGGTGGATCGGGAAGCTGCAGGCCGTGATCGTGCCGGCGCTCGTCACGGCGTTCGGCGTGTTCTGGATGACCCAGTACCTGTCCGAGTCGCTGCCGTACGAGCTCATCGAGGCCGCACGCGTCGACGGTGCGTCGATGTTCCGGACGTTCTGGTCGATCGCGCTGCCCGCGGCACGGCCCGCCGCGGCGATGCTCGGGCTGTTCACGTTCGTCCAGCAGTGGACGAACTTCTTCTGGCCGTCCATCGTGTTGAACCAGGAGAACCCGACGTTGCCGCTCGTGGTGCGCTCTCTCCAGGCGAACTACTTCGTGGACTACTCGCTCGTCATGGCAGGAGTGTTCCTCGTGACCCTGCCGTTGATCGTGCTGTTCATCTTCACCGGTCGCCAGCTGGTCGCCGGCATCATGCAAGGAGCTGTCAAGGGATGACCGAGATCATCACGCCCCGCACCCTGGGCACCACGGGGCGCGTCCCGTTCCCCGAGGGATTCCTCTGGGGCGCCGCCACGGCCGCGTTCCAGATCGAGGGGGCCGCGCACACCGACGGCCGCGAGGACTCCGTCTGGGACACGTTCTGCCGGATCCCGGGCGCCGTCCTGGGTGGCGACGACGGCGAGGTCGCGTGCGACCACTACCACCGCTACCGCGAGGACGTCGCGCTCCTGGCCGACCTGAACCTGGACACGTACCGGTTCTCGTCCTCCTGGGCACGCGTGCAGCCCGGCGGCGGAGCGGTCAACCAGAAGGGGCTCGACTTCTACTCGCGCCTCGTCGACGAGCTGCTCGCCAAGGACCTCCTGCCCTGGATCACGCTGTACCACTGGGACCTCCCGCAGGCGATCGAGGACCAGGGCGGGTGGACCAACCGCGACACGGCCTACCGGTTCGCCGACTACGCCGTGACGATGCACGAGGCGCTCGGCGACCGGGTCGGGGTCTGGACGACTCTCAACGAGCCCTGGTGCTCGGCCTTCCTCGGGTACACGGGCGGCATCCACGCCCCCGGGCGCCAGAGCCGGCCCGACGGGCTCGCCGCGGCGCACCACCTGCTGCTCGGCCACGGCCTCGCGGTCCAGGCGTTGCGTGAGCGGGCCCCCGAGGCGAACCTCGGGATCACGCTCAACTTCACGGTCGCCGACCCGGTCGACCCCGACGACGCGGGCGACGTCGACGCGGCCCGCCGCATCGACGGTCAGTTCAACCGCATCTTCCTCGACCCGGTCATCAAGGGCGAGTACCCGGCCGACGTCCTCGCGGACGTCGCGCAGTACGGCTTCACGGACCACATCCAGGACGGCGACCTGGCGATCATCTCGTCGCCCATCGACGCGCTCGGGGTGAACTACTACCACGGCGAGCTCGTCTCCTCGCGTCCCGCGAGCACCGAGCTCGTGGGCGACGCCCCGGTCGAGCGCAGGACGTCGAGCCCCTACCCGGCCGCCGACGGCGTGTTCAACCACCCGCGCGGTCTGCCCGTCACGGACCAGAACTGGGAGATCCAGCCCGAGGGCCTGACGCGCCTGCTCAACCGCCTCCAGGCGGACTACACGGGTCCCGCGGGAGTGCCGCTCTACATCACCGAGAACGGCTGCGCCTACGACGACGTCGTGGAGGCCGACGGGTCGGTCGACGACCAGAACCGCCTCGAGTTCTTCGACGCCCACCTGCGGGCCGTCAAGGACGCGATCGTCGACGGCGCCGACGTGCGCGGCTACTTCGCGTGGTCGCTCCTGGACAACTTCGAGTGGTCGTGGGGCTACTCGAAGCGGTTCGGGGTCGTCCGGGTCGACTACGAGACCCAGGAGCGCACGGTCAAGGCCAGCGGTCGGTGGTTCGCCCAGGTGGCGGCCGACAACGCCGTCCCCGCGCGCTCCTAGCGCGTCGACGCCGATCGTGGCAGTTCTCTCATCGTGGCCTGGCAGGATACTGAGACCATGAGCACCTTGAGTTCCGCGCCGACCCTGGACGAGGTCGCCCAGACCGCCGGCGTGTCCCGCTCGACGGCGTCCCGCGCGATCAACGGCGGCCTGCGCGTCTCTCCCGAGGCGCAGGCCGCCGTCGACGCCGCGGTCCTCCAGCTCGGGTACACCCCGAACCGCGCGGCCCGCTCGCTCGTGACGCGACGGACCGACTCGATCGCGCTCGTCGTACCCGAGCCGGACGAGCGCATCCTCACGGACCCGTTCCTCTCGGGAACGCTCCGTGGGGTCAGTGCGGCCCTCGCCCCCACGGACCTGCAGCTCGTGCTGCTCATCGCCCGGCCCGACGAGCACGCGGGCCGGATCGTGCGCTACCTGCGCAGCGGTCACGTCGACGGCGCGATCATCACCTCGCACCACCGCGAGGACGACCTCGAGGGGGCGGTGCTCGCCTCGCCGCTGCCCGCGGTGTTCGTCGGGCGCCCCTTCACCGCGATGGACGACCTGGTCTACGTCGACGTCGACAACGTCGAGGGTGGTCGCATCGCGACCCGGCGCCTGCTCGACGGCGGCTACCGCCGCATCGCGACGATCGCCGGACCGCAGGACATGACCGCCGCGGTGGACCGCCTCGCGGGGTGGCGCGCGGCCCTGGGCTCGGCGGGCCTGCCCGACGACGCGATCGCCTACGGGGACTTCGCCGCGGCAGGCGGGGCGGCAGCCATGGAGGAGCTCCTCGACCGCCACCCGGACATCGACGCGGTCTTCGCCGCGTCGGACCTCATGGCCGAGGGCGCGCTGCGCGTCCTGCGCGCCCGGGGCAGGTCCGTGCCGGGCGACGTCGCGGTGGTCGGCTTCGACAACCTGGGCGTCGCCGCGACCACGAGCCCCGCCCTGACGACGGTCCAGAACCCCGTGGTGGAGATGGTCAAGGCTGCGACCGGCATGCTCCTCGACCTCATCGCCGGCCGCCCCGTGAAGGAGTCGGCACGCGTCTTCTCCCCCGAGCTCATCCGCGGGGCGTCGGACTGACAGCAGGCAGTGGCGGTATCCGGCACGCGTCCGTACCAGACCTCTCCCGTCGGGGGTGAGCGTCTGCGCACGTCCCACCACTCCCGAGCCTCGCCCCGCGAGATGCGGCCAACGGGGGTCTTCTCAGCGATTCGACCCCCGTTTGCCGCATCTCGACCTCAGAGCGTCCCGACCTCCGTGGCGACGCGAGCGGTCGGGGCCCACTCTTCAGCAGGGGTCGGCGAGCGTCACCGACCTCATGAACCGCAGCATCAGTCGACGTCCCACTGGTCGGCGCGCTCGTCGCCCCGGCCCACGTCCACGCCACGGGCCGCGACCTCGGCGACCACGGCCGCGACGACCACCTCGACGAGCAACGCACCCGCGACGGCGAAGAACGCGACGTCCGTGGCGCCGTCGGGCTCGAGGACCGTCACCACGAGCGCGACCACGACGACGAGGGCCGCCCCCGGGACCACGACCCTGAGCGCCGCCCGGTGCCCGGCGATCCACCCCGCATCGCTGCGCTGCGTCGCGGGCGTCCTGATCCCGATCAGACCGTTGCGCGTCATCCGGTCGGTCGCGCCGAGGAACGCGAGCCACGCGACGAGGAGCGCGACCACGACGAGTATCCAGACTCCGAGCACGGGGGCCTCTTTCTAGAGGGGGTCGGTGCGGACGTCGTGGTCCGCGGGGACGAACAGCTCCTCGATCGACGCGCCGAGGAGGGCCGCCAACCGGAACGCGAGCGGGAGGCTCGGGTCAAACCGGCCACGCTCGATCGAGATGACGGTCTGGCGGGAGACCCCGAGCCGCTCGGCGAGCTCGGCCTGCGTGAGCCCGAGAGCCGCGCGGCGGGTGCGCACGTGGTTCTCCATCAGGCGGCGACCAGGCGTGCCCAGTGCACGCGGGAGCGCAGCGCGAAGTCGAACAGCACGACGGTCCGGAGCGCTCGGTGCAGCATGCGTTCAGAGTAAAGGACACTTGACATCCAGACAAGGATCAGATGAGCGGCGCGCCACACACTCCGATCCGCACCTCTTGTGAAAGTTCTCACAAGAAGCGTCGGTGAGTCGCGGGTCACACGCGCGTACGGTCGAGGGACGTCGCGTCGACGCCGACCCGTGCGCGCCCGGGAGGGCTTCCCGACACCCATCCACGGACGGAAGGACCTGTCATGACCGCCCTCGCGAGCACTCCCCCGGGTCCCTCCGGCCGCCCGGCCGGGTCGCCGACCGCAGGACACCGCACCGGCTCGCACCGGAGCCGCACGCTCGCGCCGCTCGCGGTCGCAGGCATGACCTCGCTCTCGACCGTCGACTGGCCGGGTCGCCTCGTCGCGACCGTCTTCCTGCAGGGCTGCCCCTGGCACTGCACCTACTGCCACGCCCCGGACCTCGCCGCCGTCGCGCCGGGAGACGTCACGAGCCCCATCTCGTGGCCCGACGTCGTCGCGTTCCTCGAGCGGCGCCGCGAAGCGCTCGACGGGGTCGTCTTCTCGGGCGGGGAGCCCACCCTCCAGGCCGCGCTCCCCGCAGCGATCGCCGACGTGCGGAACCTGGGCCTCGCCGTCGGGCTGCACACCGCGGGGCCCTGGCCCGTGCGGCTCGAGCACGTCCTGCCGCTCGTCGACTGGGTGGGCCTCGACATCAAGCACCTGCCCGAGGACTACGCGCTCGTCACGGGCGCGCGACCCTCGGGCGAGGCCGCCTACAAGTCGCTCGCGGTGCTCCAGCGCTCGGGCGTCGACCACGAGGTCCGCACGACCGTCGACCCGACCGTCCACTCGCGCGGGGACGTCCTCGAGCTCTGCGGGCGGCTCGCAGCACTGGGGGTACGCGGGCACGTGCTCCAGGAGGCGCACCCCCTCGGGACGGACGCCCGGTACGGCGCCGCACTGGCCGGCCGTCGGCTGTCCGACGTGCTCCACGACGACGACCTGCCGCAGCTCGAACGCCGCACGTAGCCCGCGTCCGTGCTCGCCCTCGAGCGGAACGGTCCCGCTCAGCGCCCCCGCGGCCCGAGGTGCTTGCGCGGGGAGAACGTCACCACGAAGTTCGGCCAGTGGCCGTCCTCGTCGATGATCTCCTCGTAGGTGATCGAGATGATGTCCTCGGCCTTCAGTCCCATCGCCCGTACCTCGGCCGCCACGTGCTCGAACAGGGCGGCGACGTCGTCCCGTCCCTCCCCGTCCGGCAGGCTGAGCGCGAAATGACGCGCCGGGTACCCGTGGGTGTCGACGCGCGTGCGTGCGGTCCTGTTCCACCGCTTGGAGGCGCGGCGTGCGAGAGGGTCCATGCGGGGCACCCTACCGACACCTCCCCGTGCCGAGCCCGAGGTTTCTCCGGTGACCGGCAGCGGTCGCCGGTCGCACCTCGGGCTCGGCACACCCCAGGGGTCAGGCGGTCACGTGCCCGAACCGGTGCATCGTCCGGCTGATCGCCTGCTCGCGCAGGACCGTGAGGAGCTCGCGCCGACCGCTCGCGAGCACCGGGTGGTCGAGCACCGTCACGTCGCCCACGTGGCCGGCCGCAGCCTCGCGCAGGCCCTGCGCCGAGCCCACCACACGCACGCGGCCCGTGACCTCGCCGCGCGCGACCGCCGCGGCGAAGTCCTCGTCGCTCACGGGAGCGGCGCCGTCGGCGCGGCTCACCACGACCGGCACCCCGGCGGTGCGCGCCGCGGACAGCACACGCTCGACCTCGACGGGCGCAGCCCCCGTCCCGACCCGGACCGTGAGCACGTCGATCGGCCGGTACCGGAACAGGTTGGACTCGACGAGCAGGCCCGAGGGGTCGTGCTCGACCGCGAACTCGTGCGCCCACCAGCGGGCGTCGTCGGCCCGTGCCCACGCGAGCCAGGCCTCGGGCGAGGTCTCGCGCGCGGGGACGGGTCCGCCGTCGGGCAGGCCGCTCCCGGAAGCCGCGGCGACCGCGTCGCTCCACGTGCCCAGCTCGGCCACGTAGTTGGGCCCACCGGCCTTGGCGCCCGGGCCCACGGCCGAGCGCTTCCAGCCGCCGAACGACTGACGCTGCACGATCGCCCCCGTGATGACCCGGTTGACGTACGCGTTGCCGACCTGGACGCGGTCGAGCCAGGTGTCGACCTCGGCGTCGTCGAGGCTGTGGATTCCGCCCGTGAGACCGAACGAGACCGCGTTCTGGAGCTCGATCGCCTCGTCGAGCGTCGCGGCCGTCATGACGCCCAGCACGGGGCCGAACACCTCGGTGAGGTGGAAGAACGAGCCGGGCGCGACGCCCGAGCGCAGGCCCGGGGTCCACAGCCGCCCGTCCTCGTCGAGCCTGCGCGGCGCGACGAGCCACTGCTCCCCGGGCTCGAGCGTCGTGAGGGCGCGCAGGAGCTTGCCCTCGGCGACCTCGGTGAGCGGTCCCATGGTCGTCGAGACGTCGGTCGCCGGTCCCACCGCGAGCGAGCGGACCGCGTCCACGAGCTGCACCGAGAACCGGCGGCCGGTCTCGGTGCGCTGGTCGCCGACCGAGCCCACGAGGATCACGAGCGAGGCCGCCGAGCACTTCTGCCCCGCGTGGCCGAACGCCGAGCGCACGACGTCCGCCGCCGCGAGGTCGAGGTCCGCCGAGGGGGTCACGACGATCGCGTTCTTGCCCGACGTCTCGGCGAGCACGTCCAGGCCGGGGCGCCACGACGCGAACATCTGCGCGGTCTCGATCGCACCCGTGAGGATCACGCGGGCCACGCCCTCGTGCGTCACGAGATGGCGCCCCAGGTCGCCGTCGGGCACGCGCGAGAGCTGCACGACGTCGCGCACGGCCTCGGGCGTGAGGCTGCTGCCCACGGGCGCGTCCGCGACCGCGTCGGCGAGCCCCGCGTGGATCGCGTCGACCGCGACCTCGAGGCAGCGCGGCGTCGCGGGGGCCGGCTTGGCGACCACGGCCGAGCCGGCCGCGAGCGCCGCGACGATCCCGCCCACGGGGATCGCGACGGGGAAGTTCCAGGGCGGGGTCACGAGCGTCACGCCGTCGGGCGTGAAGGTCGCGCCGGGCACCTGGTCGAGCGCCTCGGCCGACCGCGCGTAGTAGCTCGCGAAGTCGACGGCCTCGCTGACCTCGGGGTCGGCCTCGGCGACGGTCTTGCCGGGCTCGTGCACCATGGCGGTCACGAGCGCGGTGCGGGCGTCCTCGAGCCGCACGGCCACGGCCCGCAGCGCGCGGGCACGGTCAGCGGGGGCGACCTGCGCCCAGGCCGCGGCGGCCTTCTCGGCGCGCGCGACGACGTCGTCCACCTCGTCCGTGCTGGTCACCTCGGGCGACTGCGCGGGCACGTACCCGGAGTCCGGTCCGACGACCCGCGCGGCCCAGGCGCGGTTCGCCGCGACGGCCGGGTCGGTGTCGGAGGCGTTGTGGAACCCGGACCCGACGATGCGGTCGGGCGTCGCGGCGTCGCGTAGCCCGACGGCGTCGCGCACCCGACGACGCGGCGTCACGTCCGCGTCGGCGTAGTGCGTGCCGAGAACGACCGAGGCGCGGTACGCGGCCTCCTGGCGGTCCATCGCGGAGGCGGCGGAGTTGTCAGAACCAGCACGGTCCCGAGCCCGGTCCAGCTCTGACACCGGGTCGGTGGCAGGCGCGAACATGGCGTGCAGGAAGTTCTGCTCGGCCGCGTTCTCCTCGAGACGGCGCACGAGGTAGGAGATCGCGACGTCGAAGTCCTCGCGCGCGACGACCGGCGTGTAGAGGACGACGCGGCCGCCGTCCCGGGAGACTTCGTCCCGCACGGCCCGCGCCTCGCCGGGCGCCATGCCCTGGAGCATCTCGATGTCGAGCGCGTGGCTGACCCCGCGTGCACGCGCGGCGAGGATCGCGAGCGCGACGTGGAACAGGTTGTGGCTCGCGACGCCGATCCGCACGGCGTCGGTGCGCGGGGCGCGCAGCGCATGGTCGACGAGGCGCACGTAGTTGGCGTCGACGTCGGGCTTGGTCGGGTAGGGCGCCTGCTCCCAGCCGTGGAGCTCGGCCTCGACCTTCTCCATCGCGAGGTTCGCGCCCTTGACGAGGCGCACCTTGACGGGGGCGCCGCCCGCCGCGACGCGCTCGGTCGCGAACGCGGTGAGGCCGTCGAGCGCGCCGAGCGCGTCAGGCAGGTACGCCTGGAGCACGATCCCGGCCTCCAGGGCGCGGAACTCCTCGCGCCCCAGGATCGCCTGGAAGACCTCGGTCGTCAGCGCCAGGTCGCGGTACTCCTCCATGTCGAGGTTGAGGAAGACCCCGTGGTCGCGCGCTGCGCGGAACAGCGGCAGGAGCCGCTCGACGACGCGGTCGCGCGACCCCTCGAGGTCCCACGTGACGAGCTGGGACGCGACCGAGGACACCTTGACCGACACGTAGTCGACGTCGGGGCGCTCGACGAGCGCGATGGTCCGGGCGAGACGGGCCTGCGCCTCGTCCTCGCCGAGCACGGCCTCTCCGAGGAGGTTGACGTTGAGCGCGTACCCCTCGGCGCGCGTGCGCGCGAGGTGCTTGCCGAGACCCGGGCCGGCGTCGGCCACGAGGTGGCCCACGAGCTGGCGCAGGCGGATCCGCGCGGCGGGCACGACGACCGTCGGCAGCACGGACGCCATGCGCGCGCCGAGCCGCAGCAGCGTGGTGTCGACCGGGCCGAGGAAGCCCTTGGCGCCTCCCGCGAGCTCACCCAGCAGGCCCAGCTCGCGCGCGGCGACCTGGACGTCCTGCGGGCGCGCCACGTTGTCGACGAAACGCACGGCGAGCTCGAGGCCCGCGGGGTCGGACACCAGTGCGCCGAGCCGCTCGGCGGTCCTGCGCTCGCGCGCCCCCTCGGAGGCCGCTTCCGCCGCGGCGATCCAGCTGCGGGCGAGGCGCGCGGCGTCGTCGGTCAGGTCGGCGATCGGGGTGTCGGTCGAGGTGCTGGTCGGGTCGTCGGCCCTGTCGGCCGGGTGCAGGGGCGCGGCGGTGCCGGCTCGTGACCGGTCCTCCGCGTGTGGTTCAGCCGCGAGGGCGTCGTCGCTCATCTCCCTAGCCTGCCCCCGATGCTGACGCTTCGTCTTGTACGATCCGGGCTGTCATGGCACCACTTCCGGACAAGCCCACCGCACCGCGCACCTGGCCCGAGGGCGAGGCGCTGCTCGCTGCCCTCAGCCCCGCGATGGTCGACCTCATGGACGAGCTGGCGTCGACCATGTTCTGCGCCAAGGACGTCACGGGCCGCTACGTGCTGGTCAACCGGGTCTTCGTGGCCCGCACCACCGAACGCTCGCGCCGCACGGTCCTGGGGCGGCGCGCCACGGACCTGTTCGTGGCGCAGCTCGCCGAGCGCTACGACCAGCAGGACGCCGAGGTGCTGCGCACGGGTCGCCCGCTGCGCAACGAGCTCGAGCTCATCCGCCGCCTGGGCGGCACCCCCGGCTGGTTCCTCACGTCCAAGCTCCCGGTGCACGACGGCGCAGGTCGCCTCGTCGGGCTGGTCTCGGTCTCGCAGGACCTGCGCGAGGACGACGCCGACGACGCCTCGATGGACTCGATGGCGCGGCTCGTCGCGGGGATCGAGGCGCGCCTCGGCCAGTCGCTCACGGTCGCCGACCTCGCGGCCCTCGCGGGGTGCACGCCCGCGGTGCTCGACCGGCGCGTGCGCCGGGTGTTCTCGCTCAGCCCGCGCCAGCTCGTGCTCCGCGCCCGGGTCGACCGCGCGGCCGAGATGCTCGCGGCGACGGACTCCCCCATCGCCGAGATCGCGGTCGTCACGGGCTTCTACGACCAGCCCGCGTTCACCCGGACCTTCGCGCGCCTGACGGGCGAGACGCCGTCGTCGTTCCGGCGCCGGGCGCGGCGGTGAGCGAGTCGGCGTGACGCGTCGCGCCGAGCCGCCTAGCCTCGGGGCGACGAGGATCGAAGGGATCCCCCGACGACGAGGAGACCTGTGCCCGTGCGCCACGACGACCGTCCACGACGCACTGCCGGCGCTCTCGTGCTCGGTGCCGCGGTGCTCCCCCTGCTGGCGGCCTGCGGCGTGGGCGACGACGGGATCGCCTGCGCGCTCGTCATGCACGCGTCGACGCTCGAGGTGCGGCTCGCCGACTCGTGGCCCGACCGCGAGGCCTTCGACGTCGCGGTCGACTGCCCGCCGGGTACCGGGGGCTGCGACCTCGTCCGCGCGGGCACGGTGCAGCTGGTGCCGGCCCCGGACGCTCCGCCGATCGCCGACCTCTCCGGCGGTGCAGCTCCGTCCGTCGCCGCGCCGTCCGACGGCTCGGCCGACGCACCGGCCGCGCCGTCCCCGCCCACGGTCACCGGACCGGTCTGGACCGGCACCACCTTCTCCCCGCCGTCGGAGGTCGTCGTCACGGTCGAACGCACCTCGACGGGCGACGTCGCTCTCGACCGCGTCGTCGAGCTCGACTGGCAGGCAGCGAGCCCCGGCGACGACTGCCCCGGACCCCGGACGGTGACGGTCGTCCTGGACGAGGAATGAGCAGCGGGCGTCCTGGTCGCCACGGAAGGACGCCCGCGGGCGCCCACCCCGGGCCTTTCGCCCTCCCGGTCGCGCACCCGCGCCGGCCGTGCCAAGACTGGGACCCATGACCTCGATCCCCACCGCCGCCCTGCCCGGCGGCGACATCCCCCTGCTCGGCCTCGGCACCTGGCAGTCCGAGGGCGACGACTGCTACCGCGCGGTCCGCCACGCGCTCGACGTCGGGTACCGGCACATCGACACCGCGACCATGTACGGCAACGAGGAGCAGGTCGGCCGCGCCCTCGCCGCGTCGGGCGTCCCGCGCGAGGACGTGTTCCTCACGACCAAGCTGCGCCCCGCCGACGTCGGGCGCGAGCACGAGACCCTCGCGCAGTCGCTGCGCCTGCTCGGCACCGACTACCTGGACCTGTGGCTCATCCACTGGCCCCCGTCGGGGGACGCCTCGCCCTGGGTGTGGGCCGAGCTGCTCGCGGCGCGGAACGTAGGCCTCGTGCGATCGGTCGGGGTGTCCAACTACTCGGTGGACCAGCTCGACATCCTGTCCGAGCAGACCGGTGAGACGCCCGCGGTCAACCAGATCCCGTGGGGCCCTGACGACTACGACGCGCAGGTCGTCGAGCAGCACGCCAAGCGCGGCGTGGTCCTCGAGGGGTACAGCCCGTTCAAGCGCACGAACCTCGACTCCCCCGCCCTGCAGGCCGTCGCCCGGGCGCACGGCGTGAGCACCGCGCAGGTCGTCGTGCGCTGGCACCTCGACCACGGGTTCGTCGTGATCCCCAAGTCGGTGACCCCGGCACGGATCGAGACGAACTTCGACGTCACGGGCTTCTCCCTGACCCCCGACGAGCTCGCGAGCATCGACGCGCTCGGGTGAGGACACGACCGCCGGGACGGGCGCGGACGTGAATCACGCCCCGACCTGGCGGTACGTTGGTCGGACACGGTCCCTCACCACGGGACCGCGAGGAATCCCTCATCACCCGGAGGAAGAGTGACGACGACGTCAACGCCGCCCACGAGCGGTGCCACCCAGCCAGCACCCACCCCTGAGAAGGCCTCGGCCCTCGCGACGGCCCACAGCCAGCTCGCGAACGCGGTGGAGATCCTCGGCTACGACCCGGGCCTGCACGAGATGCTCGCGACCCCGCGCCGCGAGGTCAACGTCTCGGTCCCGCTCCGACGCGACAGCGGGGACATCGTGCTGTTCCGCGGCTACCGCGTCCAGCACAACGTCTCGCGCGGCCCCGGCAAGGGCGGACTGCGCTACCACCCGAGCGTCGACATCGACGAGGTGCGCGCGCTCGCGATGTGGATGACCTGGAAGTGCGCCGTCGTCGACCTGCCGTACGGCGGGGCCAAGGGCGGCGTGTCGATCGACCCGCGCGAGTACTCGCAGGCCGAGCTCGAGCGCGTGACCCGTCGCTACACGAGCGAGATCATGCCCGTGATCGGCCCCGAGCGGGACATCATGGCACCGGACATGGGCACCAACGAGCAGACCATGGCGTGGGTCATGGACACCTACTCGGTCAACCGCGGCTACACGATCCCGGGCGTCGTGACGGGCAAGCCCATCCCCGTGGGCGGTTCGCTCGGGCGCACCACGGCCACGTCGCAGGGCGTGGTCCACACGACCAGGGCCGCGCTCGCCGAGGCGGGCCTCGAGCTCTCCGACGCATCGGTCGCGGTCCAGGGCTTCGGCAAGGTCGGCTCGCACGCCGCCGCGATCCTCGCGGGCCACGGCGCCCGGGTCGTCGCGGTGAGCGACCAGTACGGCGGTATCCATGACGAGGGCGGGCTCGACGTCGCCGCGCTGTTCCGGCACGTCGCCGAGACCGGGACCGTGGTCGGCTTCGAGGACGCCGAGCCGATCGACAACCACGCGCTGCTCGCGCTGCCGGTCGACGTGCTCATCCCGGCCGCGGTCGAGGGAGTGCTCGACGACGTGACCGCGCACACCGTCAAGGCGCGCTGGGTCGTCGAGGGCGCGAACGGCCCGACCACGGCCGCGGGCGACCGGATCCTCGCCAAGAACGGCGTGACCGTGGTGCCGGACATCCTCGCGAACGCCGGCGGCGTCGTCGTGTCCTACTTCGAGTGGGTCCAGGCGAACCAGGCGTACTGGTGGACCGAGCAGGAGATCGGCGAGAAGCTCGAGCACCGCATGCACGTGGCCTACCAGGGGGTCTCGTCGTTGGCGCGCCGCGAGGAGCTGAGCCTGCGCGACGCCGCGCTCGTCATCGGCATCCAGCGGACCGCCGAGGCGCACCAGATCCGCGGGCTCTACCCGTAGGGTCCTTGCTCGACGCTCGGCAGGGGCGGTCCTCGCACGGCGAGGGCCGCCCCTCGCGCGTCGGGGGCGGGTGCCGGGCCGTGGGAGGTGCCAGGCCCGACGGCGGCGCGTCAGCCGCGCCGTGCGCGCAGCGTGGTCACGACAGGGGCCAGGAGCGCGACGCCCGCAGCGAGGCCGGCCGCGACCGCGACCGTGGTGTCGACCAGCGGGCCGTTCGCCCGGCCGTAGGCGATCCACCCCAGTCCCCAGGACATCGCCAGCCCGATGCCGATCGCGACCACCGGTCGCCTCGCCGCGAAGACCGCGTAGGCGACGGCCAGGACCGCACCGGCGGCGACGACGAGCACACCCCAGACGATCGCCCCGAGGACCAGGTCCCCCACGCCCGCGTCGGTGAGGGCGGCGGCGACGTTCGCGAGCGTGGCCACGCTGGCCCAGCCCAGGTAGAGGCCGACCGTGCCGTCGAGGACGAGCGCCTGGGCTCCGCTCGTGGGCGGGGTCCGGACCAGCCGCACGAGGATCACGGCGAGCACCGCGACGAGGACCCCGATCACCACGACGCTCAGGGGCAGGACGCCCGTCTGGACCACACCGATCCAGGCCGCGTTGAGCAGCATCGAGGCCAGGACCCACCAGGACACGGCGCGCAGCCGGACGTCGGCGGCGTGGCGTGGGAGCGCCTGGTAGACCGCGAAGACCGCGAGCCCCAGGTAGATCAGCGACCAGATCGAGAACGCCGGGCCGTCGGGGGCGACCGGGGTGGCATCGGCCGCGAGGGCTCCTCCCGAGGCGTTCTGCACGGCCTGCCCACCGAACGCGCCGGAGCCGAACGCGGCCCCCACGATCGCGATCACGGCCCCGACGAGGACGGTGACCTGGCGGACCCGGTCGGCGGTCGTGGGGACCGCGACCGGCTGGGAGGTGGCAGTGTGTCGGTCGGTGCTCATACCTCCCAGGATGCCAACGCTCAGCATGCTGAGCATCTTGAAGGAGGCGCCCTGCGCGCGCGAGACCACCGACGGCCCACGACGAGCGACCGGCCGCACGTCGATCCGCTGGTGCAGCGTGCCTCCGAGGCGCTAGGCTCCGGCGCCAGCGGACCGCATCGGAGCGGTCCCCGTCGTCGGAGAACGCCATGTCCACCACCCTGCGAGCAGCGCTCTCAGTCCTCATGCTCGTCGGCTTCTACGTCCTCGCGCTCGCGATGCTCGTCGGGCTCGGGGCCGCCACGGTGTGGGCCTTCTCGGAGCACGCCGGGTCCTGGGCGGCGAAGCTCGGGTTCTTCACCGTGGTCGTCGCGGTCGGCCTCGTGGTCGCCCTGTGGAAGGTCGCCCGCGCCAAGCCGTCGCCCGAGCCGGGCGTCGTCCTCTCACCCTCGGACGCCCCCGAGCTGTGGTCGACGGTCCGTGAGCTCGCCGACGCCGCGCAGACCCGCGTGCCCGACGAGATCCGCCTGGTCGCCGACGTCAACGCGGCCGTCTCGGAGGAGACCCGCCTCCTCGGCCTGGTCGGCGGCAAGCGCCACCTGTACATCGGCATCCCGCTGCTCCAGGCCATGAGCGTCGCGCAGATGCGCTCGATCCTCGGGCACGAGCTGGGCCACTACTCCCAGCAGCACACCCGTCTCGGCGCCATCACCTACCGCGGCCGCTCCGCGATCATGGCGACCGTCCAGGAGCTCTCGGGGAACCTCGTGGGCTGGTTCCTCAAGCAGTACGCCAAGCTCTACGTCCTGGTCTCGGCCGCCGTGAGCCGCCGGCAGGAGCTCGAGGCCGACCAGATCTCGGTACGAGTCGCCGGCCGCTCGACCGCGCAGTCGGCGCTTCGCGAGGTGCCCCTCGTCGACACCGCCTGGACGTTCTACGAGCGCCAGTACATCGGCCTCGGCTGGGAGAACGGGTACGCGCCCACGTCTGCGGACGTGTTCGGCGGCTTCGCCCGCATCCTCGAGGCGCGGGACGCCGAGCTCGCGTCGATGCGCGAGGAGACCCCCGACGAGGAGCACTCGCGCTGGGACACGCACCCGGCGATCGGTCTGCGCATCGCGGCCATGGAGAAGATGCCCGAGGGCACGGTCACGGTCGACGAGCGGCCGGCCAGCGTGCTCGTGCCGGGCTTCGACGAGCGCAGCGCGCAGGTCGCCGGACGAGCGCTCGACATCGGCACCCGCACCGCCGTCGACTGGCAGACGCTCACCGAGCGCTCCATGCCCCAGACCGAGCAGCGGCACGCCGACCTCGTGTACCGCGGCGCGGCGCGGGTCGCGGGCCAGGCGTCGGCCGACCTCACGACGGTGCTCGAGCTCGTGCGGACCGGGCGCCTGGTCGCGCTCGTCCGGGAGTTCGTCCCCGAGGTCGCGGAGCCCGACGCCGCCGAGGCGTTCATGCCCTCGATCGAGACCCTGCTCGGGACGGCCGCCGTCCGCAGCGGCGTCGGGACCTGGCGCCTGTCCTGGTCCGGACCTGCCCGGCTCGTCGGACCGGACGGCGAACCGCTCCCGCTCGAGGAGATCGGCCGTCTGGCCCTCGACCCGGCGACGGTCGATGAGGCCGTCTCGCGGCTCTCGGCGCTCGGGATCGACACCGCGCGAGCCGTCCAGGTCAGCACGACGGCCACGGCCCACGGCGCCGAGATCCTCGGCGGCCTGGCGAACGTCAAGGTCGACGGGGCTCAGCACGACGTGCTCGTCCTCGACACCGGGCTCGTCCTGCGCCCGTGCCCCAAGAAGACGGAGGGTGGCAAGAACCGGCTCATCGCCCTGCTGCAGTCCGGTGAGGTCGCGGACGTCGCCTCGTCCAACAGGTACCTCGCCTTCGAGGACATCCGCGAGGCCACGATCGTCAAGGCCGGCCCGGTCCGCGCAGACCTCACGCTCCACGACGGCACGGTCGTGCGCGTGCACGAGACCTGGTCCGGCGAGCGCCTCACCAAGGACAGCGACCAGGCGTTCCTCGCGGGCGTCTACCCCTACGTCAAGGACGAGGTCCCGGCGGGCTGACGCTCCGCACTCAGCGGTCGGGACGGCGGCTCAGGACAGCGGCTGCCGGCCCGCCCACTCGATCAGCGTGGTCCGAGGCCCCGTGAAGAACGGCGTCTCCTCGCGCACGTGGCGGCGCGCCTCGGTGGCCCGCAGCTCGCGCATGAGGTCGACGATGCGGTGCAGCTCGGCGGCCTCGAAGGCCAAGAGCCACTCGTAGTCGCCCAGCGCGAACGAGGCGACCGTGTTGGCGCGCACGTCCGGGTAGTCGCGCGCCGCGAGGCCGTGGTCGCGCAGCATGGTGCGGCGCTCGGCGTCGGGCAGGAGGTACCAGTCGTACGACCGCACGAACGGGTACACGCACAGGTACGCCCCCGGCTCCTCGTTCATGAGGAACGCCGGGACGTGGCCACGGTTGAACTCGGCCGGGCGGTGCAGCGCCGCGTTGGACCAGACGGGCTCGAGGTGACGGCCGAGCTCGCTGGCCCGCAGGCGCTGGTAGGCACCCTGGACCGACTCGATGCTGGGGCCGTGCCACCAGACCATGAGGTCCGCGTCCGAGCGCAGGCCACCCACGTCGTACCAGCCGCGGACCACGAGGTCGCCGTCGACGGCCGCGGGGTCCTCGCCGCCGCCCACCGCGGCGAGCGCGGCCTCGACCATCTCGGTGCGCTCGGCGGGGTCGGCCGGCAGGGACTCGGCCAGCGCGAAGACCGACCACATGGTGTAGCGGATCGCGTCGTTGATCTGCTCGTGGTCCACGGGGACGCGGTGCGCGTCGTTCATCGTCGTGCCTCTCTCGGTGCGGGGGCCTCGGTGACGTCGGCGTCCCGAGGGCGGGTCGTGGCGACCAGGGGCCGCCGTGTCGTCGGGGTCAGCGGTGCACGTCGGTGCTGCACAGCGCCGGGATGCCGCTGGGCTCGCCGTCGCGGCGCAGGCAGCAGTCCGGTGCGCACACCGAGCGGAACGGGCCGAGCTCGCCCACGACGGCCTCGGCGAACTTCTCGTCGCGCGCGATGGCCGCACGCTCGAGGACCAGGTCCACCAGGCCCGCCACGAACGGGGCGCGGGTCCCCACGGTCCCGGCACGCACGGCCGTGATGCCCAGGCGCGACGCGGTCTCCATGGCCTCGGTGTCGAGGTCGTACGCGACCTCCATGTGGTCCGACACGAAGCCGATGGGCGAGAGCACGACGTTCGTGACGTCGTCGGCCGCGAGCGACTCGAGGTGGTCGTTGACGTCGGGCTCGAGCCACGGCTGCGCGGGCGGGCCCGAGCGCGAGCAGAACGTGAGGTTCCACTCGACCTCGTGGCCGAGTCGCGCCGAGACCTCCTCGGCGACGACGCGCGCCAGGTCGAGGTGCTGGCGCGAGTAGGTCGCGTGCGAGATGCGCGACGCGGCCTCCATGGTCAGCGGGATGGAGTGCGTGACGAACACGAGGCGGGCCTCGGTCACGTCGCCGCCCTTGGCCGCGAGCGCCTCGTAGGCCTCGAGCACGGCGTCGACGTTGGCCTGCGCGAACCCGGGGTGGTTGAAGTACGAGCGCACCTTGTCGAACTGGATGCCGGTCGAGCCGTCGGGGCCGAGCTCGCCGCGCGCGTCGAGCGTGAGCGCGAGGTCCTCGCGGTACTGGCGGCACCCGGAGTAGGACGAGAAGGCCGAGGTCACGAGGGCCACGACGCGCTGGGCGCCCGCACCGGCGAGCTGCTCGACGGCGTCGCGCGTGTACGGCTCCCAGTTGCGGTTGCCCCACACCACGGGCAGGTCGATCCCGCGCGAGGCGAGCTCCTCCTCGAGCGCGGCCTTGAGGGCCAGGTTCTGCTCGTTGATAGGGCTCTTGCCACCGAACCCGTAGTAGTGCTCGCCGACCTCCTCGAGGCGCGAGTCGGGGATCCCCTTGCCGACCGTGACGTTGCGCAGGAACGGCACGACGTCCTCGGGCTTGTTGGGCCCTCCGAACGAGTACAGGAGGAGGGCGTCGTAGGGGCGGACTTCTGCGGCAGCGGCAGGAGCGGTGCTGGTCCGTGCACCGGGTCCGGCGGCCGTCGTCTGAGGCGAGAACGAGGGCATGCCTGCCATCATGTCAGGCGTTCCTGGGGGTTCTCGGCCGGAGCCGGACGACCCCGACGTGACATTGACGGGACAGTTCGTCAGAACCGCCGGGAGTGAGGCTCGGGCCCGGCCCGTGGCGCGGGAGCGGTGGGACGAGCTGACGCGGGGGCCGCGGCACGGGCCGTCTCGCGTGCGTCGGACGGGCCCCGCCGCGCCAGGGCGGGACCAGCGCCGACAGGTGTGAGCGGCACGGTCGCGGAAGTGTGGCGCGAGCCGACGAGATGCGGCGAACGGGGGTCGAGAGGCGCTCTCGACCCCCGTTCGCCGCATCTCACGAGCGAGTGTCCGCGCGGTCAGCGCGAGCGCGCCGCCGTCGGCACCACGTGCCGCACCCGGCGCCCACGGCTACCCCTTGACCGCTCCCCCGAGCCCCGCACCCTGCAGGAACGTGCGCTGGAACACGAGGAACAACAGCACCGGGATGATGGTCGAGATCGCGAGCGCCGCGAGGAACACGCCCTTGTCGGTCGTGGCCGCGATCGCGGGCAGACGCACCGACAGCGGCTGGATCAGCGGGTCCTTGAGGACCAGGAGCGGCCAGAGGAAGTCCTTCCAGCTCGCGATGATCGCGAACACCGAGACCACGCCCAGGATCGGCTTGGACATGGGCAGCACGATCGACCAGAACAACCGGTAGGGACCCGCGCCGTCGACCCGTGCGGCCTCGAAGACCTCGCGCGGCAGGTTGTCGAAGAACCGCTGCACGAGCAGCACGTTGAACGCGCTCGCGCCCGCGGGCAGCCACACGGCCCAGAAGCTGTTGATGAGCGAGGTGCCCAGCAGCGGCGGGTTCAGGATCGTCAGGTACAGCGGGACGAGCAGCACCACGGCCGGGATGAACATGGTCGACAGCACCGCGGCCTGGATCGCCTTGCCGTAGCGCGGGCGCAGGACGGACAGCGCGTACCCGGCCGTCGTCGCGACGACCATCTGCACGGCCCACGAGCCCAGCGCGAGCCAGATCGTGTTGAAGAAGTACTTGCTGACCTGGACCTCGTTCCACGCCTTGTCGAGGTTGTCCCACGCGATGCCGTTCGGGAAGATCGCCATGGGAGTGCGCAGGATGTCCTGCGTGGGCGTGACCGCGAACTTGGCGAGCAGCAGCATGGGCCCGAGCCCCGCGACGACGAGCAGCACGAGCAGCAGGACGTGCGTCCCGCCCATCCCGAACCGCACCGAGGGGCGTCGCCAGTCGGCGGTCGACACGGCGCCGCGGTCGGCCACGGCATCCAGCGCCCGACGGCGGTTCTTGCGCTCGCGTGCCGCGTCGCCCTCGCGTCGGGTCAGCAGGGCCTTCTCGGCGAGCACGGCCATCGAGCCGCCCGCCTGGGCCGAGACCTCCTCGGGCGGGGGGTAGGTCCCGGGGCGTGCTGCGCCGTCGGGCAGGTCACCGGGCGTGGCCCCCCGCCCCGCGGGGGACGTGCCGCCCGAGGCGGCAGGACGGTCTGTGCGCGAGGTCGTCATGAGGTGCTCCAGGACCGGGTCAGGCGGAAGTACAGGGCGGAGAAGGCCGCGAGGGCGAGCGCGAGCATGAGCGACAGGGCCGTCGCTGCGCCGTAGTTGCCGCCCAGGCTGTTCGCGAACGCGTAGTTGTAGATGAGCAGCAGGATCGTGATCGTCGAGTTCGCGGGGCCGCCCCCCGTGAACAGGTACGGCTCGAGGAACACCTGCGCGGTCCCGATGATCTGCAGGATCAGCGTGATGAACAGGACCCCGCGCAGCTGGGGCATGGTCACGTGCCACACCTTGCGCCACACGCCCGCGCCGTCGACCTCGGCCGCGTCGTAGAGCTCGGGTGGGACGCTCGTGAGGGCCGCGAGGTAGATGATGATCGTGCCGCCCGCGCCGGCCCACGTGGCAGCGAGGACGAGCGAGGGCATGGCGGTCGACGCGTCCTGGAGCCACGGGTACGGGCCCAGGCCCACCCAGCCGAGGATCGTGTTGAACACCCCGTTGGGGCCGGCGTCGTAGAAGAACTTCCACAGCAGCACGGCCACGACGGGCGGCACCACGACCGGCAGGTAGGCCAGGGCCGAGTACAGGCCCTTGTACCGTCGGACCTCGCTCATCAGCACGGCGGCCACGAGCGGGATCGGGTAGCCGAACAGGAGCGCGAGGAACGCGAAGTACGCCGTGTTCTTGACCGCGGTCCACAGCAACGGGTCGGCCAGGACGTACCGGAAGTTGTCGAGCCCCACGAACTGGGTGTCGACGAGGTTCGTCTCCTGCACGCTCATGACGAGCGCGCGCACGATGGGGAACCACGAGAAGACCCCGAAGATCACGATCACGGGCAGCATGAAGATCAGGTTGCTCAGCCCGCCGCCACGCACCCAGGTCGCGGGCGACCGTCGTCGGGCGGGCTTGTCGGCGGGCGCTTCATGGCGTCTGCGCGGTGGTGCACTGGTCGCGGTCACGAGGGGTCCTTCGGGTCAGGGAGAGGAGAAGAGGGTTCCCGGTCGGTCGGAGGGGGCGCCCGCGACCGACCGGGAGGATGGGAGCCGGGCCGCCCGCTCTCACGAGCTCCGGGAGAGCCCGGGCGAGAACAGCGGCGAGGGCCGGGAGGTGAGGCGGGGGACGGGGCCGGGCCGCGGCGGGTCTGGCGGGAGGCCGAGGAACGAGGCCGGATGGAAGGCCCGGCCCCGTCCCCCGCGTCACCTCCCCCAGGGACTCACCCCTGGTCGAGCAGCGCCTGTGCCTGCTTGTTCGCGTCCGCCAGCAGCTTGTCGATGTCGGCGTTCTGGTCGGTCAGCACGGCCTGGACGACGGGGTCCATGAGCGCATAGACCTCCTGCGTCTTCTGCGACGGCTCACCGACGAGGGGCAGGTCGAACATGGTGTCGGTGTACCCGGTCATCTGGTTCAGCGGGACGTTGATGTAGTCCTTGATCCATTCCTGGTTCTCGAGGTACTGCTCCTTGCTGAACATGGGGAGCACCGGCGTGCCGACGGGCTGGTCGCTCGCGACGAGCGTCTGGGCGTCCTTGACGGCGGCGTCCTGGTCGACGAGCTTGTTGAGGTAGAAGAAGTCGATCCACTTGACGGCGGCGGCCTTCTTGTCGTCGGTGGCCTTGGCGGGCATCGCGGCGAGGGTGCCGCCCGTGAGGACGCCGGCGTCGTCGCCGTCGAGCGGGAGCGCGGTCAGCCCGTAGGTCGCGGGGTCGAGCCCGTTGGACTGGACCATCGAGGTGTAGACGTCGGAGCCCGACGTGTACATGCCGACCTGGCCTGCGGCGAAGGCCTCGTTCATGGTGCCCCAGTCGAGCAGGAAGTTGCTGCCCATGGAGTTGTCCTCCCAGCGCAGGGCCTGCAGGAACTCGAGGGCCTCCTTGGTGCCGTCGTTGTCGAGCGACTCGGTGGCCTTGCCGTCGTCGCCGACCTCCTGGACGCGTCCGCCGCGCGAGTAGGTGTTGACGGTGAGCTGCCAGCCGCCCGTGTTGTTCTGGGTCATCTGGGCGTAGCCGGCGACGCCGGGGTTGGCGTCGGCGATCTTCTTGGCGTACTCGCGGACCTGGTCCCAGGTGGTGGGCGGCGAGTCGGGGTCGAGGCCTGCGGACTCGAACAGGGCCCGGTTGTAGTGGAGGCCGACGCCGTAGACGTTCTTGGCGGGGATCGCGTAGACGTGGCCGTCGGGGCCGGTCCCGGCCTCGATGATCGCCGGGTTGAACTTGTCGGCGTAGGGCAGGGTGCGGAACTGGGTGTCGAGGTCCGCGATCTGCTTGTTCTCGACGAGGGTCTTGGCGTCGGTGAACGGGATCTCGAACACGTCGGGCAGCGTGCCGCCGGCGAGCTGGGCGGCGAACGTGGTCGCCTTCCACTCGTACTCCTCGGGCACGACGTCGATGTCGGGGTTGGCGTCCTCGAACTGCTTGACCTGCTCGTTGAAGGCGTCGATCGCCTCGGGCTCGGAGCCGGGAAGGAGGGAGACGACCTTGAGGGTGGTCTTCCCGTCGGCGGACTCGCCGTCGCCGTCGCCCGAGCCGGAGCTCGAGCAGGCGGCGAGGGCGGTGGCGGTGAGGGCCCCCACGAGGGTGAGGGCGATCGCGCGGCGTGTGGACTTCATTGTCTCTGCTCCTTGTGCGGGCGGGTGCGCTGGGCGGTGCTGCTCAGCACGGTGCGGTGGTGGGTGCGGGTGGGTGGGCTGGTCAGGTCGGGGTGGTGCCGGTCGCGTGGCCCGGCGGGGTGCGCCGGAGCCACGCGGCCGTGTCGGTGGGGAGCTCGACGCCAGAGGCGCCCTGCTCGAGGTCGGCGCTCGCCAGGAGCACGTCGTACCCCGCGGGCAGGGGGACGGCGGGGCCCAGGTTGACGACGCACAGCACGTCGCCGCGCGTGAACGCGAGGAGGTCGCCGGTCACGTCGCCCGGGCCGCTGCCGACGAAGACGTCGTCGGCCCAGGCGAAGCCACCGCGGAACGCGGGGTCGTCGTGGCGCAGCGCGAGGACGCGGCGGTAGAGGCTGAGCATCGACGCGTCGTCGCCCGCCTGCGCCTCGACCGACAGGTCGCCCCACCCGGCCGGCTGGGGCAGCCAGGGGTGAGTGCCGCCGTCGGGCCCGAACCCTTGGCTGCTCCCGCCGCGCGCCCACGGCAGGGGGACGCGGCAGCCGTCGCGGCCGGGGTCCACTCCCCCGGACCGGAAGTGCATGGGGTCGTTGATGACGTCGAGCGGGAGGTCCTCGACCTCGGGCAGGCCGAGCTCGTCGCCCTGGTAGACGTACAGCGAGCCGGGCAGCGCGGCGGAGAGCAGGGCGGCCGCCCGTGCCCGACGGCGTCCCGCGGCCAGGTCGGTCGGCGTCCCGAAGCGCTTGGCGCCGAACGAGAACGCGCTGTCCTCACGGCCGTAGCGCGTCACGGGGCGGGTCACGTCGTGGTTGGACAGGACCCACGTGGCGGGGGCGCCCACGGGGGCGTGCGCGTCGAGCGTCGTCTGGACGGACTCGCGCAGCGACTTGGCGTCCCAGGGGCGGGCCATGAAGTCGAAGTTGAACGCGGTGTGCATCTCGTCGGGGCGCAGGTACTGCGCGAACCGGGAGCGGTCGGCGAGCCAGACCTCGCCCACCAGGACGCGCGGCTCGTCGTAGGACTCGGCGACGGTGCGCCAGCCGCGGTAGATGTCGTGGATCTCGTCGCGGTCGACGTGGGGGTGCTCGCCCGGGCCGGGGTGGGCCGGGACCTCGGGGAGCGTCGCGTCCTTGACGAGCAGGGCCGCGGAGTCGATGCGGATGCCCGCGGCACCACGGTCGAACCAGAACCGCAGGATGTCCTCGTGCTCGCGTCGGACGTCGGGGTGGTTCCAGTTGAGGTCCGGCTGCTCGGGCGTGAACAGGTGCAGGTACCACTCGCCGGGCGTGCCGTCGTGGTTCGTGGTGCGGGTCCAGGTGGTGCCCTGGAAGTCGGAGACCCAGTGCGTGGGCATCTCGTCGCCGCCCGGGCCCTTGCCGGGGTGGAACCAGAAGCGCTCGCGCTCGGGCGAGCCGGGGCCCGCGTCGAGCGCGGCCTGGAACCAGCGGTGCGCGGCCGAGACGTGGTTGGGCACGACGTCGACGATCGTGCGGATGCCCAGCTCCCGGGCCTCGGCGATGAGCTGCTCGGCCTCGGTGAGGGTGCCGAACTGCGGGTCGATCTCGCGGTAGTCCGCGACGTCGTAGCCGCCGTCGGCGAGCGGGGACAGGTACCAGGGGGTGAACCAGATCGCGTCGACGCCCAGGTCGCGCAGGTACGGCAGACGCTGCCGCACGCCGGCCAGGTCGCCCGTGCCGTCGCCGTCGCCGTCCGCGAAGCTGCGTACGTACACCTGGTAGATGACCGCGTCCCGCCACCAGGTGGGGTCGGCCGTCGTTCGGGTCGAGTCGTCCTCGCGCACCGTGTCCTCGTCTTCCGTCCGTCCCGTTCAGCGATGAACGGGTGCTCTGCGTCGAGCGCGGCGTCCCGGGTGGGCGGGCCGCTGGACTCCCGATCCGTGGATCCGGCGTCTTGGGCATCAACGTAATCACTCGACAGCAATCGCGCAAGAACTCGACAGTAGCGTTATCGAAACGCGACCTTTGGCGGTGGTCAGGGCGACTCCCGGGCAGCGCGTCGCTGAGTGCGGAGTTCTTGCGCGACTCGCCGGGTGCGTCGCGCAAGAACTCCGCACTCAGCGAGCAGCTCCGGGCACGACGAAGGGCGCCGCCCCGGGTTCCCCCAGGGCGGCGCCCTCAGTGCCGCTCGACCAGCCGGTGCCGCTCGACCAGCCGGTGCTGCCCGCCTAGCGGGTACCGCTCGCCTAGCGAGTACCGCTCGTGCTCAGCGGCGCGGTCGAGGCGCGCACCACGAGCTCGGGCTCGAACAGCAGCTCGTCGCGGGACACGTCGGCCCCCGCGATCATGCTCGCGAGCAGGTCCACGGCCGCGCGCCCCATGGGCTCGATGGGCTGGCGGACGGTCGTGAGCGCGGGGTCGGTCGAGTTCATGAGCGCCGAGTCGTCGTACCCGACGACCGACACGTCGGTCGGGACCTCGCGCCCGGCCCGGCGCACCGCCCGGATCGCGCCGAGCGCGAGCGGGTCGCTCGCGCACACGATCGCGGTCGCACCGGCCTCGAGGAGCCGCACCGAGGCGGCCTGGCCGCTCTCGAGCGAGTACTGGCTGTGCTGGACGAGCGCGGGATCGATCGTGACGCCGTGGCGCGCCGCGAGGGCGTGCGCCGCCGCGAGCTTGCGCTCGGACGGGATGTGGTCGGCGGGGCCGAGCAGGAGCCCGATCCGGCGGTGCCCCAGGGACAGGACGTGCCCGAGCGCCTGGTTCATGGCGACCACGTCGTCGCACGAGACCCGTGGGAAGTCGAGCGACTCGATCGAGGCGTTCATGAGGACCACGGGCAGGTTGCGCTCGGCCAGGCGCCGGTAGGGCTCGTGGTCGGCCTCGCGCTGGGCGTAGAAGCCGCCCGCGAAGAGCACGCCCGAGACCTGCTGGCCGAGCAGCAGGTCGATGTACTCGGACTCGGTGATGCCGCCCGCGGTGCGCGTGCAGAGCACGGGCGTGAACCCCTGCTGAGCCAGTGCGCCGCCGATGACCTCGGCGAACGCGGGGAAGATGGGGTTGGCGAGCTCGGGGAGGACGAGGCCGACGAGTCGGCCTCGTTCACCGCGCAGCTTGGTGGGGCGCTCGTACCCGAGCACGTCGAGGGCCGTGAGGACGGAGTCGCGCGTCGCCTGGGAGACCCCTGGCTTGCCGTTGAGCACGCGGCTGACCGTGGCCTCGCTGACGCCGACCTTCTTGGCTACCTCGGCAAGTCGTCTGGACATGCTGCTGACTATACGCAGCGCGCAAGCCGCTTGCGTTCACTTGCGCAACCTTGAGCAGCGCCGTCAGCGCCCTTCCGCGCCGTCAGCGCCCCCGCGTCACGGTGTGCCCCGCGTCGACCAGCACGTCCACGGCGGCCTCGACCGAGTCCTCGGGGACCAGCACGAGGTCCGCGTGGAACGTCGAGGCGACGAACACCGCGATGCTCGCGTCGGCGAGCGGCCCGACGAGCGCCGCGAGCATGCCCGGCATGCCCAGCCCGTGCGGGTCGCCGTAGAACCCCGCCCAGCGGTCGCCACCGCCACCGAAGGGCGAGGCCTCGCGCAGGACCGTCAGGCCCTCGGGCGCACGCACGAGCGCGACCCACTCGTCGTCGTCCGGGAACGCGGAGTGGGGCTCGTGCGCGAGCGTGAAGAACGAGTCGAGGAGGCGCAGCTTCTGGGCGGGCATGCCCGCGAGCCTAGGGCGCGCCACCGACACGCGGATCACCACCCCGACCGTCGTGCAGTGCACAACGACCCGTGTGCGCGGCACACCACGAGCGCCGCGCCGTGGTTAGGCTCGACAGGTGAGCGCCCCCACCCTCTCGCCCGGGCTCCTGCCCGCGCCCGTGAGCCTTCAGCCCGCCACCGGCTCCTTCCCGCTGACCGACGGCACGCCCGTCCGTACGGACCCGGCCCTCGCCGCGGCCGCGCGCTGGTGGCGTCGGACCACGGAGGCGGCGTTCGGCGTCGACCTCCCGTTCGTCGTCGGTGACGGCGCCGTTGACAGCCCCGCCGCAGCTCCCGGCGGCGCTCCCCGAGGGGCGCACCAGGCGAACGTCACGCCCGACGACGCAGCCCGCCCGGGCGTGACCCTCGCCCTCGACGCGTCGCGCCCCGCGGGCGGCTACCGCCTCGAGATCACCCCGCAGGCCGTGCTGCTCACGGCCGCGGACGCGGCCGGTGCCCACGCGGGTGCCCAGACCCTGCGCCAGCTCGCAGGCCCGCAGGCCTACCGCACGGCGCCGGTCGCCGCGGCCCCCGGGACCCCGGCGAGCACCGTCCACCTGCCCGCCCTCACCGTCGAGGACCACCCGCGCTTCGGCTGGCGAGGCGTCCTGCTCGACGTCGCCCGGCACTTCCTGCCCACGCGCGAGGTGCTGCGGTTCATCGACCTCGCGGCGGCGCACAAGCTCAACGTGGTCCAGCTCCACCTCACGGACGACCAGGGCTGGCGCATGCAGGTCCACCGCTACCCGCTCCTGACCGAGGTCGGCGGCTGGCGCACCGAGTCGAACGTCGGGACGTGGCGCACGGGGGTCTTCGACGGCCGCCCGCACGGCGGCTTCTACACCCAGGACGACCTGCGCGAGATCGTCGCCCACGCGCGCGAGCGGGGCGTCGTCGTCGTGCCGGAGATCGACGCGCCGGGGCACGTCGAGGCGGCCGTCGCGGCCTACCCGTTCCTCGGGACCCGCAAGACCCCGCACACGGTGCGCACCACGTGGGGCGTGAGCACCGAGGTGCTCGACCCGTCCGACGAGGCGCTCGAGTTCTTCACGAACGTGCTGGACGAGGTCCTGGACGTCTTCGACTCCCCCTGGATCGCGATCGGCGGCGACGAGGTCCCCACGACGCTGTGGCGCGAGAGCCCGGCGATCGTGGCCCTCGCCGAGCAGCGTGGCCTCGCGGACGTCGCCGACCTCGCGGGCTGGTTCCTGGCCCGCCTGAGCGAGCACGTCACGGCCCAGGGGCGTCGGGCGGTCGTGTGGGACGAGGGCTTCGGCGAGCAGCTCCCGCGCGACGTCGTCGTGACCGCGTGGCGCGGCTTCACCGTGGGGGCGGACGCGCTCGAGGCGGGCAACGACGTCGTCATGGCCCCGGAGCAGGTCGTCTACCTGGACCACCGTGCGGGTGACGGCGAGGACGAGCCCGTCCCCGTGGGGTTCCTGCGCACGGTCGAGGACGTCCTCGCGTTCGACCCGTTCCCGCCCGAGGTCCTCGCGCAGTACCCGGGCCTCGACGCGGCGCCCGGTCGTCTGCTGGGTGCCCAGGCCGAGGTCTGGTCCGAGCACCTCGACTCGCCGCGCCGCGTCGACTACGCGGCGTTCCCCCGCCTCGCGGCGTTCGCGGAGGTCGTCTGGAGCCCGACGGCGGAGCGCACCCCGGGCGGTCCGGCCTCGGCCGAGTTCCTCGCTCGGCTCGAGCAGGACCACCTGCCGCGCCTCGACGCGGCGGGCGTCGAGTACCGCCCGCTCGACGGGCCGAAGCCCTGGCAGCGGCGTCCGGGCGTGCACGGGTTCCTGCGCCACCTCGACCAGGAGATGGCCGCGGGCGGCTACGCCGGCGTGGGCGGCTGGGTCGAGGGACGCGACGCGAGCTCGGAGGGGCAGGCATGAGCACCACGGACCGTCAGGACACCCACGGCCCGGCTGCAGGGGGCTCGGCGGGCGTGACGCTCGTCGTCCGCGGCGCACGGCTCACCACCCCGGAGGGGCTGTCGGGGCCCGTGGACCTGCTGGTCGCAGGAGACGTGATCGACCACGTCGTGCCGGCGGGCAGCGTGCCCGTCCCCGCCGGGGCGCACGTGATCGAGGCCGCGGGCCGCATCGCGTTCCCCGGCTTCGTCGACTCCCACGTGCACGGCGAGGCCGCGGTCCTGGACCCTGACGTGCAGCTCGCGATGCTGCGCCAGGGCGTCACGAGCATCGTCGTGGGCCAGGACGGCGTCTCCTACGCCCCCTCCGCGAGGCAGCCCGTCGCGGACGGGACCCACGACGCGCACACCTGGGCGACCGGCTACTTCAGCGCGATCAACGGCGAGCACCCCACGTTCCGGGGCGGCTCGGTCGCCGACCTGCTCGCGACGTACGAGGGCACCACTCCCCTCAACGTCGCCTACCTCGTCCCGCACGGCACGCTGCGCTACGACGTCCTGGGCGGCGCGGCCCGACCCGCGAGCCCCGAGGAGACGGGCCGCATGGTCGCCCTGCTGCGCGAGGCCCTCGACGACGGCGCGTGCGGCATGTCCACAGGCCTCGAGTACGCGCCGGCCTCGAACGCGACCGACGACGAGCTGGTCGCGCTGACCCGTGTCCTCGCCGAGCACGACCTGCCCCACGTGAGCCACATGCGCGGCTACGAGGACAGGGCCGGGTCCGCGATGGCCGAGCTCGTCCGGGTCGCCCGGGCGTCGGGCGTCGCGACCCACGTCTCGCACTACCACGGGCCCGCGGACGAGCTCATCGGCTACGTCGAGGACGCCCACGCGGCCGGGCTCGACGTCACGTTCGACTCCTACCCGTACCTGCGCGGCTGCTCGATCCTCTCGATGGTCTCGCTGCCCACGTGGTTGCCCGTCGCGGACCCGGACGCCACGGTCGCGATGCTCCAGGACCCCGACGTCGTCGCGCGCCTCCGCGCCGAGCACTTCCCCGGCCTCGCGGACCTCTGGGAGCGCGTGACCATGGCCGCCGTGCCCGGCGAGCTGCAGTGGAGCGAGGGCATGGCGCTGCTCGACGTCGCCGACCGCCTGGGCCTCGACCCCGTCGAGACGACGCTGCGGATCCTGGTCTCGACCCACCTGCGCGCGGGCTGCGTGTTCGCCCAGCCCCCCACCAACTCCCCCGGGTCCGTCCGGGCGCTGCTGCGCCACCCGGCGCAGATGGGCGGATCGGACGCGATCTACCAGGGCGGGCGCCCGCACCCGCGCGGCTGGGGGGCGTTCGCGCGCTTCCTCGCCGAGCACGTGCGCGCGCTCGGCGACTGGACGTGGCACGACGCCGAACGGCACCTGTCGACGGCCGCCGCCGAGCGCTTCGGGTTCGGCGACCGCGGGGTCCTGCGGCCGGGCGCACGCGCCGACGTCGTGCTGCTCGACCCCGAGACCGTGCAGGACGTCGCGACGTACGAGGACCCGCGCCGTCCCGCGACCGGGATCGACGACGTGCTCGTCGCGGGCGTGCCCGTGCTCGCGGGCGGGCGGCCCACCGGTGCCACCCCCGGGCGGGCGCTGCGCCCGACCGTCCTGGCGGGGCGCGCATGACGGCGACCGCGCGGGAGGCGGCGAGCGCCGCCCACCCGGGGCGGCAGGCGCTCCCGGACGCGTCGGCGCCCGCCGCCGACGCCGCCCGGAACTCGTCCCAGTCGCTCCGCCGCGCCCTGACGATCCTCGACGCCCTGCGTCACGACGCGGCCCGCGGCCTGAGCCTCGTCGAGCTCGCGGACGTCCTGGGCGCGCACAAGAGCACGGTCTCTCGCCTGCTGGCGCCGCTCGTCGAGGTCCACCTGGTCCGGCGCACCCCGGGCGGACGGTTCGTGCTGGGCGCCGGCACGCTCCGGCTCGGCCAGGCCTACCTCGAGGGGCTCGACCTGCGCACGGTCGCCGAGCCCCACCTCGCGGACCTCATGCGGGCCTCGGGGGCCACGTGCCACCTCGTGGTGCGCGACGGTCTCGACGTCGTCTACATCGACAAGAAGGAGAACACCGCGGTCGTGCGCATGGCCTCGCGCATCGGACGCCGCATGCCGCTGTACTGCACGGGAGTCGGCAAGGCGATCCTCGCCGCGAGCGACGTCGACCTGCTGGAGTCCGTGCTCGACCACCCGCTGCCCGCCGTGACCGCGCGGACCCTGACGGACCCCGACGCCCTGCGCGCCGAGCTCCGCACGGTCGCACAGCGCGGCTACGCGATCGACGACCGCGAGAACGAGGCCGAGGTGCGCTGCGTCGCGGCCGCCGTCGTCGACCACACGGAGACCGCGATCGGCGCGCTCTCCGTCTCCGCCCTCGCCTCGCACATGCCGCCCGCGCGGGTGCGCGAGCTGGGCCCGCTCGTCGTGCAGGCCGCCCGCGCGGTCTCCGCCGGGATGGGCTCCGTGCGCTGCGGCTACGAACCCACCGGGAGGAACGCATGACCGACCCCACCCAGGCTGCCCACCCCACCCAGCCGTCCGCCCGCGCGACCGTCCCCGCGGACCCGAGCGCCGTCGTCGGGCCCGCGACCAAGGGCCTGCGGCTCGACGCCGAGCGGACCGTCGCGGACGTCCTCGCGGACTCCCCCCGCATCACCGACGACGCCTTCTCCTGGCCGCTGCTGACGCTCGACGACGCGGCCCTCGACCACAACGTCTCGCTCATGGCGCGGCTGTGCGCCGAGCACGGCGTCGAGCACGCACCGCACGTCAAGACCGCGATGTCCCGCGGGCTCTACGCCCGTCAGGCCCGCGCCGGGGCCTGGGGCGCGACCGTCGCGAACCCGGCGCAGCTCCGCGTGGTGCGCACGTGGGGCGTCGAGCGGGTGTTCCTCGCGAACGAGCTCATGGATCCGCGCGAGATCGCGTGGCTGCGCCGCGAGCTCGAGGCCTCGGTCGCCCCCGGCGGCACCCCCTGCGAGGTGTGGGTCTACGTCGACTCGATCGAAGGCGTCGGGCTGCTCTCGCGCGGCTTCGCGGGCGCCTCGCCCCAGGTCGTCGCAGGCCTCGGCGTGCTCGTCGAGGTCGGCGTCCCCGGCGGCCGGACGGGCGTGCGCAGCACGGCCGACGCGCTGGGTCTCGCGCGGGCCGTGCGTGCCGCGGGACTGCGCGTGCCCGGGGTCGCCGGGTACGAGGGGTCGGCCGCGGGCGGCACCACGCCCGAGGACCTGGACAAGGTCACGGCCTACTGCCGGGGCCTGCGCGACGTCGCGGCCGCGTTCGTCCGCGAGGGCCTGGTGCCCGGCGACGAGCCCGTGGTCGTGACCGCGGGGGGCAGCTCGTTCCTCGACGTCGTGCTCGCCGAGCTCCCCGGGCCGCTCACGGTCACGGGCACGGGTGACGGGGTGGACGGTGGCGGCGGCGCCGACGGGGGCGGGACCACCCGCGACGTCCGCGTGGTCGTGCGCTCGGGCGCCTACCTCACGCACGACCACGGGTTCTGCGCCCGCATGGACCCGTGGGACCGCATCCCGGGCGGCGAGCCCATGCACGCGGCCGCGGTCGTGTGGGGCCAGGTGCTCTCGGTCCCCGAGCCGGGGCTCGTCCTGTGCGGTGTGGGGCGACGCGACGTGTCGTACGACATCGACCTGCCCACCGCGCTGTGGCTGCGCACGCTCGACGAGAACGGAGGTCTGCGCCCCGCGCACGACCTCGCGGGCGCGCGCGTCACGGGCCTCAACGACCAGCACCTGTACCTCACGGTCGACCCCGCACCCGCGGGCAGCGCCCCGGTCACGACGCAGATCCGGCCCGGCGACGTCGTCGGGTTCGGGATCTCGCACCCGTGCACGCTGTTCGACAAATGGCGCGTGGCGGCCGTGGTGGGCGACGACGACCAGGTGGTCGACCTGGTCGGCACCGAGTTCTGACGCTGCCCGTCCCGGACCACCCAGCATCACCCGCGACATCCCGAGAGAAACCCGAGAGAAAGAGGCACGATGAGCACCGCCAAGTCCCCGATCAGCACCCCGCACGCACCGGCACCGGCCCACACGTTCCACCAGGGCGTGCGCAAGGGCCCGTTCGTCCAGGTCTCGGGTCAGGGGCCGGTCGACCCCGCGACGAGCGAGTACCTGTTCCCCGGCGACGTCGCCGCGCAGACCACGCGGACCCTGGAGAACGTCAAGGCCATCGTCGAGGGCGCGGGCGCCACGTTCGACGACGTCGTGATGCTGCGCGTGTACCTCACCAAGCGCGAGGACTTCCCGATCATGAACGACGCGTACGGCGCGTTCGTCGAGGCCAACTGCCCGGGCGGCGTGCTGCCCGCCCGCACCACGGTCTTCACGGGCCTGCCCCGCGAGGAGATGCTGGTCGAGATCGACGCGTTCGCGATCACGGACTGACCCCTTCGCCGCCGAGTGCACGGTTCGGCTGCGACACGCCCGGCGAGTCGCAGCCGAACCATGCACTCGGCGGAACGCGCGTCGTGGGTGACCGCGCCTAGCCTGGCGGGATGATCGAGACGCTCGCCATCGAGGGCTACCGCTCGCTGCGGCACCTCGTCCTGCCGCTCGGCCGGCTCACGGTCGTGACGGGTGCCAACGGCGCGGGCAAGTCGAGCCTGTACCGCTCGCTGCGCCTGCTCGCCGAGTGCGCGCTGGGCGGCGCGGTCGGGGCGCTGGCCCGCGAGGGCGGGCTGCCCTCGACGCTGTGGGCCGGGCCGGAGGTGATCGGCCGCTCGGTGCGCGCGGGCGTGCACCCCGTGCAGGGCACGGTCCGCAACGGACCGGTCGCGCTGCGCCTGGGCTTCGCGAGCGGCCCGGACCTCCTGCCCGACGGCGCCACCCCCGCAGGTCCACCCCTCACGGGCGCGTACGGGTACGCGATCGACCTGGGGCTGCCGCAGGACGGCGGCGAGTCGTTCGGCCTGGACCCGGAGATCAAGACCGAGGTCGTGTGGTCGGGCCCTGTGCTGCGACCCGCGACGCTGGTCGCCGACCGACACGGCCCGTCGGTCCGGCTGCGCGACGAGGACGGGTCGTGGCAGGTGTCGGGTCGGCGCCTGCGGTCGTTCGACAGCATGCTCTCGGAGGTCGTGGACCCCGTGGGCGCACCCGAGCTCGTGCTCGTGCGCGAGCGGCTGCGGTCCTGGCGCTTCTACGACCAGTTCCGCACCGACGCCCTGGCTCCGGCCCGCGGCGCGCACGTCGGCACCCGGACCCCCGTCCTGGCGCACGACGGCGCCGACCTCGCCGCAGCGCTCGAGACGATCCGCGAGCTGGGGCTGGCCGACGAGCTGGACGCCGCGGTCGAGGACGCGTTCCCGGGGTCGACCGTGCGGGTCCGTGCGGCGGACGACGGCCGGTTCTCGCTCGAGCTGCGCCAGCACGGCCTGCTGCGTCCCCTGGGCAGCGCCGAGCTGTCCGACGGCACGCTGCGCTACCTGCTGTGGGTCGCCGCGCTGCTCACGCCCCGGCCCCCTGAGCTGCTCGTGCTCAACGAGCCCGAGACCAGCCTGCACCCCGACCTGCTGCCCGCGCTGGGGTCGTTGATCGCGGGGGCCGCGCAGCGCACGCAGGTCGTGGTGGTGACGCACTCGGGGGCGCTCGTGCGGGCCATGGAGGAGGCGGCGGACGGCTCGCGCGCGTCGGGGACGTCGGCGCTGTCGGCACCGGGAGGCCGCGCGCCCCGGACCGGTCACGCTGGGGCGCGCGGACTGCCCGGGCTCGGGCACGTCGAGCTCGTCAAGGAGCTCGGGGAGACGACCGTCGCGGGCCGCGAGGGTCCGCTCGACGAGCCGCTGTGGCACTGGCCGAAGCGCTGAGTGCATGATCCTGCGGCGACTCGCCGGGTGTGTCGCTGCAGGATCATGCACTCGGCGGGTCCCGGGATCAGCGGCGCACGGACCCCAGGTACAGGCTCATGACCGACGCCGCGAGCTCGGCCAACCTGCTCCCCGTGCGCCCCACGAGCTCGTCGAGGTCGATCGGCCCCGGAGCGATCGAGAACGCGGCCGTGACCCCTGCGGCCCGGGCGCGCTGGGCGGGCAGCAGGACCTGCCCCGCGAGCACCACCACCGGAGGCCTCCCGGGAGCCGCCGCAGCGAGCGTGCCGATCGCGTCCGCGACCTTGCCGTTGACCGACTGCGAGTCGAACGAACCCTCGCCCGTGAGCACCAGGTCCGCGTCCGCGACGGCCGCGGGCAGCCCGATGCTCTGCGCGACCAGGGTCGCGCCGTGCTCGAGCTCGGCGCCCAGGACCGCGACGAGCGCCGCGGGCACCCCGCCCGCGGCCCCAGCCCCCGAGAGCTCGTGCGTGCGCACCCCGGTCTCGCGCTCGAGCAGGTCGGCCCAGCGCACGAGGGCCGCGTCGAGGAACGCGACGTCCGACCCGCGCGCGCCCTTCTGCGGGCCGAACACCGCCGCCGCTCCGCGCTCGCCCACGAGCGGGTTCGTCACGTCGACCGCCACGCGCCAGCGCACCTCACGGGCGCGTGGGTGCAGCCCGTCGAGGTCGAGGCCCACGACGCGCGCGAGCCCCTCGCCGCCGTCGGGCACGACCCTGCCCGCGAGCTCCCCGTCCGTCGAGGACGGGACCGTCGCCGGCTCGTGCGCGACCAGCCGCGCCCCGAGGCCCGTGAGGAGACCCGCCCCGCCGTCGGTCGAGGCCGACCCGCCGAGGCACACGAGGACCTCCTCGACCCCCGCGTCCAGGACTGCGGCGGCGACCGCGCCCGTGCCGCGCGTGTGCGCGTGCAGGGGCTGGAGGGCGACGTCGCTCACGTCGGGCAGGCCGCTCGCGGCGGCGAGCTCGACCACACCGACCCGGCCGTCGGCCGAGACCCCGTAGCGGGCCGTGTGCGGCCGGCCGATCGCGTCGACCGTGACGAGCTCACGTGCCGGCACGCCCCAGACCGCGAGGAGCGCGTCGAGCGTGCCCTCCCCGCCGTCGGCCATGGGCAGGAGCGTGAGGAGGGCGTCGGGCGCGGCGGCCAGGACCCCGTCCGCGATGTGCCGCGCGACCGCGTCCGCGGTCGCCGACCCCTTGAACGAGTCGGGCGCGATCACGACCCGCAACGGTCGCGCTCCGCCGGGTGGGTCGAGGGTCCGGGAGGCGTCGGTGTTCGTCGTCGAAGGCACGTCCCGATCGTAGCCACGCTCCTTCAGGCGCGCTGGGCAGCCTGGGCCGCGACCGCGGCATCGATCCGTGCCTGCGTGCGCGCCTCGCGCCGGCGACGTGCGCGCACCGCCGCGAGCACGAGCCCGACGAGCACGAGCAGCGACCCCAGCTGGACCCACGGCAGCGCCCACGCGCCGTAGGCCGCTGCGGCGGGCGTGAGCGTGACCTCGACGACGTCGTCGCCCACGACGAGCGGGGTCGTCGTCAGGTCCCCCGAGACCTTGCCGAGCGGCCAGACGCCGTCGATCACGACGGTCCCGCCCGCGTCCTGCCCGGGCAGTACCTCGCGCTGCGCGGGGGCCACGACCTCGCGCGCGTTCCAGCCGAACAGGCCCGCGACCGCAGCCTGCGTGTCGGCGCCCAGGCGCACGTTGCCCTCGTTCGCGACCGAGTACTCGACGCGCACCGAGCCGGGCGCGAACGGGTTCCAGCTCGGCTCGTACGTCGCGCGGACGTCGGTGAGAGCGAGCGCCGGGGCGAGGTCGCCCGCGACGCGCAGGTGCAGGCGCGCGCCCACACGGGTGTCGAACGTGACGCTCGACCCGTCCCCCTCGGCGCGGGCCAGCGCGGCGACGACCCCGGCCGGGTGGTCGCCCGGGGTCGCGTCGGCGGGCACCGCGACCGTGAACGGGATGGTCGCCGACGACTCGGCCGCGATCTCGACGCGCTGGCTCGGTCCCGCCGTCTCGCCCTCGCCGAGCGTGATCCACGAGCCGCCGTCGGTCGGCGCAGTGCCGGCCGACAGCAGGTCGAACTGCCCGTCCGCGGTCACGACGCCGTCGCTCGCGTACACGTCGAACGTCGCGGGGTGGTCGCTGAAGTTGGTCACGGTGACGTGCTCGACGGCCTGGCCGCCCGGGTCGACCGTCACGCGGTAGGACACGCGTCCGTCGGGCCCCTCGGCGGTCGCGGGCTCGACGGCCCAGGTCGTGCGCGCGGCGGGCGGCTCGCCGGAGGCCGGGGCGGCGGCGCTGTCAGCGGTCGCTGCGCCGTCCACGGTCGAGGTCGCCGTGCCCGACGGCGCCGCACCGGTCCCGGCGACGGGTCCGGCCACGACCGGGGTTCCGGGGAGGACCAGCGCACCGGCGGGCGCCGCGAGCGCGCCCGTCAGCAGGGCGCCCACGAGGGCTGCGGCGCCGGCCGTCCTGGCCACGCGCGCCGGGGCGGGCAGGCGGACCGGGCCTGCCGGACGAGCCGTGAGGCGGCGCGGACGAGCCGTGAGGCGGGGGGTGACGTTCATCGAGGAGCTCCGAGCGGGAAGAGTCGTGGCCCCGCGCCCAGCGCGACCCGCGGGCGGGACGGGCGTGGCACCGTCGGGCAGGAGACGGACGTGGCCCACGGTCACCCGACGACGCACGGTGCGTGACGTCGTCGAGAGACCGACGAGCGGAATCCGAAGAGGCCGCCGGGCCCCCGGCGCGCCGCAGCGCACCCGGGACCCGACGGCTCCGTCAGGTGACGACGGTCAGTCGACCGGGAACAGCGAGACCGTCAGGGTGCCCGCGTAGTCGCCCTCGCGGGTGTCCACGGGGACCTCGAGCGCCAGGTCGGCCGAGACCGTCGTGGTGCCCAGGCGGCTGTCCGAGGTCGCGGTCGCGAGCGTGGCCGGGGCCGCGAGGCCCGTGCCGCCGCCCAGGAGCGAGGCCACGGGCGAGCCCGCGATCACGCCGTCCTTGGCCGAGACCAGGCCGGGGGTCCAGCCGAGGTTCTGGGCGCGCAGCGTGCGCGGGCCCGAGGACAGGTCGCCCGACTGGCCCGAGACGGTCCAGCCGCCCGTGCCGACCGTGGCGGTCGCGCGCGAGTCCGTCACCGAGACCTCGGGGAGCGTGCCCGCGAAGCGCAGGCGGTCGCCCACGTTCTCGCCGCCCGTGAGCGCCACGCCCGCACCGAAGTCCGCGACGGACAGCGTGAGCTTGCCGCCGACCTCACCGGCCTCGGGGACGGTCGCGAGGAGCGGGATGCCGTCGGTGTCGTTCGCGGCCCACAGGGCGTTGGAGACGCGGCCGACGTCGGCGTTGTCGAGGTAGGCGCCACGCACCGGGTCGGTGCCCGTCGCGGCCGCCGCGAGCAGCTCCGAGCCCGGGCCCTTGGCGAACACGGGCACGAGGTGGTTGGTGTGGCCGCCGCTGTTCCAGCTGACCTGGGGCGCCTCGCCCTGCGCGCCCTGGACCGGGGTCCAGGCGGGGTTCGCCGCGGGGCCCGAGAGGTAGCCGCACTCGTGGTCCGCCGTGATGACCACGAGGGTCTCGTCCCAGCTCGAGTTCTCCTCGACCCAGTCCACGACCGTCTCGATGGTCCGGTTGAAGTCGACCTGCTCCTCGACGGCTCCTGCGGTGTTGTTGTCGTGCGAGGCCCAGTCGATCGCGCCGCCCTCGATCATCACGAAGAAGCCCTCGTCCGAGGCGTTGGACAGCACGTTGAGCGCGGCGTCCGTCATCTGCGGGAGCGAGGGCACGTTGTCGTTCTGCGGGGCGGTGAACGGCACGTCGCCCGACTTCAGCGCCGTGCGGTCGGCCTGGAGCGTGCCCGCGACCTGCGCGGTTCCGAGCACGTGCGTGGGCGTGTCGCCCTCGGCGAGAGCGAGGAAGTCGTCCTTGGACTCGACCAGGTCGAACGCCGACTGGCCGTCGACCAGCTTGTTCCACTCGGTCTCGCCGATGTAGCTGTAGCTGGGGTTGGCGCGCTTGTCGCCGTTGTCGTCGTACCAGGGGTTGCCCGCGCCGAAGATCACGTTCGCGCCCGAGTCCATCATGTCGGCGGCGATGTCGTGGTAGTTGTTGCGGTGCTCGTTGTGCGCCAGGTAGGACGCGGGCGTCGCGTGGGTCCACGGCACCGAGGTGACGACTCCCGTGGCCTTGCCCAGCTCGAGCGCGCGCTCGGCGACCGTCTTGAGGTCCTCGTGGTTCTCGTCCTGGCCGATCACGTTGTTGAGCGTCTTGACGCCCGTCGCGAGCGTCGTGGCGGCGGCCGCGGAGTCGGTCGAGTTCTTGAGCGGCGCGGAGAAGCTGCTCCAGTTCTGGACCGGGTCGTACGTGTTGCCGAACTGGTACGTGGACATCGCGAGGGCGACCGGGAACTCCTGGTACACCTGCGTGCCGGCCTGGCCGGGGACCGGGGTCGAGACGCCGCCGGGCTTCACGGTGGTCTGGTAGGCCGTGCGGCCGTGCTCGAACTGGCTGCCGAGGTCGACCTGGTTGAACCCCATCCCGTCACCGATGAGGTGGATGATGTTCTTCGGTCCGGGCGCCCCGGGGTCTGCGGACGGCGCGGCGAGCGCCGGCGTGGTCGAGGAGATCGCGATACCAGCAGCGAGGACGCCGGTCCCGGCGATCCGCAGCCACTTCATCGGTACACGTGAAGTCATGGTCTCTTCCCTGTCGAGGTCTGGTCCGGTCCGGAGTCGAGTTCCGGCCGGCACCTGAGAGCCAAGCGGGTCGAGGTGGCGCGACGGTGAACGGTGGGAGGCCGTGCGGGGACAGATGGGGTAAATGTCCGGCCGGGTCGCGGACAACCCGGCCCGGTCAGGCCGTCACTGCGCGGCGGGCAGGTCCGCGAACCGCACGAGCTGACCCACGGCGCGCTCGGCGCGCTCGTCGAGCCACGGCATGGGGAAGAGCTCGATCGTCCAGTCCTCCTTGGACGCGAACACGCCCGTGGGCACGATCAGGTCGCCCATGAAGGAGAAGAGGGGGCGCAGCGCCTGGTCGATCACGAGGGTGTGACGGGCCGTGCCGCCCGTGGCGGCGAGCAGCACGGGCTTGTCGACCATCGCGAGCGAGTCGACGAGGTCGAAGAAGGACTTGAAGATCCCGGAGTAGGAGCCGCGGAACACGGGCGAGGCGACGACCAGAAGGTCGGCCTGCTCGACGGTCTTGAGCGCGAGCTCGAGCTCCTCGCTGCGCATGCCCACGACGGTCGCGGTCGCGACGTCCTGCGCGTGCTCGCGGATCTCGACGGTCCGTGCGTCGACCGCGACCCCCGCGGCCGTGAGGCGGGCGACGGTCTTGTCGAGCAGCAGGTCGGTCAGCGCGCGCGTGGTCGAGGGGAAGCTCACCCCGCCCGTGACGGCGACGACGCTCAGCGTCCGGGCCTCGGCCGGCTCCGCGGCGCTCCCCTCCTGGGGGCCCGCGCTCACGCCTCGCTCCCCTCGCGCGCGGGCAGGTGCTCCTGTGCACCCCGGAGCTTGTCGAGCAGTCCCTTGAGGGTCGCGAGCTCGTCGGCGTCGAGGGCCCCGCCCACGTAGGCGCTGATCGTGCGGACGTGCCTGCGCCCGATCTCCTTCTGGAGCCGCGCGCCCTCCGGGGTGAGCCGGACGATCGTGCCGCGTGCGTCGTCGGGCGCGGGGACGCGTTCCACGAGGCCGCGCTGCTCGAGTCGCTCGGCCATGCGGCTCAGCGAGGGCTGGCTGATGAGGACGAACTCGTTGAGGTCGCGCAGCCGAGTCCCGCCCTGGGGGCACGTGGAGAGCGTGAAGAGCACGTCGTACTCGCGCATCGTGAGCTCCTCCCAGATGTCGTCGGCCTGGAAGCGGCGCATGAGGGCGACCTGGGTGCGGAAGAGCGACTCCCAGGTCTCGGCGGCCTCGCGCGTGGTGGCTCGGTCGTGGACGGCGGGGAGGGCGGTGGTGGGGCTTGGCATGCGTCTCTCGATCCTGCGGGGTGCACCGGCCCGACGGCGCCGCTCGCCTCGTCGGCGCACGTCACCCGGGTAGATGCGTTCGTATGAACTCGAGCGGTACAACCGGCGGGGCGAGAGGTGTATTCCGGACCGTCAGGACGGCACGGGCGGGCGCCGCGCCCCGGAGGCCTACCTGCCGAGCCGGCGCTCGCGCTGGGAGTACGACCGCAGAGCACGCAGGTAGTCGACCCGGCGGAAGCTGGGCCAGTACGCCTCGCAGAAGTAGAACTCGGCGTGCGCGCTCTGCCACAGCAGGAACCCGCCGAGCCGCTGCTCGCCCGAGGTGCGGATCACGAGCTCCGGGTCCGGCTGCCCCTTGGTGTAGAGGTGCTCCTCGATGTGCTCGACGTCGAGGTTCTCCGCCAGGTCCTCGAGGGACGCGCCGCGGTCGGCCTGCTCGCGCAGGTAGGACCGGACGGCGTCCGCGATCTCGTGGCGACCGCCGTAGCCGATCGCGACGTTGACCTGGAGGCCGTCGACCCCCGCGGTGCGCTCCTCGGCGTCGCGCAGCGCCGCCGCGAGACGCTCGGGGAGCAGGTCGAGGCGGCCCATGACGCGCAGGCGCCAGCGGCCGGTCTCCGCGAGGTCGCGCACGGCGTCCTCGATGATGTCGAGCAGCGCGCTGAGCTCCTCGTGCGAGCGCGAGAGGTTGTCCGTGGACAGCATCCAGAGCGTGACGACCTCGATGCCGAGGTCCTCGCTCCAGGTGAGGAACTCGGCGATCTTGTCGGCGCCGCGCCGATGGCCTGTCGCGGCGGTCTCGCCGAACGACTTGGCCCAGCGCCGGTTGCCGTCGAGGATCACGCCCACGTGCCGGGGCATCGCCTCGCGCGGCAGCGAGGTCGCCAGTCGTCGCTCGTACAGCCCGTAGAGCAGGTGGGGCATGCGCACGTGAGGTCCTTAGCGGTATGAAGGGAGTGGAGCGACGGGGGCCGGCGCGGCCGGGGCGCTCCCGCGACGAGCACGAGGGGCACGAGCCGCGCGGCCGCAGGTCACGATCGAGCAGGTCGCCCGCCAAACGGTACCGGAGGCAACAGTCGAAATGTCCAGTCGCCCGCGCTGCGGTGCGCCTTTGCGCAGGATCTTCACAGTCCGCGGCCGCTACCTACGGTGACGTAACTTACGATGGCGTAGGTTGTTTCCTGAGCCGTTCACGTCGACTCACGTGCAGTCCCCCGGGTCAGGGACACCCCGCTCCCTGGCCCGACGCAGAACGAGTAGGAGTCTCTCCGTGGCACGACCCTCCGAGCGCCCGTCCGCAGGCGACGCCGTCGAGAACACGCTGGCGTCGACAGGCGAAGCCCTGTCGAGCATCGGCGAGAAGGCCGCCGACGCTCTTGAATCGGTCAAGCCCCGGCTGCGCGGCTGGATCCATGCCGGCACCTTCCCTGTGGCCCTCGTCGCGAGCATCGTCCTGGTGGTCCTCGCTCCCCCGGTCGCGGGCAAGGTCGCGTGCGCGATCTTCGGCCTGAGCGCCTGCCTGCTGTTCGGCACGAGCGCCGTCTACCACCGTGGGACCTGGTCTCCCCGGGTCGCGGGGATCCTGCGCCGAGCCGACCACTCGAACATCTTCCTCATCATCGCGGGCACGTACACGCCGCTCGCGGTGCTGCTCCTGCCGAAGCAGACCGCGACGATCCTGCTGATCGTCGTGTGGTCCGGGGCGCTGCTCGGGCTCGCGGCGCGCATCATCTGGCTCGGCGCACCGCGGTGGGTCTACGTCCCGATCTATGTCGCGCTCGGCTGGGTCGCGGTCGGCTACATGCCGCAGTTCTGGACCACGCCAGGTGGCCCCGCGATCGTGTGGCTCGTCGCGATCGGCGGGCTCGCCTACACGCTGGGCGCCGTGGTCTACGGCCTCAAGCGCCCCAACCCGAGCCCCCGGTGGTTCGGGTTCCACGAGATCTTCCACGTCCTGACGGTCGTGGGCTTCGGGTGCCACTACGCGGCGATCATGATCGCCGCGCTCAACGCCTAGCCGCCCAGAGAAGGACACCGGGGGCGCCGCCCACTCACAAGAATCACGCTGACGCCCTCGTCCGCAGTGAGCCCGCGGGTCCTGGCTTCGGCCGCTCCCGTGGTGGGCTGACGATCACCTGGCTTCGCAGCCGAGCCGACGCACCTGCCGCATCATGTGAGGATGCGCGAAGACATGCAGGTGTGGAGAAGCACGATCAAGAACGTCCTCGAACTGCTCAACGAACTGGACCCGTACGGCCTCACCCCTGGACAACCCGACGGCGCGCCACAAGACGAGTACGACCTCGAGGCGAAGCCCATCGCTCAGCGGCTGATCAACGACGGCGTCATCACGAACGCGCAGGTCGATGCGATCTGGCTCAAGTGGTTCGACGAGCCACTCAACGAGGTGATCGGCAGGGAAGCAACCGAGCGATTCGTCGACAACCTCAACAGCTTGCCCACGCCGACGACCCCATCAGGAGACATTTCCTAGGGGTAGATCTCGGGACGCCGGGTGCGGGGTGTCCGCCGCCGATCAAGTCGATCGACGGCGGCGCCGCGTTCACCGCGTCGGGTCCGGCTCGTACGGCTGCGTGGCAGGGCCGGGAACAGGCACGACGGCGTAGCGCCTGTTCGCGAGCGACGGGTTCGTCCGGCGCACCCCGGCCAGGGCCTCGGGGTCGATGTCGGCCGTACGCAGGCCCGCTCGCTCGTCGAGCTCGAGCCCCACCTGGCCGTCGGGCCCCACGAGCAGCGACCGTCCGGTCACGCCCTTGCCGGCCTGCCCGACCGCGAGCACGACCGAGGTGTTCTCGATCGCCCGGGCGCGGGCCAGGGTGCGCCAGTGATCGGCCTTGAGATCGCCCGCGGCCCATGCGGCCGGGACCACCAGGACGTCGGCGCCCGCGTCGACCAGCCGACGGGCCGTCTCGGGGAAGCGCAGGTCGTAGCAGGTCATGACGCCGAACGTCAGGCCGCCGACCGTGAGGACCGTCGGCGGCGCGTCGGCGGGTCCTGGCTCCAGGCGGTCCGACTCGCGGTGCCCGAACGCGTCGTACAGGTGCACCTTGCGGTAGACGCCCGACAGCCGACCGTGCGCGTCGATCGCGACGACCGCGTTGACGGCGCGGGTGGGGCTGTCAGGTGCCGCTGCGACCGGTGCGCCGCCCGAGCCCTCCTGCGAGGCTGCGCCGTCGGAGGACGTCGAGCCCGGGATCGTCGTGCCCGCGATCACCGCGACCCCGGTCTCGCTCGCCCAGCGCTGGAGCGTCGTGACGAACGGGCCGTCGAGAGGCTCGGCGTGCTCGATCCCCACACCCCGAGGGTCGAACCCCGAGGCGTACTCGGGGAGCACCAGGAGATCGGCGTGCAACCGTTCTGCCTCGGCGAACGCCGAGCGCACCACGAGCAGATTCGCCGCATGGTCGTTCGAGACCTCGATCTGGGCGATCGTGACCCGGACCGGACCGTGCGGCGTCTGCGTCATGTCAGTCGCCGCCGCCGCCGGAGTCGCCGCTCGATCCCGAGTCGCTGCTGCTCCCGGAGTCGCTCGATCCCGCGTCGTCGCGGCTGGAGCCGGCGTCCGACACGCCGTCCCGACGGTCCGGGTCAGCGGCCGTGCCGGCCGTTCCCGTCGCTGCGGCCCCGCCCGACGACGCAGCCCCGGCGCCGCGCTCGTCGTAGCGGACCTTGCGCAGCTGCTTGGTCAGCGAGAGGAACAGGACCACGCACGCGAGGGCCACCGCGAAGATCGTGAGGAAGCCCGGGAGGCCGGGCGACACGTCGGTCGGCTCGAGCCCCGGACGGAGCTCGTCGGTCGTCGGCGCGGGAGACGGCGTCGTCTCGGCAGTCACCCCCGCCGCCCAACCGGGGCCTCCGGCCAGGTGGGACGACAGGTCGACCGCGAGCTGCGGCGTCGGGCTCATACGAGACCTTCCTCGGTGCGGATGCCGGCGAACAGGTCGTCCTCCGGAAGCGTGGTGGGGACGCGCGACTCGGCGAGCTCGAACTCCTCGAAGGGCCACACGTCGGCCTCGAGGTCGCGCGGGATCGCGAAGAAGAAGCCCTCGGGGTCGATCTGCGTCGCGTGCGCGATGAGCGCCGCGTCGCGCTGCGGGAAGTACGGGGCGACCTCGACGCGCGTCGTGACCTCACGCTCGGGGATCTCGCGGGCGGCTCGCGACTCGACCCAGTCGCTGAAGGGCGACTCGAGCCCTGCGTCCACCACGGCCTCGTGGATCGTGCGGATGCGGTTCATCGAGAAGTCGTGGTTGTAGTACAGCTTGGCGGGCTCCCACGCGGGCGCCCCTCCCTCGACCTGGTAGCGCTCCGGGTCGCCCGCTGCGTGGAACGCCTCGAACGCGACCTTGTGGCACATGATGTGGTCCGGGTGCGGGTAGCCGCCGCTCGGGTCGTACGTCGTGATGACGTGCGGGCGGAACTCGCGGACCAGCTCGACGAGCGGCGCCGCAGCCTCCTCGAGCGGCACGAGCGCGAAGCAGCCTTCGGGCAGCGGGGGCAGCGGGTCGCCCTCGGGCAGCCCCGAGTCGACGAAGCCCAGCCAGCGGTGGCTCACGCCGAGCGCCTTGGCCGCTGCGGCCATCTCCGCGCGCCGCAGCTCGGCCATGCCCTCCGCGGTCGCGGGGAGCTCGCCGAAGCTCGGGTTGAGCACGTCGCCGCGCTCGCCGCCCGTGCAGCTCACGACGAGGACCTCGACGCCCTCGGCGGCGTAGCGGGCCGACGTCGCAGCCCCCTTGCTCGACTCGTCGTCGGGGTGCGCGTGGACGGCCATGAGGCGCAGCGGTGCGCGGTCGACCGTCCCGGGCGCCGATCCTGCGGTCTGGCGCGCCGTCGATTCGGTCACAGGTCCTCCTGGGGGTACTTCGCGGTGAAGAAGTTCAGAGACAATGATGACTCACGAGCAGGTAGTCCACCCAACCCTTGGACGTCGATCGACCATGACGAACAGCACGCCCCCGCTGGGAACTTCCCCGAACCCCGGGCCGGACGCCCTCGACGAGGACGAGAACCCGATCGGCCTCGTGCCGCGCAGCGAGGGCCCCCGGCCCCCGGCAGGACGCTACGGGCCCGAGCCCACGCCCCTGCGACGCCGCCTGGCGATCGCGGGCATCGTCGCCGCCGCGCTCGTCGGGATCGCCGTCACGGTCTGGATCGGCCTGGGGCAGGCCGCCACGCCCGTGCGCTACGACGACTTCGGCTTCAAGGTCGTCAGCTCCGAGCAGATCGACGTGACGTTCCAGGTCTCCATGAAGCCCGGCACGCAGGCCGAGTGCACGATCGACGCGCTCGCCGACAGCTACGCCCAGGTCGGGACCGTCAAGGTGGTCGTCGGCCCGAGCGACAAGCTCGAAGGCCGGTACACCGTGAGCGTGGCCACGTCCGAGCTCGCCACGACCGGGATCGTCGAGAGCTGCGTCGCGCTGCCCTGACGCTGGGTGCGCTGCGGGACCTGCGGCCGGGTCGGGACCAGGGGCGGCTGGGGGGTCCGGCGTCGCGCGCCGGGGACCTGAAGCCGGGGCGGGGCCAGGGGGTTTGACGGTGTCCGACGTCCGGCGTGACACCTGCGACCGGGTCCCTGGGCACGGCGCCAGGAGCCGGCTGCACGGCCTCCTGGCGACCGCTCTGCGAGCAGTGCGAAGATGGGACCGCGGGCGGAGCCGCCCGCAACGGTTCGGAGGCGTCCCACCACGGGTCGCGGGGCAGACCATGGAGGTCTGCCGGGGGCAGGGAACGGTGTGATGCAGCGGACATTTGGTATCCTGAGGGATTCACGCTGCCCCAGAAGCTTCAGGACCAGCGAAACCCGCCACGCGGCACCGGCCACCGGTCGGTGCCACCACCACGGGCAGGCAGCGGAGTCGCCCTCACCCGCACCCACTGCCTCCCCCTGTGCGGCCACGTCTACCGACGACGGCCGCCGGAACGCAAGGAAAGGAAGGAGCGAACCGTGACCGAGACCAGCGTCACCTGGCTGACCCAGGAGGCACACGACAGGCTTCAGGCCGAGTTGGCTCACCTGTCCGGTGCTGGCCGCACCGACATCGCCGAGCGCATCGCCGCCGCCCGCGACGAGGGCGACCTCAAGGAGAACGGCGGATACCACGCCGCCCGCGAGGAGCAGGCCAAGAACGAGGCGCGCATCCGCGAGCTCACCGCGAAGCTGCGCAACGTGCAGATCGGCACGCCCCCGGACGACGGCAAGGTCGAGCCCGGCATGGTCGTGACCGCGAACGTGGCCGGCGAGGAGATGTCCTTCCTGCTCGGATCGCGCGAGATCGCCGGCGGCACGGACATCCGGGTCTACTCCCCCACGTCCCCGATGGGCGCCGCGATCAACGGCACCTCGATCGGCGACAAGGTCTCCTACACGGCTCCCAACGGGAACGAGATCGCGGTCGAGATCCTCGCCGCCAAGCCGTTCGAGGCCTGACCTCCCCGCACACCGGCGTCGCCGCTCCGGCCGGAGCAGGCTCGACGCACCCCTGACGGCCCGGGAACCGCATGGTTCCCGGGCCGTCGTGCGTCCGGGGCGTGGGGGCGACAGGTGGCGTGCATCCAGGGCGCCGGGCGCGGCACGCGACGTGCGCCGCAGGGCCCCCGCCGAGTCGAGTCGCGGGTACCTGGTCGGCGCCCGGCTCGCCAGGCAGCGATGTCGGGCCGTCGAACGACCGAGCAGGCGGCAGGCCACGGCCCGAGCCCCGGCACTCGACACCGACACTCGGGGCGCCCCAGCGAGATGCGGCCAACGGGGGTCATCTCGGCAGTTCGACCCCCGTTGGCCGCATCTCGATCCAGGGTCGGGCCCTGGCCACCCCTCGCGGCCTAGCCCGTCATCCACAGGAACCACGACCGACCCCACGAGGACGCCCGGATCTGCGAGCCTCTCCCCGTGCCGTCTGCCCTCGTCCCGCTCCCGCCCACCCCGTTCCTCGTAGCCGACGCCTACGCGGCCGGGTGCACGCGCGACCAGCTTCGCCACCCCGCGCTGCACGCGCCGGTGCGCGGGGTACGCATGGCGGCCAGTTCCGCCGACGACCTCGAAGCACTCTGCCGAGCCGTCGCGCTGACCTTCCGGGACGGGGACACGTTCTCGCACCTCACGGCGGCCGCTCTCCTGGGACTGCCTCTGCCCGCGCACCATCGACCGCTCGAGAGGTTGCACGTCTCCAGCCGCGCTGGGCTACGACCGCGCGAGGCGGCGCTGATCGTCGGGCACTCCGGGCGATCGCCCGGCATTTCCTCTACTCGCAGGACGTGCTCACGGCGTGGGAAGCGACCTGCGGGCGGCTGATCACCGCGTTCGAGGACCAGGGGGTGGACCTCCGCCGGCTCGCCGACGCTCCCGACACCCCGGTGCGCGCCCGTGTCGTCGTCGCTCGACGCTGACCGGCCCCGGCCCCGGCTCCGGGCCTGGCTCCGGGGCCGGCCCGGCCCCACGCCCACGCCGCCCGGAGAGCGCCGGCGCACGGCCGCCACCCGCGAGATGCGGCCAACGGGGGCCGTCTCAGCGATTCAACCCCCCCTTGGCCACATCTCGGCGTCAGGTCAGCCCAGCCCCCAGCGAGCGGAAGGGTGCCGGCCCGACTCAGCGAGTCAGGACCCCTCAGCCCGCAGCAGGGCCGCGACACCACGGCGCCAGCTCACCTCAGCCCGTCCAGCCCCGCGCCCACGAGCAGCGCGGTCCACCTCACCCCGCCAGGACCCGGTACCCCGCACCCCTCAGCTGCGCGACGAGCGCCTCGCAGTGCTCCTGCCCCTTGGTCTCGACCTGCATGCGCACCCACGCCTCACCGATCGCGAGGTGCACGTCGGTGCGGTCGTGGTCGATGTGCATGATCGAGCCACCGACCCCTGCGATGACGTCGAGCATCTGCGCGAGCGCCCCCGGCCGGTCGTCGAGCAGGACCTGCATCTGCATGTACCGGCCCGCGGCCGCGAGCCCGTGCCGCAGCACGCGCAGCAGCACCAGCGGGTCGATGTTCCCGCCGGACAGGATCACCACGACCGGGCCCTCCCACCCGGTCGGGTCGGCCAGCAGCGCGGCCACCCCGGCGGCTCCCGCGGGCTCGACGACGAGCTTGGCCCGCTCGGTGATCATCAGCAGCGCCCGGGACAGCTCGTCCTCGGTCACGGTGCGGACCTCGGAGCCGAGCTCGGACACGATCGAGAACGGCACGGGGCCCGGGGTGCCCACCGCGATGCCGTCGGCCATGGTCGAGCGGGCGAGCGACGTCGTCGGGACCCCTGCCGCGAGCGACCCCGGGTACGCCGCCGCACGCGCTGCCTGGACCCCCACGACCTTGACGTGGGGCGCGGCCTCGGCCATGGCCGCCGCGACGCCCGCGACGAGCCCGCCACCGCCGAGCGGCATGACGACCGTGCGGACGTCGGGCACCTGCTCGAGGATCTCGAGCGCGAGCGTGCCCTGGCCCGCGACCACGTCCGGGTGGTCGAACGGGTGGATGAACACGGCGCCCGTGCGCTCGGCCTCGGCCTTGGCCGCCGCGAGCGTCTCGTCGACGTCGACACCGACCAGGCGCACCTCGGCCCCGTACTCGCGCGTCGCGGCGACCTTGGGCAGCGCGGCGTCGACGGGCATGTAGACGACCGCCTGGATGCCGAGCAGCCCCGCCGCGAACGCGACGCCCTGGGCGTGGTTGCCGGCGCTCGCCGCGACGACGCCGCGCGCCTTCTCCTCGGCCGTGAGCCGGGCCATGCGGATGTACGCCCCGCGGATCTTGAACGATCCGGCGCGCTGGAGGTTCTCGCACTTGAGCAGCACGGGCACGCCCACGACCTGGCTGATCGCGCGGCTCGTCTGGACGGGGGTCCGGTAGGCGACGCCGTCGAGCATGCGGGCCGCGTCACGGATGCTGTCGAGCGTCACGGCGGGTCGGGCGAGGGTCACGCGTCCTCGCCCGCGCTCGTCCCGGTGCCCGACGGCGCCGCGCGCCCGGGGCGGGCACGCCGTCGACCCGCGGGGGTCGAGGAGGCCGGGACCATCTCGTCGTCCGCGAGGTCGGCCTCGGCGCGACGGATCATGACCGGGAGCACGGGCTCGCCCCGGATGACGAGGGTGTCGTCGGTCCCCAGGTCGGGGAACTTGTCGTGCCCGTTGAAGTACAGGACCACGGTGTTGATCAGGGCCGCGAGCGGCACCGCGAACAGCGCGCCGACGATGCCTGCGGCGAACCCGCCGGCCGCGACCACGAGGAGCACCGCGACGGGGTGCAGCGAGACCGCGTGCCCCATGAGGAACGGCTGGAGAGCGTGGCTCTCGATCTGCTGGACCGCGAGCACGATGCCCAGCATGATGAGCGCCGCGACCCACCCGTTCGCGACCAGCACGACCAGCACGGCGACCGCGCCCGTCACCACAGCGCCCACGATCGGGATGAACGAGCCGACGAACACGAGGATGCCGAGCGGCAGGGCCAGGGACGGCACGAAGAACGCCGCACCGACACCGATACCGACCGCGTCCACGAGCGCCACGAGGATCTGGGTGCGGGCGTAGGCGGACAGCGTGACGATGCCACGGCGTCCGGCCTGGTGGATCGTGTCGCGCGAGCGCGCCGGGAACAACCCCACGCACCAGGACCAGATGGTCCGTCCGTCGAGCAGGAAGAAGAACGTGCAGAACAGCGCGATCACGGCCCCCGCGGCCACGTGACCGACCGTCGTGGCCGCACCCAGCGCGCCCGACACGATGCTGTCCTGGCTCGAGGCGATGAACCCCTCGAGCTCCTTGAGGTACCCGTTGATCTGCTCGACGCCGAGCCCGAACGGACCCGACTCCAACCAGCTCATGAACTCGTTGAAGCCGTCGATCGCCTTGTCCTTGAGCTCGGCGATGCCGCTCACGATCGTGCTGCCGGCGACCGTGACGAGCCCTGCGACGACCAGGAGCATCCCGAGGAGCGCCGAGATCGAGGCCAGCCCGCGCGAGAAGCGCAGGTGTCGCTGGAGGAAGCCCCGGACGGGCGTGAGCAGGACCGTGAGGAGCAGCGCGATCGCGACCGGGACGACGATCACCTTGAAGAGCCCCGTGACGTAGAGGCTCGCAGTGACGAGCGCGCCGATCAGGAGGAGTCTCCAGGACCAGGCCGCGGCGGTCTGGATCGACGGCGGGACGGCGTCCGCGCCGAACGGCTTGCCGCCGCGCGTGCCCTTGCCTGCGGAGGCCGTCGAGGACGCGACGGCCCCTGCCGTGGCGGGCGACGCCGTCGGGCGGGGGGTGCCGGCCTGTGCCTGGGCGGCGCGACGCTTGCGGGGTGCCGCGCTCACGCGAGCGCCCGCGCGAGGTCCGCGATCAGGTCGGCTGCGTCCTCGATGCCGACCGACAGGCGCACGAGGTCGTCGGGGACCTCGAGGGCCGAACCCGCGACCGACGCGTGCGTCATGCGACCAGGGTGCTCGATCAGGGACTCGACCCCGCCGAGAGACTCCGCGAGCGTGAACACCTGGGTGCGGGCGCAGACCGCGAGCGCCTTCTCCTCGCTCCCTGCCCGGAAGGACACCATGCCGCCGAAGCCGCGCATCTGCCGCGTCGCGAGCTCGTGACCGGGGTGCGAGGCCAACCCCGGGTAGATGACCTGGGTCACCGCGGGGTGCGACTCGAGGAACTCGGCCACCGCCGCGGCGTTGGCCGCGTGCCGGTCCATGCGGACCGCGAGCGTCTTGAGACCGCGCAGCGTGAGCCACGCGTCGAACGGCCCAGCGACCGCGCCCGAGGAGTTCTGGTGGAAGCCGACCGCGTCGGCCAGGCTGCGGGTTCCCGCGGGCGAGACGAGGTCGCCGGGGAGCTCGGCCCCGTCGGCCACGACGAGCGCTCCTCCGACGACGTCGCTGTGCCCGCCGATGTACTTGGTCGTGGAGTGCACGACGACGTCCGCGCCCAGGCCGATGGGCTGCTGCAGGTAGGGCGTCGCGAACGTGTTGTCGACCACGAGGGTCGCGCCGTGCTCGTGCGCGATCTCGGCGAGGGCGGCGATGTCGCTGACCCCGAGCAGTGGGTTCGTGGGCGTCTCGACCCACAGGACCTTGGTACGGCCGGGCTGGACCGCGGCCCGCACGGCGTCGAGGTCGGTGAGGTCGACCGCGGTGTGCTCGATCCCCCACGGGCCGAAGACCCGGGCGACCAGGCGGTACGTGCCGCCGTACGCGTCGTCGGGCACCAGGACGTGGTCGCCCGGGCGCAGCGTCGCTCGCAGGAGCGTGTCCTCCGCGGCGAGGCCCGAGGCGAACGCGAAACCGCGCGCCTGCGCAGCCCCGGCAGGCGTCTCGACGGCGCCGAGCGCCTCCTCGAGCGCGGTGCGGGTCGGGTTCGCGGACCGGGAGTACTCGTACCCCCCGCGCAGACCGCCGACGCCGTCCTGCTTGTAGGTGGAGACCTGGTAGATCGGGGGCACGACGGCCCCCGTCGTCGCGTCCGGGTCCTGTCCCGCATGGATGGCGCGGGTCGCGAAGCCGGTGCTCGACCAGTCGGGGTGGGAGGGAGTGCTCGCGCTGCTCATCCTGTGAGCCTACGTGCCCCGAGGGCGCGCGTTCCTGCGGAACACGACGGTTCTCGGAGAGCGGACGTGTGCATTTCACCCACGCCCTCGCGGCGGGAGGGTTCCGGGGAACAGCCGACGGCGACGAGGTGTTGCCCAGGTGTCGGCAACAGGTGGAGGTAAAGATGTTCGAGTCGTTGTTCGGGTCCTCGATGAAGACCCAGATGGTCGCGCCCGAGAAGGCGCTCGCCGGGCGGGACCAGCCCGTGCTCCCCGCGGCCCGCCCGCACACGGTCCTCGGGACCTCGATCACGGGTCCCTGGCCCGAGGGCACACGCGTGCTGTACCTCGCGATGGGCTGTTTCTGGGGGGCCGAGGAGATCTTCTGGCAGGTGCCGGGCGTGATCTCGACGGCCGTCGGCTACATGGGCGGCACCACGCCGAACCCCACGTACGAGGAGGTCTGCACCGCACGCACGGGGCACACCGAGACCGCGCTCGTCGCGTACGACCCGTCGGTCGTGAGCGAGGAGGAGCTGCTCAAGATCTTCTGGGAGCGCCACGACCCCACGCAGGGCTACCGGCAGGGCAACGACGTCGGCACCCAGTACCGCTCGGCGGTCTACTGGACGACGCCCGAGCAGGAGGCCGCGGTCCGCGAGACCGAGGCGCGGTACCAGAAGGTGCTGACCGCGCGCGGTCTGGACCCCATCACCACGGAGGTCGCGCCGGCCGAGGGGCGCACGTTCTACTACGCCGAGGACTACCACCAGCAGTACCTCGACAAGAACCCCCACGGGTACCGCTGCCACGCGACGACGGGGATCCCGTTCCCCGACGCGGCGTGATGCCGGGCTGAGCGGCCTCGCCGGGACGTGAGGAGGTGCCCCTGATCCGACCGGATCAGGGGCACCTCCTCACTTCCCGGTGGGTTGGCCCCGCGGGTCCGGGGTGAGCCGATCCTCAGCCGCTCAGCAGCTCAGGCCCGATCCCGGCTCGACGCCCAGGATCGCCGTGATCTTCTCGTAGCGGGCGACGCGGCTCGCGACCGAGGCCGGGTTGCCCCCGTTGCACTCGAGCGCCCCGTTGAGCGAGTTGATCGTCTGGCCGAAGCCCGCGCCACCGACCATCGCCTCGTGCGAGGTCATGACGCCCGGACCGTTCTGCGTGTTCCAGTACCAGAGGGCGGTCTGCCACGCGATCGACGGGTCCTGCTCGACGAGCCACGGGTCGTTCAGCAGGTCGATCCCGAGCGCGTCCCCGGCCGCCTTGTAGTTGAAGTTCCAGCTGAACATGATCGGCCCGCGACCGTAGTAGGCCTCCTGGCCCGCCGGGCACCCGAACGACTGCGAGTAGTCGCACTTGATCCAGTAGTTCGCGGTGTTGATCTCCTTGACGTACCGCAGGCCGACCGACTCGAAGTCGGAATGGGTCAGGAACGCCGCCGCCTCCTGGGTCTTCATGGTGTCGGTCCCGGTGTTCGCGAACCTCGGGTACGCGGCCAGGGCGTCGACGAGCCCCTGGTAGGTGTAGAACGCGGCACGCGTCGGGAAGATCGCGTCGAACTCGGCCTCGCTGATCACGAAGTCGGACTCGAGGCCCGCGCACGCCCCGGCGTCGGTCCACACGCTCGTCGCACCCGGGCTCTCGCGCTGCGTCCACCACTTCGCGACGAAGTTGCGGCCGTGGTGCGAGGCGGTGGCGCCACCCTGATAGGCCGTGGTCTCGCTCCAGGCGCCGGCGCACGTGCTCGCGGGTGCCGTCGTCTCGGTGACGACCGCGAGCGGCGCTGCGGCCGGTGCGGTCGTCGCGGCTCCTGGTGCGGCGGCAGCCGTCGCGACGACCGCGCTCACGAGTCCTGCGGCCACGATCGCGACGCCTCGGCGCACACCAGAGACAGTTCTTGTGCCGAACATCCAAGCCCCCATTTTTTGCTCATCGTTGAACACTTCACAGCGACATCTCGCCGCGGTGACAAGGTAGCGACGCGGACAAATGTCAGCAACTCGAACAAACTGACCAATCGACAGGTTTCGGCTCGTCCGTGCGAGAGGTCAGGTCACCCTCGATCGCTCCGCACGTCTCCGTCGACCGCGCCGCAGATCGGCGACTCGACACAACCGAGGGCGACCGATTGGACCTCCGACGGTGACCGGCTCCATCGCCGGGGGTGACGGGCCCCTCGGCGAGGGTGACGCCGTCGACGGCGGAGGGCGTCACCCTCGGCACGATCGGCGGTCACCGTCGCCGGACGGTCACCCTCGGCGGTCGACATGGTCACCCTCGACGGTCGACGCGGTCGACATCGGGCGGACCGCACGTCACCCTCGGCGACCTGGCGCGTCACCCCCGAGCGGCCGTCAGCGCCGGCCCAGGGCCTGCTCCCTGCTCTCGGCCCGCGCGTCCGGCGCCAGCACCAGCCGGCGCACCACCTCGTTGCGGCACAGCACCCCGAGCCCCGC
>NZ_MAQA01000004.1 GCF_001692445.1 Oerskovia enterophila | reverse complement strand
CCCGCCGCCCCCGGCCCCCGCAGCGCCAGGACGACCGCCACGACGACGCACACACCGACCGTCGCACCGGCGACGACGTCGTGCGGGAAGTGAACCCCCTGCACCAGGCGCGCCGCGCCCGTGACGACCGCGAGGACCACGGGCGCGACGACCATGGCCCGGTGCGGCGGGAGGCGACGCGCGCGGCGGAACCGGAGCGCCGTCGTCGTGCCGAACAGGGTGTCCGCGGCTCCCCCGCGGGCCCGGCCCGTCGCGAGCGCCGTGAGGACCACCGAGGTCGCGAGCGCGAACGCGATGGTCGTGTGGTTGCTCGGGAACGACCAGTCCCCCGCCTCGGGGCAGTGCGCGATCTCGATGAGGTCCCAGCAGCCGCGGGGCTGCTGGACGACGGTCTTGGCGACCTCGGACGTCGCGTACGCGAGCACGGCCCCCGCGCCGCCGACGACCGCGGTCGCGACGGCCACGAGCCCCGCCCCGCGCGCCTGCCAGGCCGCGAGCAGCCACAGCAGCGCAAGGACGATCACGCCGGCCTCGGCGACCAGCTCGACCCCGGGCAGGTCTGCGGTACGGGCGGTGACCGCGAGATAGAGGTCGGTGCTCGGACCGCGCACGAGCAGCAGCGACGGCACGATCACGGCGGCCGCGAGCAGCCAGAGCAGGGCCAGGAAGAGAGGCGATCTGGGGGACTTCACCCCGGAATGGTACGGAGGTGAACAGGGGATGAACATCCGCCCACGGTCGGACCCGGCGACCTCCCGGCAACCCTCGCGCGGCCCACACCCCGCCTTCACGAGCCCAGCCGTGGCATCGTGGGGCGCGTGACCGCAGCCCGCAGCGCCGCCCCTCCCGCGACGGTCCTGCGCGTCGCCTGGCGGCTTCTCGCCGCGGCGCTCGTGTGCGGGTCGGCGGTCCTCCTGTTCGCGGTGCACGTGCGGCCGCTCGGGTACGTCCCGCTCGTCGCGGGCGTGGCGCTGGGCCTCGTGGTCGACCGGCGGCTCGGGCGCGACCTGCTGCTGATCGCGCTCGGCATGGGCATCATCAGCACCATCCCGCTCGCGGCGGACCTGAGCGACGCCGGGATCGCGCGCTTCGCCGTGGTGCTCTCGCTCGCGGTGCTGGTCCCGTGGGCCGTCTCGCGCTACGTCTACCGCGACGACGCGATCCGGTTCCCCGTGCGCACGGGGAGGCGCTGGAACCGGACGCAGATCGTGTACCTGCTCGTCGTCCTGGTCGCGGGCTACCTGATCCTGCCCGCGTACTTCATCGGGTCGGGCTCCTACCAGAACTGGCCGCCGATCGAGACGCCGCAGGAGATCGCGCGGCTCTTCGTGGGCGTCAACGCCGTGGGGATCTGGGACGAGCTGTTCTTCGTGTGCGTCGTGTTCGCGCTGCTGCGCCGCCACTTCGCGCTGTGGCCCGCGAACCTCCTGCAGGCGACGGTCTTCGTGTCGTTCCTGTGGGAGCTGGGCTACCGCAGCTGGGGTCCGCTCCTGACGATCCCGTTCGCGCTGGTCCAGGGCTGGATCTTCGCGCGCACCAAGTCGCTGACCTACGTGGTGTGCGTGCACCTGCTGTTCGACGCGATCGTGTTCGCGGTGCTGGTGCACGCGCACCACCCGGAGCTGTTCGCCGTGTTCGTCACGGGCGGACGCTGAGCCGCCCACCCGGGCAGCGCCGGGTCAGCGCCCCTTCTTGCGGCCCTTCATCGACTGCGACTTGCCGAGCCGCTTGGCGACCGACCTGCCGGACTTCTTGCCGCCGCTCGGGGCCTGCTTGGCGCCGCTGCGCGCGGCGGCGCTCGTGGCCCTCGCCCCCTTGCCGCCTGCACCGTTCTTGCTGCCCGACGACGAACGCCCGTCCTTCTTCTTGCTCGTCTCGGGCGTGGGGGGCGTCGGGCCGGCCACGCCTCGCGAGCTGTTCGCGGTGCGGCCGCGCACGATGCCGATGAACTCCTCGACGAGGTCCGTCTTGTCCTCGGTGACCCAGCCCAGCGCGACCGGCGCCTCGGGGCCGTCGCCGAGCGGCCGGTACGTCAGGTCCTTGCGGTGGTGCAGCCGCGCGAGGGACTGCGGCACGACCAGCAGCCCGATCCCCGCGGCGACCAGCTCGATCGCGTCGGCCGTGGTGGCGGGCCGCTCGCGCGCGGGCTTGCCGGGCAGCGCGGGCCGGTCGTCGTCCGCGGCAGCGCCGTCGGGGCCCTCGGCCCAGCCCAGCACGTCGTCGAGCGGGTGCAGGAGCACCTCGTCGGCGAGGTCGGCCACGGTGAGCGCTTCGTCACTCTCGAGCGCCGCGAAGACGTGGTCGCGAGGCACGACGACGACGGGCACCTCGGTGTACATCGCGATGTGGCTCAGGTCCTCGCTGCGCACGGGGCGCCGCAGGATCGCGACGTCCGCTCCGCCGTCGAGCAGGAGGGCCTCGACCTGCGCGGACGGCACCGCGAGCGCCTCGATACGCACCTCGGGGACGCGGTCGATCCACGTCCGCACCCACTTGGACGGGGTGACGCCGGGGACGTAGGCCACGCGGAAGCCGGGGGCCTGCGCGTCGGATACGTCCTCGGCCGGTTGCTCGGCCTCGTGCTCGGCGCTGCGCGCAGTCTCTTCCACCCGACAACACTAGCCGCCCCGGGACGAGGAACCGCGGCCGGGACCGATACCCTGGGACCATGAGCACCCCGCACTCCTCCCAGACCATGAAGCCCGCTACCGCGGCGAAGAAGCTCGGGGTGTACCTTCCCGCCACTCCCCAGGAGTTCCAGGAGGGGACCATCACGCGCGGCCAGCTCGAGGAGCTGGAGACCAACCCGCCCGAGTGGCTCGTCGAGCTCCGCCGCAACGGACCCCACCCGCGACCCGTCGTCGCCGGTCGCCTGAACGTCTCGATCGCGGGTCTGGCCCGCGGCGGCGTCGAGGAAGCACTGACCACCGAGCAGATCAACGAGCTCCGTGAGGACCCGCCGGCGTGGCTCGAGCGCGAGCGCACCGTCCAGGCCGAGGTCCGCGCCGAGGAGGAGCGCATCAAGGAGCGCGACCTCAAGAAGGCCAAGAAGGTCGCACGCGCGAACCGCGAGGCCGAGCACAAGGCCGCGGCGGGCGAGTGACGCCTCGCGTCGTCTGAGCGGCCCGGAGGCAGCGGCTAGGAGGCGCCCCCGGCGCGGTCGGTGTGACCGAGCGCGAGGCCGGGGGCCACGCGGTCGCGCACGATCCGCTTGAGCACCGGGACCTCGGGGAAGCCCTTCTTCTCCTTGCGGTCCCACACCAGCTCGTCACCCACGTGGATCTGGAAGATCCCGCCCGTGCCGGGCACCAGCGCCACCTCGGTGAGCCGGGTCCCGAACGTCGTCAGCAGCTCCTGCGCGAGCCACGCCGCGCGCAGCATCCAGTTGCACTGCGTGCAGTAGGTGATGGCCACGCGGGCCGGGGTCTCGGTGCTCTGTTCGTCCACGCGCCCAGCGTGCCAGACGGCGGGGCCCGCCGGGGCGCCGTGGCCGTCAGTTGGCATCCGTGGGCATCCGTGCCCATCCGTGCCCCTCCGTGGCGCCGATCACGACGTTGCGCTCGCTCGAGCACGACCTTGCGGTCGCCAAGCCCGCCAGAACGACCACGACCTCGTGCTCGGCACCGACCCGGCAGCCCCACGACACCGCTACCCGTGTTCAGCACCGGGGCGCACCACGGTTCCGGGTCGACACCCGGAGGGCGACACGTCAGCGCACCACGAGCACGACCGCGAGCACGGCCATGACGAGCGCGATCCCGCCGTCGAGCACGCGCCACGCGACGGGTCGTGCGAAGACCGGGGCGAGCACTCGCGCCCCGAATCCCAGCGTCGTGAACCACACGATGCTCGCGATCCCCGCCCCGGCCCCGAAGACCCAGCGCCCGCTCTCCCCGTACGCGGCCGCGAGCGAGCCGAGCAGCAGGACCGTGTCGAGGTAGACGTGCGGGTTGAGCCACGTCAGGGCGAGCGCGGTCCCGACGGCGGCACCCACCGACATCCGCAGCCCACCTCCGGCCGCCTCGAGGGTCGCGGGACGCAGCGCGCGCCGGGCGGCCTGCACCGCCAGGACGAGCAGGAACGCGGCACCTCCCCAGCGCACGACCGCGAGCAGCACGGGTGCGTTCGAGACGAGCACGCCCAGGCCCGCGACGCCCGCCGCGACGAGCACCAGGTCCGACAGCGCGCACACCAGGACCACGGGCAGGACGTGCTCGCGCCGCAGCCCCTGCCGGAGCACGAACGCGTTCTGCGAGCCGATCGCGACGATCAGGGACAGTCCGGTGCCGAGGCCGGCGATCAGGGGCGCGAGGGTGGTCACGCCCTCCACGGTAGGCACGGCCCGGGGTTCAGTACAGCGAATGTTTCTGCAGAACCCTAAGATCTGCTCATGGTGGACCTCCAGCCCGACCAGCTCCGGACGCTCGACGCGATCGCGACCACGGGCACGTTCGAGGCCGCCGCGCAGCACCTCGGCGTGACCCCTTCCGCCGTCAGCCAGCGCATGCGTGCGCTCGAGGCCGCCGTAGGCCAGGTGCTGGTGCGCCGGGGCCGGCCCGCGACGCTCACGGCGCCCGGCGAGGTGCTCGTGCGCCACGCGCGCCGGCTCGCGCTCCAGCACGCCGAGGTCCTGGCCGAGCTGGACCTCACCTCGGGCAGCACCCCGGAGATCACGCTCGTCATCACGGGCGACGCCCTGACGACCTGGGCCCTGCCCGTGCTCGCCGAGGCCTCGTCCTGGGCCCGGCTGGAGATCCTGCGCGAGGACCAGGACCACTCGATCGACCTCCTGCGGGACGGCACGGCCGTCGCCACGATCACGTCGGTCGCCGCTGCCGTGCCCGGCTGCCGCTCGACGCCGTTGGGCCGGATGCGCTACCGCCCCTTCGCGAGCCCCGCGTTCGTCGAGCGCTGGTTCCCCGGGGGTCCCACGACTGCCGCGCTCGCTGCGGCGCCCGTCCTGGTGTTCGACCGCAAGGACGACCTCCAGGACCGCTACCTGCGTGGTCGTGCGGGCGGCCCGCGCCACCACGTCCCGGCCTCGCACGAGTTCCTGCGGGCGGTCGAGCTCGGCATGGGCTGGGGCATGCTGCCCGACCTCCAGAGCCAGGAGGCGGAGGCTGCAGGCCGGCTCGTGGGGTTCGACGACGCAGCGAGCCTGACCGTGCCGCAGTACTGGCAGCAGTGGCGCCTGCACTCCCCGACGCTCGACCGGGTCGCGGCGGCGGTCCGCGAGGCCGCCGCCGCCCACCTGCGCTGACGCCGGGCGGGTCGGGGCAGGGCAGACTTGTCCTGTGCCCTCCCCCACCTCCGACCACCCCGTCACGCCCAGCACGCCTGCGCGCCCCCAGCCCGCGCGCGACCAGGCCGCCCTCGACCGGCTGCTCGCGGGGCTCGAGCGCTTCGCGCCCGACGACGGCCCCGGTCACCCGCGCGGCGGTACGGCAGACCCCACGCTCGTGGCGGTCGACGCGACCGACAGGCTGCTGCTCGACGAGGCCGCGAGCGCCCTGGCCGCGACCGGCCCCGGGGAGGTCGTCGTGATCGACGACCGGTTCGGGGCGCTGACCCTGGGTGCCGTGGTGGCGCACGGGCTCTCGGGCGTCCGGGTCCACCAGGACGCCCTCATGAGCGAGACCGCCCTGGACCGCAACGCCCAGGAAGCGTCGCGCGGCGCGTTCCCCGGCCTGGACGCCACGTTCACCCATCTCCCGCTCGGTGAGGACCTGCTGCGGGGGGCACGCGTCGTCGTGCTCCAGCTCCCGCGCTCGCTCGCCGCGCTCCGCGACGTCGCGGAGCACGTGGCGCGGTACGCCGCCCCGGACGTGCTCCTGCTCGCGGGGGGCCGCCTCAAGCACATGACCCCGGCCATGAACGACGTGCTGGCGGAGTCCTTCACGGACGTGCGGGCGAGCCTCGCGCGGCAGAAGTCGCGCGTCCTGGTGGCCCGCGGGCCCCGGCCCTCCGTCGACCTCACGTATCCCGTGACCGCGCACCTGGGCGAGCTCGACCTGGACGTGGTCGCGTACGGCGCGGCGTTCGCGGGCGCGAGCCTCGACATCGGCACGCGCTACCTGCTGGGCTTCCTCGACCAGGTCTCGCCCGGTGCGACCGATGCCGTGGACCTGGGCTGCGGCACGGGCATCCTCGCGGTCTCGTTCGCGCGCTCGCGCCCGGACGCCCTGGTCGTGGCGACCGACCAGTCGGAGGCCGCGGTGCGCTCGGCCCGCGCCACGGCAGAGGCCGACGGCGTGGGCGAGCGGGTGCGCGTGGTGCGCGACGACGTGGGTTCCTCGCTCGCGGACCGCAGCGCCGACGTCGTGCTGTGCAACCCGCCCTTCCACCAGGGCGCGGCCCTGAGCACGGGCGTCGCGCACCGCATGTTCGCGGCCGCAGGGCGCGTGCTGCGCCCGGGCGGTGAGCTGTGGACCGTCTACAACTCGCACCTGCGCTACCGTCCCGCGCTCGAGCGCGCTGTCGGCCCCACGACGCAGGCGGGCCGGGGCCCCAAGTTCACGGTGACGCGCAGCGTCGCCCGGTGAGGACCTGAGGGCCCCGGCCCGTCAGTCGCGAGGAGTCACTGGACCCCGACGACGTCCACCACGAAGACCAGCGTGTCCGTGCCGCCGATGCCCGCCTGGGGGACGCCGCGCATGCCGTAGCCGTGCTCCGGCGGGATCGAGAGCAGGACGCGCGAGCCGACGTTCTGGCCCACGAGGCCCTTGTCCCAGCCGCCGATGACCGCGCCGGTCCCGATGGGGAACGAGATGGTCTGGCCGCGGTCGTACGAGGTGTCGAAGATGTCGCCGTCCCACACCTGACCCAGGTAGTTCACGACGATGGTGCGACCCGCGGTGACGACGGGGCCGCTGCCCTCCTCGAGGACCTGGACCTGGAGGCCGGCGGGTGCGCCGCCCTCGGGGAAGGTCAGGACGGGCTTGTCGCCGAACGTGCCGGACGCGGTGGGGAGCTGCGTGCTCATGGTGCTACCTCTCGGTGGGAGTCAGGGTTTCGGGGACAAGCCTAAGCGCCCGGCAGCGGCCAGCACCGGCCCGCGCCGGTGCACCCCTGCCCGACTCGGCCCGCCCGACGCCGGAGCGCACCGCACGCTCCTGGGTGCGCTCCGCCGTCGGGCACCGCTCCACCTGACAACTGCCGCCCCGAGGCGCACGCTGGCTGCATGAACGCTCCGCGTGCCGATCGCGAGACCACCCAGGACGCCGCCCCGCTCGCCCCGGCGGACTCGGCCCGGCCCGTGGACGCGGGCGACGGGCTCGACTCGCCCGTGACGCACGCGGGCGGCGCCCAGGTGCCGAGCGGGCGACGTTCGGCGTACCCCGGGATCGCGGAGTACGCGTTCCTGTCCGACTGCGAGTGCAACGCGCTCGTGGCCCCGAGCGGCGCGATCGAGTGGATGTGCGTGCCGCGCCCCGACGCGCCCAGCATCTTCGCGGCGGTGCTCGACCGGGGGGCGGGCTCGTTCCGCGTGGGGCCGTACGGCGCGCGCGTGCCTGCGGCGCGGCGCTACGTGCCGGGCACGCTCGTGCTCGAGACGACGTGGCAGACGCCCACGGGCTGGCTCGTCGTGCGCGACGCGATGCTCATGGGGCCGTGGCACAACGTCGACGAACGCTCACGGACGCACCGGCGCACGCCCACGGACTGCGACGCCGAGCACATGCTGCTGCGCACCATCGTGTGCGTCAACGGCACCGTGGACGTCGAGGTCGTGTGCGAGCCGCTCCCGGACTACGGGCGCGAGCCCGCGCGGTGGGAGTACGAGGGGCCCACGTACAGCACGCTCGTGACCCGCTCGGCGCACGCCTCGACCCCCGACCTGCGCCTGAGCGGCAGCCTGCGGCTCGGCGTCGAGGACCGTCGCGCGCAGGGCCGCACGCGCATGAGCGCGGGCGAGACCGCGTACGTCACGCTGTCGTGGTCCGACCGTCCCACCCCCACGACCTGGCCCGAGGCCGCCGACGCCCTGGGCCGCACCGAGCAGTACTGGCGCGACTGGATCACGCAGGGCGTCTTCCCCGACCACCCGTGGCGTTCGTACCTCCAGCGCAGCGCGCTCACGCTCAAGGGGCTCACGTACGCCCCGACCGGGGCGCTGCTCGCCGCCGCGACCACGTCCCTGCCCGAGGCACCCCAGGGCGAGCGGAACTGGGACTACCGCTACGCGTGGGTCCGCGACTCGACGTTCGCGCTGTGGGGCCTGTACACCCTGGGCCTCGACCGCGAGGCAGACGACTTCTTCGCGTTCGTGCACGACGTCTGCCGGGACGGGCGCGAGCTGCAGATCATGTACGGCGTGGGGGGCGAGACCGAGCTCACCGAGAGCACGCTCGACCACCTTGCGGGGTACGACGACGCCCGACCGGTGCGCGTCGGGAACGCCGCGTACGACCAGCAGCAGCACGACATGTGGGGCGCCGTGCTCGACTCGGTGTACCTGCACGCCAAGTCGCGCGAGCAGCTGCCCGAGTCCCTGTGGCCCGTCCTCAAGGCCCAGGTCGAGGAGGCCGCCGCGCACTGGCGCGAGCCCGACCGCGGGCTGTGGGAGATCCGCGGCGAGCCCCAGCACTTCACGTCGTCGAAGGTCATGTGCTGGGTCGCTCTCGACCGCGGGGCGCGCCTGGCCCGGATGTACGACGAGCCCGACTACGCCGACCAGTGGCAGGCCGTGGCCGACGAGATCCGCGCCGACGTGCTCGAGCACGGGGTCGACGCGCGCGGGGTGCTCGTCCAGCGCTACGGCTCCGACGCCCTGGACGCGTCGCTGCTGCTCGTCCCGCTCCTGCGGTTCCTGCCGTCCGACGACCCGCGCGTGGTCGCGACGGTCGACGCGATCGCGAGCGAGCTCACGGTCAACGGGCTCGTGCTGAGGTACCGCACCGACGAGACCGACGACGGGCTCTCGGGCGAGGAGGGGACGTTCACGATCTGCTCGTTCTGGCTCGTGTCGGCGCTCGTCGAGGTCGGGGAGCTCGACCGGGCGCGGGCGCTGTGCGAGAGGCTGCTGTCGTTCGCGAGCGAGCTCGACCTGTACGCCGAGGAGATCGACCCGCACTCGGGTCGTCACCTGGGGAACTTCCCGCAGGCGTTCACGCACCTCGCGCTCATCAACGCGGTCGTGCACGTGGTGCGGGCCGAGGAGCGGCGCGACGACGCGGGGCACTTCGAGGCGGCCCGCCGACGGTGACGGGCTCTCCTGCCGAGGGTGACGGACAGACCCACGTGCCCCTCTTGCACACCCTTGGCTAATGGCATTAGCCTATTCGCTATGAGCACTCACCAGACCGTGGAGTTCCTCCCCCGCCCCGAGGGGCGCATCGCGTACACCGTGACCGGCACGGGCCCGCTCGTGGTCGCCGTCCCCGGCATGGGCGACCTGCGCTCGACCTACCGCGACCTCGTGCCCCCGCTCGTGGCCGCGGGCTACCGCGTCGCCGTGACCGACCTGCGCGGCCACGGCGACAGCGACACGACCTTCCGCACGCACGGCGACGTCGCGACGGGCCAGGACCTCCTGGCGCTCGTCGAGCAGCTGGGCGGGCCCGCGGTCCTGGTCGGGAGCTCGATGGGCGCCGGCGCCGCGACGTGGGCTGCCGCCGAGCGACCCGACGCCGTCGCGGGCCTCGTCCTCCTCGGCCCGTTCCTGCGGGACCCGGCCGTGAGCGCCGCCCGCGCCCGCGCGAGCCGGCTGCTCTACCGCGTCACCCTGGCCCGCCCCTGGGGCGCCGCCGCGTGGGCAGGCTTCTACTCGTCGCTGACCAAGGGGCGCAAGGCCCCGTGGCATGCCGAGCACGTGGCCGCGCTCCGCGCCTCGATGCGCGAGCCCGGTCGTCTGCGCAGCTTCCGCGAGCTCGCGCTCGCCCTCACGCACGCACCGGTCGAGGCGCGGCTCCCCGAGGTCCACGCCCCGGCCGTCGCGTTCATGGGGTCGCTCGACCCCGACTTCTCGGACCAGGCCGCCGAGCTCACCTGGATCCAGGAGTCGATCGGCGCGCAGGGCCACCTGGTGCCCGACGTCGGGCACTATCCGCAGCACCAGTCCCCCGACGTGGTCGCGCCCGCGACCCTCGCGTTCCTCGACGGCCTGCGCTCGTCCGCCGGTGCGCACGGCTGGGCCGCCCGTGGCTAGGGCGGGCCTGAGCCGCGAGGCGGTCACGGCCCTCGCGCTGCGGGTCGTGGACGACGGCGGCCCGCAAGGGTTCGCCGACCTCACCCTCGCGAAGGTCGCCGCGGCGGCCGGGGTCGCGACCCCGAGCCTCTACAAGCACGTCGGCTCTCTCGCGGACCTGCGGCGGTCGGTCGCCGTGGTCGCGGTCGACGACCTCACGCGCGCTGCGGCGGCGGCGACGATCGGCCGCTCGGGCCCGGACGCGCTCTCCGCGCTCGCGCACGCGATCCGCGGCTTCGCGCGCGAGCACCCGGGCAGGTACGCCGCGACGCAGGTCTCGCCCGACCTCGGCGCGCAGGCCGACGACCCGCTGTCGCTCGCGGGCGCCGAGTCCGTCGCGGTCGTCGCGGCGGTCCTGCGCGGGTTCGGCCTGCCGGAGGCCTCGACGGTCGACGCGATCCGCGCAGTGCGGTCGGCGGTCCACGGGTTCGTCTCGCTCGAGCTCCTCGGCGGGTTCGGGATGCCCGACGACGTCGACCACAGCTTCGAGGTCCTCGTCGGCCTGCTCGTGGTCGGGATCGCGGACCTCGCCCGCCCCGCCACGTCCTGACGCGACCGCCGTCCCACCCACCGAAGGAGAGCCGCCATGAACGCACCGTCGATCGACCGGACCCGCCCCGACCTGGGCCTCGTCCGCCCCCGCACTGGAGCGATCCTGCTCGTGGTCGCGGGCGTTCTCTTCCTCGCGTTCCCGCTCGTACGCCCGTGGGTCCCCGAGGACGTCGCCGCGCCGGAGCTCGCCGCCGCGCTCGCCTCGGGGCGTTGGATCGCTGCGCACCTGTGCGGCGCGGCGGGCTTCGTGCTGCTCCCCGCCTCCCTCCTCGCGCTGCGCGAGAGGCTCGCCGGGACACGGGGCCAGGCTCCGGCGTCGGGCGCGGTGGTGACGAGCTGGCTGGGAGCGGGGCTGGTCCTGCCCTACTTCGGGGCGGAGATCTTCGGGATCCATGCGATCGCGCAGGATGCCCTCTCGACCGGCAGCCTCGACTTCCTGACGACGATCGAGGCCATCCGGATGCAGCCCGTCGCGGTGACGATGTTCGGCGCGGGTCTGCTGACGATCGGCGCGAGCGGGGTGCTCGTGGCCGTGGCCGGGTGGCGCGGCGGGCTCGTGCCCCGCTGGGTGGGCGTCCCGCTCGCAGCGGGGCTCGCGCTCTACCTGCCGCAGTTCTTCACGCCGCCAGCAGGACGGATCGCGCACGGGGTGCTGCTGGCCGTTGGTTGCTGGCTCGTGGCGTGGACCCTCACCTCGAACGCCGAGGGTGACCTGGATCGGCCCCGAGGGTGACGCCCGTTCGCCGAGGGTGACCGCCACCAATGCCGAGGGTGACATCCGATGTCACCCTCGACGGGCGGTTCCGTCACCCTCGACGGGCGGTTCCGTCACCCTCGGCGGGCCGGCGAACCAGCGGCCGTCAGTGCGCCAGGAAGCCCAGCAGGTCGTGGCGCGTGAGCACCCCGACCGGGTCGCCGTCGTCGATCACGAGCAGCGCGTCGGCGTCGTGCAGCGCCGAGCGGATCGCCGCGACGCCCTCGCCCGCCCCGATGAGCGGGAACCGCGCCTCCATGTGCTTGTCCACCCGGTCGGCGAGCGACGCCTTGCCCGAGAACACCGCGTCCAGCAGGGCCCGCTCGCTCACGGCCCCCGCCACCTCGCCGATCTTGACGGGCGGCTCGGCCCCGACGACGGGCATCTGCGAGACGCCGTACTCGCGCAGGATCTCGATCGCGTCGCGCACGGTCTCGCCCGGGTGGGTGTGGACCAGGTCCGGCAGCTGCCCGCTCTTGGAGCGCAGCATGTCGCCCGCGGTCACGCCCTCCTCGGCGTCGAGGAACCCGTAGGACCGCATCCAGGAGTCGTTGAAGATCTTGGACAGGTAGCCGCGCCCGCCGTCGGGCAGGATCACGACGACCACGGCGCGTGCCGCCGCCTCGGGGTCCTCGTCCTCGAGCCGCTGCGCCAGCCGCAGCGCCGCGACCACGGCCATGCCGCACGAGCCGCCCACGAGCAGGCCCTCCTCGCGCGCGAGCCGGCGCGTCATCTCGAACGAGTCGGCGTCGCTCACGGCGATGATCTCGTCGGGCACGGTCGGGTCGTACGCGGCCGGCCAGAAGTCCTCGCCCACGCCCTCGACCAGGTAGGGACGACCGTCGCCGCCCGAGTAGACGGACCCGGCGGGGTCGGCCCCGACGACGTGCACCCGGCCACCGGCCTCGGCCTCCCGCGGGGCCGACACGTCCTTGAGGTACCGACCGGTCCCCGTGATGGTCCCGCCCGTCCCGACGCCCGCCACGAGGTGCGTGACGCGGCCGTCGGTGTCGGCCCAGATCTCCGGGCCCGTGCTCTCGTAGTGGGACGCGGGGCCGTTGGGGTTGGCGTACTGGTTGGGCTTCCAGGCCCCGGGGATCTCGGCGACGAGCCTGTCCGAGACCGAGTAGTAGGAGTCGGGGTGGTCGGGAGCCACGGCCGTGGGGGTCACGACGACGCGCGCCCCGTAGGCGGCCAGGACGTCACGCTTGTCCTGGCTCACCTTGTCGGGGCAGACGAACACGCAGTCGTACCCCTTGCGCTGCGCCACGAGCGCGAGCCCGACGCCGGTGTTCCCCGAGGTCGGCTCGACGATCGTGCCGCCGGGAGCGAGCTCGCCGGAGGCCTCGGCCGCCTCGATCATCTTGAGCGCGATGCGGTCCTTCACGGAGCCGCCGGGGTTGAGGTACTCGACCTTGGCGAGGATCGTCGCAGAGAGGCCGTCGGTCACCGATCCGAGCCGGACCAGGGGTGTCCCGCCGACGAGGTCGGAGATGTGGTGTGCGAACTTCATGCACCGATCATGCGCTGCCGAGGGCCATCCCGCCCAGCACGGCACACAGGGCGACCGCGACCCCGAGGACCACGACGAGCAGAGGACGGTCCGCAGCGTCACGTGCGAAGTACCGCCCGACGGCGCCGCTCAGACCTCCTGCCACCGCCAGGTACAGCACCGAGGCCAGGGCGACGCCGCTCGTCGCGGTGCCCGGGTTCCCGGTCGCGGCGCTCAGCAGCGAGCCGAGCACCATGAAGCTCCAGATCCCGACCCCGACGAAACCGAGCACGAAGAAGAGCGTGGTCGCCTTGCGCTCGTCCCACTCGCGCGAGATGCGGTGCCCGAGCCAGGCGACGACCGCACCGGCCGTGAGCATCACGAGCAGGATGACGACCGCGGCGACCGTGATCCACGCGACGGCGTTGGGGAGGCTGCGACCCACGAGGAGCCCGTAGGGCACCTGGAGGGCGAGCAGCGTGAAGGCAGCCAGCACGAGGCCGGCGGCAAAGACCGGCACCCGCGTCGGAACGGGTTCCGAAGCGGGTGCCGGGGACTTCTTCCGGGCGTCGGCCAAGGTCAGTCGTTGCCCTGCAGGATCGCGAACAGACGCAGGAACTCGAGGTACAGCCAGATGAGCGTGACCATGAGGCCGAACGCTGCCGACCAGGCGAACTTGGCGGGGACGCCGGCCTCGACGCCGCGCTTGATCGAGTCGAAGTCGACGATGAGCGAGGCGGCCGCGAGACCGACCGCGACGAGACCGACGATGATGCCGAGGCCGCCCGAGCGCATGCCCCAGCCGTCGAGGACGCCCGTCATCGTCAGCAGGAGGTTGACGAGCGAGAAGGCCAGGTAGCCGACCATCGCGATGATGAGCCAGCGCGTGAACTTGGGCGTGACGCGCACCTTGCCGGACTTGAAGAGGAAGAGGGCTGCGGCGAACGTCGTGACGGTCGCGAGGACCGCCTGGACCACGACGCCGTTCCACTGCGTGTTGTAGAACGCGCTGATCCCACCGAGGAACGCGCCCTGCGCGATCGTGTACGCCACGATGAGCGCGGGGCTCGGGCTCTTCTTGAACGCGTTGACCAGACCCAGGACCAGGCCGACGATCGCGCCGCCGATCCACAGGAACGGCATGGTGTCGACGAGCTGCCAGCTCGCGGCGCCCACGACGACGAGCAGAGCGAGCAGCCCACCGGTCTTGATGATGACGTCGTCGTACGTCAGGCGCTTGGTGTCCGCGGTCGTCGCGGTCGGCGCGTTGTACATGGCGTCGAGCGTCGCGGCGTCGGCGGTCTGGGCGCCGTAGCTGCCGTACTGGGCCTGCTGCGGGGGCGTGCCGTACGCGGGGTTCTGCTGGACGGTGCCCGCAGCCCCCTGGTTGGTGCGCGCGCGCTTGGGCTCGCCGAAGATGGCGCTGTTGTTGAAGACGGGGTTGCTCATGCTTCCTCCTGGTCGCGGCGTCCAGTGCCCTCTGGCGAGGCGGGTGTCGCTGGCCGTGTTTCCATCCTATGCAACGAGCGGGTTCGCGCCGGTGTTCCCGGGGGCTTCGTCCGACTTTTCCACCCGCTCGGGGCGCAGGATCGCTCCCCTGGTCGACGACGTCATCCTTGCGGCGTACGCGACCCGGTCGTGAAGATCGACCGTGCGGGGGCATCCCTGCGGACGCCCCGGTCCCTAGGCTGGAGGACGTACGAGCCACCACACGCAACCCACCCGAGGGGCGAGCATGATCGAAGCACGAGGCCTGACCAAGCGGTACGGGCCCAAGACAGCTGTCGACGGGATCTCCTTCACCGTCCAGCCCGGCCAGGTCACGGGCTTCCTGGGCCCGAACGGCGCCGGCAAGTCGACCACGATGCGCATGATCATGGGGCTCGACCGCCCGACGGCCGGTTCCGTGACCGTCAACGGTCAGCCCTACGCCGCGCACCGTTCGCCCCTGACCGAGGTCGGGGCCCTCCTCGACGCGAAGGCCGTGCACACGGGCCGCAGCGCCTACAACCACCTCCTCGCGATGGCGGCCACGCACAACATCCCGAAGACCCGCGTGCAGGAGGTCATCGAGATGACCGGTCTGCAGTCGGTCGCGAAGAAGCGCGTCGGCGGCTTCTCGCTCGGCATGGGTCAGCGCCTGGGCATCGCGTCAGCGCTGCTGGGCGACCCCAAGACGCTCATCCTCGACGAGCCGGTCAACGGCCTCGACCCCGAGGGCGTCCTCTGGGTCCGCAACCTGGCCCGCTACCTCGCGTCCGAGGGCCGGACGGTCTTCCTGTCCAGCCACCTCATGAGCGAGGTCGCGCTGACCGCGGACCACATCATCGTGATCGGCAAGGGACGCATCATCGCGAACGCGCCCGTCAAGGACATCGTCGACGGCGGCGCCCAGCACACGGTCCGCGTCCGCACCCCGCAGGCCACGCAGCTCGCCGAGCTGCTGACCCGCGATGGCGCGACGGTCACGTCGGACGAGCCCAGCCTGCTCCAGATCACGGGCGTCGAGGCGCCCGGCATCGGCGAGCTCGCCGCGGCGTCCGGCATCGTCCTGCACGAGCTCACGCCCGTGACCTCGACCCTCGAGGAGGCGTACATGCTCCTCACGGCCGACTCGGTCGAGTACCAGACCGAGTCCGCGACCCAGCACGTGGGCCACGGCGTCGACTCTCCGGCCGACGCCCCGATCTCCGAAGGAGCCAAGCGATGACCGCCGCCACCGTCTCCGCAGCACGCCCGACGGCGCAGCGCGCCTCGTCCGCCCGCCTCACCTTCGGCGGTGTCCTCAAGTCCGAGTGGATCAAGCTCTGGACCCTGCGCTCGACCGTGTGGACGCTCGCGATCACGGTCGTGGTCATGGTCGGGATCGCACTGATGTTCGCCGCGATCATCAACATCCCCGACGTCGAGACGAGCGGGGCCGACGGCGCGTCGATGTCCGACTTCTTCCCCTCGGCGACGATCGTGACGATCGGCTACTCGGTCGGACAGCTCGCCATCGCGGTGCTCGGAGTGCTCGCGATCACCGGCGAGTACTCCACGGGCATGATCCGCTCGACGTTCTCCGCCGTCCCGCGCCGCCTGCCGGCGTTCTTCGCCAAGCTGGCCGTGCTCTTCGTGACGAGCTTCGTCGTCACGCTCCTCGGCGTCGGCCTCTCGGCTCTCGTCACGGCCCCGCTGCTGTCGAACCAGGGCATGGCCCTGGACCTCGGGTCGAGCGACAACGTGCGCATCCTCGTCGGCGCGGCGCTCTACGTGGCGACCATCTCGGCTCTCTCGCTCGGCATCGGCGCGCTGCTCCGGAGCACGGCCGGAGCGATCTTCACGGTCGTCGGCCTGCTCATGGTGGTCCCGCAGATCCTGTCGATCGTCGCGATGGCCACGGGCAACAAGGTCGTGGAGAACATCTACAAGTTCCTCCCCGGGGTGGCCGGTGAGCGACTGCTCGCCACGGGCGGGTCGATCGACCCCATGACCGGAGCCTCCGCCTCGGGCGCGCTCGAACCGTGGGTCGGCTACGGCGTCCTCGTCGGCTGGACCGTCCTGGTCCTGGTCGTCGCCGCGGTGCTGCTCAAGCGTCGGGACGCCTGACCATCTCCCGCGCCGCGCACAGCCCGGCGCCGGACCACGAGACCCGTGGTCCGGCGTCGGGCGCCGTGCGTCCCGGGGCGCCCGGCGTCCCCGGTGCCGGCAAGGCACCCAAGCCCTCCACCCGGCCGCGCTCGGGCAGCATCGCGGTCTTCACCGAGCTCGACGCGCGCAAGCTCGGGCCGGTCCGCCGGTACTTCGTGCGTCACCCGGTCGTCATGGACTGGTTCGTCGCGGCCTGGTTCACCGTCCCCGGCCTGCTGACGACCCTGCTGCCGCCCGAGCACGCACGCTACGGCGTCGCCGCCGCGACGCTCGCGGGCGGCGCGGTGCTGCTGTGGCGCCGCCGCAACCCGCTCCTGACCGCCGCGGTCATCGGGGTCCTCGCGGTCCTCACGATCGCCCTCAGCGGCGACTCTGCGGGCTTCGAGCTCGCGGTCGCGTTCGCGATCTACGCGGTCGCGACGACGTACCGCCCCGCCGTGGCGTGGAGCGTGCTGGGCGCGCTGGTCCTGACCGTGTGTGCCGCGGAGATGATCTGGTACGACTTCGCGGTGAGCGAGTCCGGGGCCATCGTGCGCGCCGAGGTGGGCAGCGGCGAGGTCACGGGAGCCCGGGTCGCGGCCGTCGCGATCACGCTCACGTTCGCGCTGCTGGGCATCGCGATCGGGTCGAGCGTGCGCGGGCGGCGTCAGCACGTCGCGGACCTCGTGGGGCGCGCCAACGCGATCGCACGCGACCGCGACCAGCAGGCCCAGCTCGCGGCCGCGGCCGAGCGCGCGAGGATCTCGCGCGAGATGCACGACGTCGTCGCGCACAGCCTGACCGTCATGGTCGCGCTCGCCGACGGCGCCAAGGCCCTGGGCGCCAAGGACCCCGAGCTCGCGGGCCAGGCGCTCGACGAGCTGACCGAGACGGGCCGGGCCGCGCTCGCCGACATGCGCCGGGTCCTGGGGGTCCTGCGCGACCCCGACGGCTCGGTCGCCCCGCTCTCCCCGACCGCCGACGTCCCGACCATGGAGGACATCGCAGAACGCTTCCGGCACGCGGGCCTGCCCGTGCGGCTCGTGCGGGTCGGCGTCCAGCCGGACCCCGACCCGGGCCTGCGCCAGGCCGCGCACCGGATCGTGCAGGAGTCGCTGACCAACGTCCTGCGCTACGCGCCCCTGACGCCCATGGTCGTGGTGGAGATCGCCCGGCGTGACGCGGGCGCACCCGACGGTGGAGACTGGCTCGAGATCACGGTCACCAACAAGGCGGGCCGCGCACCGGGCGGGACGGCCCGGGACGGCGCGGACGCCCGCCCGCTGCCCGCGGGCATCGCGGGCGACCAACCCATCGGCACAGGAAGAGGGATCATCGGGATGCGCGAACGTGCGGCCGTCTACGGGGGGACGGTCACGGCCGGTCCCACGGGCTCGGGCTGGGAGGTCGTGGCGAGGCTGCGCCTCGACCGCACGGGGAGCGACCAGGCGTCCCGGCCCGACGGCGGCACGGGGGTCGCGCTGTGAGCCTCCCGCCCGCGGAGCGTCCGGGTGGTGCCGAGGGCGCCGTGCCGCACGACGCCGCGCACCCGGTCCGGGTCCTGCTCGTCGACGACCAGTCGCTGCTGCGCATGGGCTTCCGCATGATCCTGGCCGCCGAGGACGACATCGAGGTGGTCGGCGAGGCGAGCGACGGCGAGACCGCGTTCGCCCAGGCCACGGCCCTGCGCCCCGACGTGATCCTCATGGACGTACGCATGCCCGGTGTCAACGGGATCGACGCGACCGAGCGGATCGTCGCCGAGCTCCCCGCGAGCCGGGTCATCATCCTCACGACGTTCGACCTCGACGAGTACGCGTTCGCGGCGCTGCGCGTGGGTGCGAGCGGGTTCCTCCTCAAGGACGCCCGGCCCGCCGAGCTGGTCGGCGCGATCCGCAACGTCGCGAGCGGCGACGCCGCCGTCTCGCCGCGGGTCACGCGCCGGATGCTCGAGATGTTCGCGGGCTACCTGCCCGAGGACGCGCACGCCCAGGGGGCTGCCGGCCCGGGGCACGGTGTCGACGACCCCCGCCTGCGGGAGCTGACCGCACGCGAGCTCGAGGTCTTCGCCGCGCTGGGCGAGGGACTGTCGAACGCCGAGATCGCGGCGCGCTTCGTGGTCTCCGAGGCCACGGTCAAGACCCACGTCGGGCGGGTGCTGGGCAAGCTCGGTCTGCGCGACCGCGTCCAGGCCGTGGTCCTGGCGTACGAGACGGGCGTGGCGCGCCCGAGCTGAGCGACGCCGTCGGGCCGGGTGGTGGGCCGACGGGATCGGGAGGATCGTCGGAAGGGGCCCGACGCCCGTCGGCTCCGTCCCTGCACGTCGCGGAAGAGGATCGCCATGCCAGCCCACCACGACCCGTTCGACGCCGGGTTCTCCGGCGACCACGACCGCGACTACGAGATCCGGACCGTCCTCGGCGGCGCCTCGAGCGGGGCCGCCGACGTGGGCGAGGTGCTCGCTGCCGTCGCGCACGTGCGCGACAAGGATCACAGGGGATGGTTCGACGCGTGGCACGATCTCGGCGACCGGGTCGCCGGGATCGCCACGGACGCGGCGGCCGCCGGGCACGACGCGAGCGCCGCCGCCGCGTTCCTGCGGGCGTCGGCGTACTACGCGGTCGCGGTCGACGCGGTGGCCGCGCTCGAGGACGACAGCCTGCTCCTGCCCACGTTCCGCAAGCATCGCGACGCGTGGGACCGGTGGGTCGGGACGAGCGGGCTCGTCGTCGAGCGCATCGACGTCCCGTACGAGGGCACGACGCTGCCCGGGTACTTCTTCAGCGCGTCCGACGCCGCGTCCACCGCAGCGATCGCGGCCGACCCGGGGCGGGTCCCCCCGCGCTCGCTGCTCGTCGCGGTCAACGGGTCCGACGGCTCGCTGACCTCGATGTGGACGGCGTGCGTGGCGGGCGCGCTGCGCCGCGGGTACCACGCCTTCGTGTTCGACGGACCGGGTCAGCAGTCGATGCTGTTCGAGCACCAGGTGCCGTTCCGCCACGACTTCGAGGCGGTCCTGACCCCCGTGCTCGACGCGCTCGTGGACCGCCACGACGTCGATGCCGCACGGATCGCGGTCTACGGGTCGAGCCAGGGGGGCTACTGGGTGCCGCGCGCGCTGGCGTTCGAGCACCGTCCTGCCGCGGCCGTCGTCGATCCCGGGGTCGTCGAGGTCGCGGCCTCCTGGACCCGGACGATGCCGAAGACGCTCCTCAAGCTCCTCGACGAGGGCAAGGACCACGCGTTCGACCGGGACATGGACATGGGCCTGCGTCTGTCGAAGGCCACTGCGGCCACCTGGCGGTTCCGCTCCCGCCCCTACAGGGTCGAGGGGTACGCCGCCACTCTCCGCGAGGTCCAGAAGTACGACCTGCGGGACGTCGCCGCACGCATCACCACTCCCCTGCTCGTCACGGCCCCCGAGGGCGAGCAGTTCTGGCCGGGCCAGTCCGACGAGCTCGTGCGGCTCGCGCCCGACGTCGCGACGCTCGTGCGGTTCACCGCGGCCGAGGGGGCGAACCTGCACTGTCAGCCCCTCGCGCGCGCCCTGACCGAGCAGCGGGTCTTCGACTGGCTCGACGAGGCGCTCGCGCCCGTGCTCGTGACCGCCGACGACTGAGGACACGCCGAGGCCCGCCCGTCCTTCCGGACGGGCGGGCCTCGGCGTGCTGGGCCCGCGCGCGGCGGGCCCGCGGGCAGTTGCCCCGGGGGGTCAGACCGCGGGCTCGGCCTCCGGCTTCGCCGTGCTCCTGTCGACGAGCTCCGCGGCCTCGGCCTCACGCTTCGCGGCGCGCCGGGCGGCGCGCTTCTCGCCCGCACGCTCGGCGATCGTGTAGAGCACGGGCACCACGACGAGCGTGAGCAGCGTCGACGTCAGGAGCCCGCCGATCACGACGAGCGCGAGCGGCTGCGAGATGAACGAGCCGCCGCCCGTGATGCCGATCGCCATGGGCGTGAGCGCGAAGATCGTCGCCGCGGCCGTCATGACGATGGGGCGCAGTCGCTGGCGCGAGCCCTCGAGCACGGCCTCGTCCAGCCCGCGGCCCTGCTCGCGGTACTGGTTGATGAGGTCGATGAGGACGATCGCGTTCGAGACCACGATCCCCACCAGCATGAGCATGCCGATGAGCGCGGGCACCCCGAGCGGTGTGCCCGTGGCGAGCAGCAGGAGCAGCGCACCGGTCGCGGCGAAGGGGATCGACACGAGCAGGATGAACGGCTGGAGCAGGCTGCGGAAGGTCGCGACCATGACGAGGTAGACGATCGCGATCGCGACCAGCAGCGCGAGGCCCAGGTCGGCGAACGCGTCGGCCTGCTGGGTCGCGACGCCGCCGAGCTCGACGGTCGCCCCGCCCGGCAGGTCGAGGTCCTCGATCGCGGCCGTGAGGGCCGTGGTCAGCGTGCCGAGGTCCTGGCCGGCGGGCGTGACCGCGATGGTCGCGCTGCGCTCGCCGTTGACCCGGGAGATCGACGTGGGCACGTCGACCTCGTCGATGCTCGCGATCTGGGTGAGCGGGACGACGCCCGCGGCCGTGGGCACCACGAGCGCCTCGAGCTCGTCGACCGTGGCAGGAGCCTGCCCGACGGCGACGCGCACCTGCACGGGCCCGTCACCCAGGTTCACGCTCCCCACGGGGGCCGGGGACATGAGGCTCGCGACGGTCCCGGCGACCTGCGTCTCGGTGAGCCCGACGGCGGCCGCGGCGTCCCGGTCGACGGTCACCTGGATCGTGGACTGGGCGCTCGCGAGGTTGTTGGTGACCTCGGAGGCCCCCTCGGTGTCCTCGGCGACCTGCTGGACCTGGTCCGCCGCGGCGGCCAGCGTCTCGGTGTCGGGGGCGCGCACCACGAGGTCGACGGTCGAGCTGCCGAACGCGGCGTCCGCACCGGCGACCGTGATGCCCTCGGAGTCCTCGCCGCCCAGGTCCGCGACCGCGTCGCGGACCTCCTGCTGCGCCTCGACGCCGTCGGCGTCGGCCGCGAGGGTCAGGGAGAACGTGGCCTGCGGCGACCCGCCGCCACCGAAGAACGCGGCCTCGGGGCCGCCCGCGGTGCCGACCGTCGTCTGGACGGTGTCGACCGAGTCGAGGTCCATGAGCGCCTGCTCGACCTCGCGGGCCGCGGCGTCCTGGGTCTCGAGCGACGTGCCCGGGGCGAAGGACTCGGTGACCGTGAGGGTGTCCTGGCCGGAGTCGCCCAGGAAGTTGGTCTCGAGGCGCGGCACGAGCGCGACCGTGCCCGCGAGGACGGCGACCGCGACGGTCAGCGTGATGGCGGGGTGGCGCAGTGCGGCGTTGAGCGTCGGCAGGTAGCCGCGCTGCCACAGCCCGCGGCGCTCCTTGAGCTCGGCCGCCTCGCGCGCCTGCTCGGCGACGATGCGGGCCTGCTCGGGGTCGGCCGGGACCGCGGGGGCCTTGATGAACCAGTAGGCCAGGACGGGGACGATCGTCAGGGCGACGAGCAGCGACGCGGTCATGGCGATCGCGACCGTCATGGCGAACGGACGGAACAGCTCGCCGACCATGCCGCCGACCAGCGCGATGGGCAGGAAGACCGCGACGGTGCAGACCGTCGATGCGGTGATGGCGCCGCCGACCTCCTTGACCGCGGTGAGGATCGCGGTGGTCTTCTTCTCGCCGTAGGACAGGTGTCTCTTGATGTTCTCGATCACGACGATCGAGTCGTCGACCACGCGCCCGATCGCGACCGTCATGGCCCCGAGGGTCAGGATGTTCAGGGTGTACCCGGTCGCGTTCATGACGATGAACGTGACGAACAGGGACAGCGGGATCGAGACGGCCGAGACCAGGGTCGAGCGCAGGGACGCGAGGAACAGCAGGATCACGACGACCGCGAACACGAGGCCGAGCAGGCCCTCGGTCGCGAGGCCCTCGATGGACTCCTCGATGAACGGGGCCTGGTCGAACACGACCTCGACGCGCACGTCGCTCGCCTCGAGGGCACCGTCCATGTCGTCGATCGCGGTCTGGATCGCGTGCGAGACCTCGACCGTGTTGCCGGCCGGGGTCTTGGTGATCGCCACGGCGAGCGCGGGCTCGCCGTCGAGGCGCGAGTAGGAGGTCGCGGGCTGGGGGCCCACCGTCACGGTCGCGACGTCGCCCAGGGTCACGGGGGCGCTCGGGCCGGCAGGCGCCGTCGGGCCTGCTGCCGAGGGAGAGACGACCAGGGGCAGGTTGACCAGGTCGTCGGCGCTCGTGATGGCCGAGCCGACCTGGACGGACAGGGTGCGGTCGCCCGCGGCGACCGTCCCGGCCGGGACGACCACCCCGTTGTCCTGGAGGATCGTGGTGACCTGGGCCGGGCTCAGGCCCGCTGCGGCGAGGGCCGCGACGTCGAGGTCGATCGTGACCTGCTGGTCGGCGACGCCGCTGACCGCGACGCTGCGCACGTCCGCGACCTCTTCGAGGGCGGGGACCACGACACCGTTGACCGTCTCCGCGAGCGCGGCCTCGTCGGCCCCGCCCGAGACGGCGAGCTGGATCACGGGGAGGTCGTCGACCGAGCCGGTCACGACGGTCGGGTCCACGTCGGCGGGCAGCTGGCTGCTCACGCGCGTGACCGCGGTCTGGAGCTGCTGGGCCGCGAGGTCCATGTCGGTGCCGTACGTGAACTGCACGGTCGTCACGGACATGCCGGTCGAGGAGCTCGACGTGACGTCCTCGACGCCGTCGACACCCCGCGCAGCGGTCTCGAGGGGAGTCGTGACCTGCTGCTCGACGATCGCGGGGGCGGACCCGGGGTACACGGCGACGACGGCGGCGGTGGGGATCTGCAGGCTCGGGATGAGCTCCTGCTTGAGCGATCCCATGCTGACGACGCCGAACACGGCTATCGCGATCGTGGCGAGCGCGACGACGGCGCGGTTCGCCAGCGACGTTCGGGCGAGACGGAACACGGGGCCTCCAGGGCACGGTGGATTGTCACGACGTCGTCGTCGCGGGGTCGTTAGCCTAACGCTAAGCAATTCCGAGAAGTTCCCGCGTCCCAGCAGCCGGGAAACCGCAGGTCACGAGGCCTCGCAGGGCCAGGACGCGCGTGGTGCCTCCGCTAGAGTCTGCCGCGTGACCCCGTCCCCCGACCCCCACCGCGCCCGGCTCGAGCACGAGCTCGTCGAGGCGCAGAGCACCCTGCAGGAGCTCGTGCTCGCACGGCGTCTCGAGCCGCTCATGCGCACGCACCTGACCGCCCAGCAGATGCGCGCGCTGGGGATCCTGCTCATCGACGGCGAGCGCAGCACGACCCACCTCGGCGAGGTCCTGGGCGTGAGCCCGGCGACGATCTCCGGGATCGTCGACCGGCTCGAGGCCGCCGGCATGGCGTCCCGGCGCCCCGACCCCGAGGACGGACGCGTCCGCCTCGTCGCCGCGACCGAGCGCGGGGCCGAGGCCGTGCGCAGCATCGTCGCCAACGACGGGCCCGCCGGGCCCGAGACCCTCGCACGGCTCACGATCGCCGAGCTCGAAGGTCTCCAGGCCGGGCTCGCCGGGCTGCTGCGCGTCGTGCGCGAGGACGGCGCGCACGAGCACGAGGCCCCCGGCTCCTCTGGCCCGGGCGAGGCGTAGGCGAGGGGCGAGCGGCGCCGTCGGGCATCGCGGACGGGAGGTCCCGCCCGGCCCGACGGCGCCGCCCACCACCCGCTCAGATCTCGCCGAGCGCTTCCTCGGGCGTCCCCTCGACGGCCCGGGCCCGGCGGTTCCAGCGCGACCACAGGACCGACTCCCCCAGCTCGCCCGCCATCTGGTGAGCCGTCGCGAGGAACGCGACGACCCCGACGAGGAGCACGCCCGCGCCGACCCAGTACGGGACCGTGAGGCCGACCGGGTGGAGCAGGCCCGCGATCACGGGCGCCGGGGCGGCGAAGCCCCACCGGACCAGGTTGAAGGCGCCCGTGGTCACACGGCGGTCGGGGCTGCCGAGCGCGAGCGAGAGGTCGGTCAGGTTCGCGTTGGCGATGCCCATGAACACGCCCGCGACCACCAGGACGACGACCGACCAGGCCGTGCCGAGGTCGAGCGCGAGGGCCACGGTGGCCAGGAGCACGCCACCGACCGCGATCCCCATGGTCTGGACCGCGCCGACCGCGTGCGCGAGCCGGTGACCCACGACCAGGATGCCGAACGCGAGCCCGATGCCCCACGCCGTGAAGACGAGGCCGAGCGGGATGACGTCGAGCCCCAGGAACACGGGCGTGTAGCCCAGGATGATGAAGAACACGAAGTTGTAGGCCGCGGTCACGATGCACAGCGCCCGGAAGCCGGGCTTGCGGAAGAGCGCGAAGACCTGCCCCACGTGGAGAGGCGCGGGCTTCTCGGCCGGGTCCTTGAGGCGCGTGATCGACAGCGCGAGCGCGACGATCATGAACAGGCCGCACGCGAGGAACGGGATGCGCCAGCTGAACTGGCCCAGCAGCCCGCCGATGAGCGGGCCCACCGCGAAGCCCAGGCCCACGCACGTCTCGAACAGGCCCACGACCCACTCGCGGTCGTTGGCCAAGGAGACGAGCAGGACCATCGCGGTCGCGAAGAACATCGCGTTGCCCAGGCCCCACAGCCCGCGCAGCGCGGCGAGCTGGCCGATGCTCTGCGAGAGGGCGGCGAGGATCGCCGCGACCGCGACCAGGCTCACGCCCGCGCCGAGGACCTTCTTGTAGCCGAACCTGCCCGTCGCCAGGACGGCCGGGATCATGCCGATCGCCATGACGGCGATGTACGCGGTGAAGAGCAGCTCGATCTGCCAGGTGGTCGCGCCGATCTCCTGGCCGATGATCGGCAGGATCGGGTCGACCACGGCGATACCGGCGATCGCGAAGAAGGCCGTGAGGGCGGTCGCGTAGATCGCGGTCTTGTTGGGCTCGTTCCTGGTGGTTCTGGACACACGTCCCCCGGGGTCTGGTGGGTGCTGGTGCGCGGGCCGCTGGGGCTCCGCCGGGATTTACCTGCATCATGCAGATAACTACCTGTAGAATACACCCATGACAGTTGCTCGGGGTAACAGTTCTGCGGATCGCCTCGCCGACGGCAGCACCGGGGCGCCCGATCCGGCCGCGCGCGAGGTGCTCTCGACCATCGAGCTCGAGCTCGCCCAGCTCCTGCGGCGCGCCGAACGGACCACGGCCGCGGGACGGGCCAAGTCGGTCCGGGCCGGGGGGCCGCCGAGCGGCACCCTCGACAGGTCGGCCTACCTCCTGCTCCACGACCTCCTCGTCGACGGGGCCCAGAACGTCAACACCCTTGCCGACCACCTGGGCCTCGACGCCTCGACCGTGACCCGGCAGGTCGTCGCGATGGAGAGGGCCGGCCTCGCCCGCCGCACGCGCGACCCTGCGGACGGGCGCGCCGTCCTGGTCGAGGCCACGCCGCAGGGCGTCGACGAGCTGGCCCGGCACCGCGAGATGCGCACCGAGCTCTACGCCGAGGTCCTGGCCGACTGGTCACGCCTGGACAGGGCACTGCTGGGCGAGCTGCTCGAACGGCTCAACGACGACCTGGACGCCTACAAGCGCGGCGGACGCAGGGCCACGGACTGAGGCCCCCCGCCCGCTTGGCGTGGCGCAACGCTCCGTACCCCGCGGACCACCGCGCCACGCCACCACCACCGGTTCCAAAGAACTTCTTGCAAAGAAACTCTTGCAAAGAGATCTTTGCATCGCTACGGTAGTGTCATGCCCACGAACCACGAACCCGAGCAGGCACCCGAGCCCCGCACTCAGCGGCCCGTCGGCCCTGACGCGCTCAAGGCGCTGTCGCACCCGTTGCGGATCCAGATCCTCGATCTCCTGGGGCACCACAGCGCACTGACAGCGAGCGGTCTGGCCGAGCTGCTCGGCGAGTCGAGCGGCGCCACGAGCTACCACCTGCGCCAGCTCGAGCGTCACGGGTTCGTCCAGGAGGTCCCGGGCCGTGGCACCGCCCGCGAGCGCTGGTGGGAGCGGGCGCCCGGCGGGTTCACCATCGAGCTGCCCGACGACGAGGCCGCGGCGGGCGACGGCAACCAAGGCGCCGTCGTCGCGACGCTGGCGGTCAACCGCGAGTTCGAGGCCATGCGTCAGCGCAAGATCATGGACTTCCTCGACAACGCCCGCACCCTCGACCGCGCGTGGCTCGACTCGGGCGCGACGCTCGCCACGATCAACATGTGGCTCACCAAGGAGCAGCTCGCCGAGGTGCAGGCCGAATGGCAGCGCTTCAGCGACACGGTCCTCGACCGGTTCGCCGGTCAGCAGGACACCCCCGGGGCCCGCCCCGTCCAGGTCCACTTCAACGCGTTCCCCCTGATCAACGGCAAGGAGAACCCCTCATGAGCACCTACGCACCGACCCACGCCGACCTCCGTTCACCGTCCCTGCGCGCGCTGCGCCCGAGCGACCGGTTCCTCGTCGTCACGGGCGCCCGGCTCACGACCTGGGGCGAGCGCCGCGCAGCCTCGCACGCGCTGCGGCTCGCCCGCCGCACCGGGCTCGACGCCGCCGCGGACGACCGGGCACAGCTCGCCGCTCGTCTGCACGAGGGCCGCTCGATGGTCTGACCGGATCCCGCGGTGCGTCGTCGCACCGCGGATCCCGTCTGCCGTCGGCAGATCCGCCCCCGGCAGATACCCCGACCTCGCCCTCCTCCCCCGCGAGATGGTCGAGGCATGACGAACCAGCCACCGCTCCTGCGGACCGAGGCGGCCCCGCCGCCCAGCTCCCCCTTCGACGACCAGCTCGCGTCGCGCCTGCTGCACCAGCGCATCGTGGTCCTCGGCACCGCCGTCGACGACGCCGTCGCGAACCGCGTGTGCGCGCAGATCCTGCTGCTCTCGGCCGAGGACCCGCGCGCCGACATCGCGCTCTACATCAACTCGCCCGGCGGCTCGGTGAGCGCGGGGCTCGCGATCTACGACACCATCCAGCTCGTCCCCAACGACGTCAGCACGCTCGCGATGGGCTTCGCCGCGAGCATGGGCCAGTTCCTGCTGTGCACGGGCACCGCGGGCAAGCGCTACTCGCTCCCCCACGCGCGCATCATGATGCACCAGCCGTCCGCCGGGATCGGGGGGACGGCCGTGGACATCGCGATCCAGGCCGAGAACCTCGAGTACACCAAGGGACTCATGCACCGGCTCACGGCCGAGCACACGGGCCAGACCACCGAGACCGTCACGGCCGACAGCGACCGCGACCGCTGGTTCACGGCCGAGCAGGCCCTCGCCTACGGCATGGTCGACCACGTCGTCACGTCGGTCGACGACGTCCGCCCCACCGCCCACTCCCGGAAGGTCGGTCTCTGATGTCCACCTACACGATCCCGACGGTCGTCGAGCGCACCCCGCTCGGCGAGCGCGCGTTCGACGTCTTCAGCCGCCTCCTCTCGGAGCGCATCATCTTCCTCGGCACCGAGATCGACGACGGCGTCGCCAACGTCATCATGGCCCAGCTCCTGCACCTCGAGTCGGACGCCCCCGACCAGGAGATCGGGCTCTACATCAACTCCCCCGGCGGGTCGATCACGGCGCTCATGGCCATCTACGACACCCTGCAGTTCATCCGCTCGGACGTCTCGACGATCTGCATGGGTCAGGCCGCGTCGGCCGCCGCGGTGCTGCTCGCCGCGGGGACTCCCGGCAAGCGGTTCGTGCTCGAGCACTCGCGGGTCCTGCTGCACCAGCCCTCGGGCGGCGCCGAGGGCACCATCTCCGACCTGACGCTCCAGGCCCAGGAGATCCTGCGCCTGCGCGCGGAGACCGAGCTCGTCCTCGCACGGCACACTGGCCAGACCGTCGAGCGGCTGCGTGCCGACACCGACCGTGACCGCATCTTCACGGCCCACCAGGCCGTGGAGTACGGGCTCGCCGACGCCGTGGTGACCTCGCGCAAGCTGCCGGTCGCGGCGTAGGTGCGTGGCGCCGTCGGGCACGGTGGTCCCCCTGCCCGACGGCGTCGCTCACCTCCCGCGCCCGGGTCGCCCGCGCGGTGAGCCGGGCGGGCGGAGGGGAGGCTACTTCTTGCGGCCGAACCAGCCGCGGCGCTCGGGCCGCTCGGGCGGCGGCGCCGGCGCGGGCTCCGGCTCCGGGGCGGCCGTGAGCGTCGCGGACAGGTTCGTCAGGCGACCGTGACCGTCGAACGCGACCGTCACCTCGCCGTCGGACGCCCCGACCACAGCCGTCTGCTCGTCGAGCCACCGGATGTCGAGGCCGCGCAGGACCGCGTACGCGCGCACCGCGCGGCGGTGGTCGGCGACCGTCGTGCTGCCGATCCCCTCCGGGATCACGCGCAGGACCCGCGGGACCGAGGCCGGCGGGAGCTCGAACCGCGGGTGGGTCAGCAGGAACCATGCGCACGTCCCGCCGCCCGTGGGGGCCGCGAAGTGCGTGAAGTGGCCCGTGACGGCCTTGGCCGCGAGCGCGAGCCGGTACGGGACCGCGTCGGTCAGGAGGATCTCGGCCGTGCTCAGCTCGAAGATGCCTCCCGAGACCCCGCGCTGGTGGACGTGCTCGGCCGCGGCCACGACGCCCTCGGGGAAGTTGTTGACGTTGTGCCAGCCCCACAACCAGCTCTGCGTCCCCGGGGCCGCGGTGCCCAGGAAGTGCGCCCCGCACACCAGCGGGATCTCGCTGTGGAACGTGAGCGTGCCCGCCTCGAGGTCGGCGTCCCACGCCGACTCGCCACCCAGCTCGGCGAAGTGCGCCTGGTGCTCGGTCGAGAGGATCACGGCTCGGTCGACGAGGTCCTGGAGGGTCGGGGCCGGGTTCGTCTGCGACATCCGTTCAGCACACCACCGACCGGTCGCGGGCGCGCGGCGAAACGGACAGATCGCCGCGCGGGAGGGGGCGATTCACCCTCGGCGGAATCGGTGGCTCGCTGGAGCGCGCGGCCCGCGGGGCGAGGGGACGAGGCGGGCCCGGCCGGGGACGGCGCGGTGGACGGGGTGAGCCGAGGCGATCAGGCCGCGACCAGCAGGACCGTCGTCGTGGACACGCTCTGGCGTGACGACGCCGTCCTGGCGGGAGTCGGACCCAGCGCGTGGAGCTCGCGCGCGGCACGCGGCCGCGAGGTGAGGCTGCGGCGCTCGACGCCCGCACGGCGGTTCGCCTCGGCGTCGAACTCGTCCTGGCTGCGCGCCAGCAGGTCGACCACGCGCAGGCCGAGCGCGCGGCAGATCGCGGCGAGCACCTCCGAGGACGCCTCCTTGCGGCCGCGCTCGACCTCCGAGAGGTACGCGGTCGAGACCTGCGCCGCGAGGGCGACGTCGAGCAGGGTGCGCGCCTGCTCGGTGCGCTCTGCCCGCAGGATCCCGCCCACGACGTGGCGCAGCAACGGTTCGGCGGTCCGGCGCTCGAAGAGCACCACCTGGCCTGCGGCTGCCATCGCGTGCTCCTTCGTCGCGGTCGCGGGCTCGGCGGCCCTCGTCCCCTCAACCTAGCGCCGACCCACGCCCGGGATGCCCGCAGGAGTGGCTCGTCTGCTGCTGGCGTAACGTGGGAACGACTCCGAGGAGACCTTCGCGAGAGGCGGCCCACCGATGTTCCGCACGCTCTTCCCCATCCTCACCACGACCGACCTCGACCGGGCGCTCGTCTTCTACCGCGACCTCCTGCGCGGCACCGTGACGTACCAGTTCCCCGCCGACGGCCCACCCGTCTACGTCTCGGTCGCCGTGGGCGACGCGTCGCTGGGGATCGGGGTCGACCGCGAGAGCGCCGACGTCGGGCACACGCACCTGTGGGTCGCGGTCGACGACTGCGACCAGGCCGTGTCGCACCTGGCCGCAGCCGGGGTCGTCGTGGTCTCGCCGCCCGAGGACCAGCCGTGGGGCGAACGCGTCGCCCGCGTGCTGGACCCCGACGGGAACCAGGTGTCCCTCGGCCAGGAGGCCGCCGAGGACCCGGAGCCGGACGGTCCGACGGGGTTGTCATAGTGCCAGCGGTGGACGGCCCGCTGCGATCACCGTTCGAACCACCAGCGACGGTCGGGCGGCACGGTCCACCATCCGCTCGCAGGTGGCTCGACCACGAAGGCGCCGCTCGCCAGGATCCTGGCATCGAGGGACGCGAGCAGACGCCGGAGCTCGCGGGCAGGGCCTCGTGGCATGGCATGGGCGGCGCGCTCGAGGTCGATGCGTCCTTGGTAGACGTCGGGGCTGCATCCGCAACAGTCCGACGGCCACCTCCCCTGGCGCGCGACCGTCTCCAGGAGGGCGAGGTCAGCGGACAACGCGTTGGGCCAGAAACGACGAGATTCCAGCCGTGCGATGGCTGAGTGGACCGAGCCGGACAAGCGGCCGTCCTTCTTCAGGCGATCGGATCGCCGAGGCATGGTTCGATGCGCTCGAACCTGCGATGGGGGCCTACGCGGCACAGCCCTTCGGGGGGATGTTCATGGGGAGGATCCTGCCATACGAACTCCGAAGTGCCCCCACTGGGACTCGAACCCAGACTGCGCACGTAGGCACAAGACGCCAGCAGGTACCAATAGACAGGTCTGACCTGCACCAATGCCAGTTGTCCATAGACAGGGAATGGCACACGGGTGCACGACGGGTCCCACGTAGGTCCCACGCAATGAGGGGTTGTGTTCCCATGGCATGACGATCCGGATTCGGTACCGTCGAGCAGCTCCCGAGCGGGAACTACAGGGTGAGGTACGCAGTCCCAGGCTCTCGACCGAATTTGTCGGTCAACGCGCCCGCAACCTTCTCCACGAAGCGTGCAGCCACGGCCTGGCTGGCCCGGGCACGCACCGAGATCCTGGACGGCGCCCTGCGACCCGGGAGCCTGGCCTCACGCGTCGCCCTGGCGGAGTACGCCGAGGAATGGGTCACGAACCGTCGCAGCGCCCGGGGCGGACCGTTGAGGCCTTCGACGGCGGCAACCTATCGGCACTACCTCCGCAAGCAGATCGGCCCCACCCTGGGGGCGCTCACCCTCGAGGTGACCCCAGCCGTCATCCGCGCCTGGAACGCCGCTCTACCGTCGGGAACGCCGACGATCAACGCCCGCGCGTACGCACTCCTCAAGTCAATCTGCTCCTCGGCAGTCGAGGAAGGGCTGATGCCCTCCCAGCCGTGCGCGATCCGCGGAGGCGCACAGACCAGGGCCAAGACCCCCGTCGTCACCGCTACCCCTGCACAGGTCATCGAACTCGCAGACGCAGTACCCGAGCATCTGCGACTCGCGATTCTCCTCGGTGCCTGGTGCCAGGTCCGGGCCGGTGAAGTACTCGAGCTGCGACGCGGCGACGTGACCGAGGAAACCGTCCGCGTCGATCGCGGCGTAACCTTCCCCCCAGGCGGGCCCGTCGTCGGCCCTCCCAAGACCGGGGCCGGCGTCCGCACGATCGCAGTTCCACCCCACAGGGCCCAGGCTGTTCGAGACCACCTCAAGCAGTGGGTCAACAGTCCCGACGACGCACTCCCGTTCCCCCGCCACCCGGGCGAGACCAGCCACCTGCACCTGTCGACCTTCGCGCACGAGGTGAACGTCGCCGTGAAGCGCACATCCCTGCCCGAGACCTTCCGGTTCCACCACCTGCGACACACCGGGTTCACGCTCGCGGCACAGTCCGGTGCCACCGTCGCCGAGCTCCAAGCCCGGGCCGGACACTCGACGCCGCACATGGCGCTCAAGTATCAGCACGCGTCCTCGGAGCGTGACCAATCACTCGCGGCAACTCTCTCCCGGCTCGCCGACGGCGGGTGAACAGGTGTAGCACGTATACCCCCGCCAGAAACCACGAGATTCCGCCATTTCTTGGGTGGTACAACCCGGTGGACACGCCCCCAGATGTACCCCACGCAAGCCGCGCAAAACTAACCAAGCAGTACCGTTCAAGGAGGAACATCATGAGCACCACGACTGTTCGCCGGCCCGACGCGACGACCGAGAACGTCCGCAACGCCCTGCACGACGCGGGCATCTCCCACGCCACCGCCGCCGCGCACCTCGGCATCTCACCCGACGCCCTCGGACGCCGCCTGCGCGGCACTGTCTCCCTCGAGCTCGTCTAGGCAGGTAAAGGTACCCGCAGGAACTTCACCCGCCTCGGTCCGACAAAATGTGAGTACGCTGCCGCCCATGACGCGCGACTCGATACTGGCCCTGATCCCAGCGCTCTTCGCCCTGGGCTCAGCGATCATCGCTGCAATCTTTGCGTACAAGGCCAAGAGCCGAGAGAACGAAGCGGCTCGAATCCGCCAACTCGAGGAACGGTTGTCCGCGAAGAAGACTGCGATGTACGAGCCGGTGCTGCAAGCGCTAGGAAACATGCTCACTCCGGACGCCGCCAAGGCAAATCTCAGGGGTGACTCGAAGGTTCGTGCGGAGCTCTCGGCCGAAGAAGCCATACCGCGCTTCATGATCGACTCGATCACGTACGCTTCCGATGAGGTGCTCGTCGCATTCGCACGGTTCCGCCTGGCCTCCGCCGCCGTCCCCACGCCACCCGCGCAGATCACCATGCGACTTGTCGCAGACTTCATGATCGCCATACGGAAGGACATCGTAGGTCCCGCATCAAAGGCAACGGGCATCGAACTCATGGGCGTGCGCATCAACGACCTCTTCTCGTCGAAAGAGAACGTCGATGCTCTCACCCTCAGTCTTGAGGAACTGAGTCAAGAGCACGACTGGCGGGCCCCTTGGCACGGCCGACCCGAGTTGGGACTGAACCCGGAGCCCCGATGGTGGAGGATCCCTTCACCGAACCGTAGAAGACGCTGACGTATCGTCGACATGCCGATCTGCGTTGCACCGACGGCGGACAATCCACCCCGCGCGGCACCAATGGCGAGTCCCGCTACTCGGAACGGCTGACCATGTTCCTATCCTCGCTCATCACGGATCTCGACCGCGCGTAGAGGGGGCGGTGTAATCACTGGACCCCAATGCGGACGGAGCGCCCCGAGTCCACCCTTCATGAACGACGGGTGCGCCGACGGTGCCGGGCGAGCAGCAGGCTTGCGTGGCATCGCCATCAGCTCCTCGTGAGGGTGAAGTGCGCCCTGCCATCTGTCGCCAGGATCGACTGGGCCGCTAGGGTCGGGCGAACTTCACCGACGAGAGGGAAGAACCGATGTCTGTCGAGAACCTGATCCGCGACCTGCACGAGAGGATTCTTCTAGGGGAGTCGGGGGTCTCCGACCTGTTGGGAGGTACCGAACCGGTTCCCGGGTGGTACGGCTACGCTCTGAGCGACCTCGCACTCGTCATCGACGACGCGGCCAAGATCGAGTTTGTCGACGGTGCAACGCTCGGCCCGGGACAGGAGAGTGCGAGCGCGGCCCACTCCGCGCGCATCGTGGTCTTCACCACCAGCCTGGTCGTCGAGATCCAAGGTCATCAGACCGACGAAGGGGTAGGTACACACGCGACCACCGTGCGCAGCAGGGGTGGGCTCGTCGACGCTGTCGTCGGCGCCGGTCGAAGCGCGACGGATCACGACGTCAGCGGTTCTAGATCGCCGTGGCCTGGTCACGTCCGGGTCGAGCTGCATTACGCCGACGGAAGGACGATCTCGCTCCCGCTGCGAAGCGAGGCGCGTGACTTCCGCTACTCGGAGCGGCTGCGCGCGTACCTACCCTCTCTGCTTAACGATCTGCACCGCGCCTGAACTTTTCAGGTGCGGGGAGAGAGCGTTCACTGCCGGAGGACTCTCCGTCCGCGCGGGGTCGTAGCGATCTGACCGCCCCCTCGGGTGGGTCGTCTTCGCAGCACGCCAGCGGCTCCGAACTGGTGGTTCGGAGCCGTTGGCGGTTCGGGGGTCAGGGGCCGGTGAGCGTGAGCTTCACGACTCCGTGAGGCCGGGGTGCGTCGAGGCTGAAGCGACCTTCGACGCGGGCGACGAGCTCGTTCTTTGTGAAGGAGTCGCCCGGCGTGCCCCACTCTGCACGGATGCCTGCCCGGTCGGTGGACACGAGGAGCGAGTCCTGGCCGATGACGTATCCGGTGCCGACGGTGAGGCCGGGCACGACGGCCACGGGCACGTCCCCTGGGACCCAGGCGCGGAAGTCCCGAACTTGTTGTGTGCACGAACGTGTACTCGAGCTTCGACAGCGGCGTTCGCCAGCGTTGACGAGCGACCCGAACTTGTAGCCGGGCGGGAGGACCACCGTCTCCCCGAGACCGTTGTAGCCGAGCTGGACGTTGTGCACGAACGACATTCGCACGCATCTGATGCGCGCTCGCGCCCGAGGCCGCCCGCGAACGCGGGCGAGTGCTCGGGGTTGCAAAGTCCCACGCAGGTCCCTTGCTTGAGCGTCACCGCAGGTCATCCGCGTGCCCCCACTGGGACTCGAACCCAGACTGCGCCGATTTTAAGTCGGCTGCCTCTGCCGATTGGGCTATAGGGGCCTGGGTGAGGATATCCCGGCGACGGCCCGGTCGACCGGAGCGCCCGTCCGGCGCGGCTGTCCCCGCCGGCAGCGGCGCAGCGTGGCTCGGCCGAAGCAGCCCGACTCGTCCGGCTACGACCCCGCGAGCGCCCAGCGGATCGCCTTCGTGACCGTCCGGCCACCGGCGCGGACGAGCACCGACTCGCCCCGCATCGGCCACCGCACCGGGATCATGCGTCGTGACCACGGGGGCAACGACGCGACCGAGGCCGCTCCCAGCGCCGCATACGGGCCCCGGGCGAGGAACGGGAGAGGCGGCTCGGACAGCAGGAAGCGAGCGACGTCGTCGGACTCGGTGGTCCTGGCGAGCTGTGGGCGGAACTCCTCGAAGGCCCGCGCCAGCTCGGCGCGCGAGCGCGGCGGGTCCACGGCCCCGAGCCGGTCCGCGATCGTCGCGGCCTGGGCCAGGTACTCGTCGCAGCCCGCGGCGTCGAGCGGACGCTCGCCGTAGCGCTGGTGCGCGGCGAGGAAGCTGTCGGCCTCGGCCACGTGGACCCAGCGCAGCAGCCAGGGGTCGTCGGCCGCGTACGGGCGTCTGTCAGAAGCTGTGCCGCGCACGCGGACGTGCACCGAGCGGACCACGTCGATCGCCTGCTGCGCGTGCTCGACCGTCCCGAAGGTCGTGACCGCGAGGAAGGTGCTCGTGCGGGCCAGGCGCCCCCACGGGTCGCCCCGGTACCCCGAGTGCGCCGCGACCGCCGCCATGGCGAGCGGGTGCAACGACTGGAGCAGCAGGGCCCGCAGCCCGCCCACGAACATCGACGCGTCGCCGTGGACGCGCGCGATCGCCGAGTCCGGTGCGAACCAGCGCGGGCCCGGGGTGTCGTGGATCCGGGAGCGCTCGGCCGGGCCGTCCGGCCCCGCGACACGCTCGAACAGGGCACGGCCCGCCCGGGACCGCAGGTCGTCGACCATGCGAGTGCTCACCCGTCCATTGTGCGCGCCGCCGCGCACGGCAGGGGATCCCGCGGCCACAGGTACACGGGTGGGGCACGCGCCCCGGCCGAGGCCGCCCCGGGAATCAGCCGGTCCGGCCCGGGAACGCCGAGAGGGCGGCCCCTTCCGGGACCGCCCTCTGGACGTACTGACGTGCGGGGGTGACTCAGGCCTTGGTCGCGGCCTTCTTGGTCGCCTTCTTGGCGGGACCGTGGTCCGCCTCGGTGCCCGCAGCCTCGGTGGGAGCAGTCGCGGAGGACTTCTCCTCGCCGCCGCCCGACTCGGCCTCGGCGGCCGACGACACGGCCTCCTGCTTGACGGGCTCGCCCGCAGCCTTGGGCGGCACGGACGCCTGGCGGAACTCCGCGCGCGGGTCGTGCAGCGAACCGAGCGAGACGAGCTCGCGGCCCATGAGGAACTGGCCCATCCAGCCGATCGCGATGCGGATCTTGCGGTTGCCCGTGGGCATCGCCATCACGTGGTAGCTGCGGTGCATGGCCCAGGCCAGGAAGCCCTTGAGCTTGAAGATGCCGAACAGCTCCGCGACACCCTTGTACAGGCCGAGCGAGGCGACCGTACCGACGCTCTTGTGCTTGTACTCGACCGGCTCGTCGCTGTGCAGCACCGCGACCAGGTTGTCGGCGAGGCGCGTGGCCTCACGGATCGCGTGCTGAGCGTTCGGCGGGCAGAACTTGCCGGGGTTCAGCAGGTCCGGGACGGCGGCGCAGTCGCCCGCTGCCCAGGCGTCGGGGATGACGTTGCCGTCCTCGTCCGCGACCTGGAGCGTCGGGAGCACGATCACGCGGCCGAGCTTGTCGACCGGCAGGTCCGAGCTCTCCTTGAGGACCGGGTTCGCCTTGACGCCCGCGGTCCACACGATCGTGTCGGTGTCGAACTCGACGCCCGTCGAGGTGACGACGTGACCGTCGACGCACGACGACAGGAACGTGTTGAGGTGGAACTCGATGCCACGCTTCTTGAGCTCTTCGAGCGCGTAGAGGCCCATGGGCTCGGAGACCTCGGGCAGGATGCGTCCCGAGCCCTCGATCATCACGAAGCGCAGGTCCTCGGGATTGATCGTCGGGTAGTTGCGGGTCGCGTAGCGCGCCATGTCCTCGATCTCGGCGATCGCCTCCATGCCGGCGAAGCCGCCGCCGATGAAGGCGAACGTGAGCATGCGCTTGCGCATGTCCTGGTCCCAGGTGGACGACGCGACGTCCATCCGGTTGATGACGTGGTTGCGGACCGCGATGGCCTCTTCGACGTTCTTGAAGCCGATCGCGTTCTCCGCGAGGCCCGGGATGGGCAGCGTGCGCGAGACCGAGCCGAGGCCGACGATCAGGTGGTCGTAGGAGACCGAGTAGTCGTCGCCCTCCTCCGGGTGGATCGTGATGTTGCGCCCGGCGTGGTCGATCTCGACGACCTTGCCCTGGAGCACGTCGACGCCCTTGAGCGCACGGCGGTGGGGCGCGACGACGTCGCGCGCGTCGATCGACCCGGCGGCGGCCTCCGGCAGGAAGGGCGCGTACGTCATGTACGGGCGCGGGTCGACGACGACGATGGCCGCCTCGCGCTTGCCGAGCTTCTTGCGGAGACGGCGGGCCGAGTACAGACCGACAGAGCCGCCACCCAGGACGATGATGCGGGGGACCTTGCGGGGACGCGGCGACGCAGCGCTGTCCGCGTTCTGGGCAGGGGTGACCGAGGTCAGGTCATTCTGAGGCATGAAACCAGAGTATTACCGTCTTCAACTTCTTGGTGAACTTCTGTCCGATCCGTGGGCGTGACAACCTTCACAAGCGGCCGGGTTGCGCGTCGTTTGGGGGCGGTACGGCCGTTTTGGCGAGGGTTGCGAGGTGGTGAAGATCGAGGTTCGTCGGGCGACCGACGGGGTCGCCCGACGAACCTCAGGTCGAGGACCGTGGGGTCAGCCGCCCGACGACGCAGCTCCCGTCGAGGCCTCGAGCACCGGTCGGGCGGTGGCCGGGGAGGGTGCGCCCGGCCCCCGGCCCGACGGCGTCGTGGTCCCCTCGACCGACTGGTCGACCGGGGTCTCGCCGCCGGCCGGAGCCTCCGGCGAGGCCGGGGCGTCGGGGGCCGACGGGTCGGGCGCAGCGTCAGGCGACGCGCCAGGGGTGGTCGCCTGTCCGCTGCCGCCCGTCGAGGGCACCAGGAGCGGCTGCGCCTGCAGGAAGGGCGACGGCATGGACCGCGGCTGCTCGCCCTCGAGCGGCACCGGCCGCTCGGAGCCGTCCCACTCGACAGCGTCCTCGGGCAGCCCGCGCAAGGGGTACACGTTCCAGCGCTCGCGACCGTCGGTCGAGAACGACGGCTGGAAGTACCAGCCCTGCTCGAAGTCCGGGAGGGTCCAGGCCTGCGTGGTGCCCTCGCCCGTGATGGTCCGCACGGGGCGCCCCTGGTCGTCGAAGATCTGCACGTCCTGGAGGGCTCGTCCGCTCGCGTCGTAGACGAACAGGTTGCTGACCTGCGAGCCGTCGACGAACACGCCGCCGTTCCCGCTCCCTGTGCGGACCTGGCTCGTCCCCTCGCGCTGAGCCGCCTCGTAGCCGGCCCCGTAACCGGTCTCGTAGCCGTAGGAGTACGACCCGCCATCGTCAGAGCCGCCCCAGCCGGTGAGCCCGTTGCTCGCACCGAAGGCCGCACCCAGGAGGAGGGGCACAGCCACGACGACCGCGACGACGTTCACGACCTTGCGCAGGGTGTCCACCGCGCGCCAGCGCAGCCACCGGCCCCTCCCCCACTGCACGCTCACGACGATCGCCACCAGCAGGAGCAGGCGCCAGAAGGGCACGCGCGGCACCAGGGCGAAGCCGGTCGAGAAGCCGAACCAAGCATGGAGCACGAGAACGACGACCCACGCCCGCAGCACCCACCACACGGGACGGAGCACCGCAGCGAACTCCAAGAACGCGGCCCACTGCGAGGTGGACGTCACCGGAGCCCACAGGGACTTCCACCCCGACTCGAAGATCCCTCCGAGCACGAGCAGGCGTCCGCGCACCCCGATCCGCGGGCGGGGCCCCGGTGCTGCGGGATCCAGACCGGCCGCAGACCGGAGCTCGGCGGCGTACTCGGCGGCCGGACCGAAGCGTGCGGTGACGTCGAGGAACGAGGTCGCTCCGCCGTCGGGCACCTCGCTCCCCACAGGGGCGGGCCGCAACGCACCCGGCATGTCGGCGAGCGCCTCCGCGAGGTCCGCCTCGAGGCCGTCGGTCAGGTCGTCGACCTGCTCGGGCGACAGGTCCGCGAGGTGCGCGCGGACGTCTACGGCGTAGCGGTGGACCTGGTCGAGGATCACGGCCTCGGGGCTCATGGTCGTGGACATCACGCGGCTCCTTCCGAGGTCCCGAGGAGGCCGGTCAGCGTGCCGGAGAACTCCTGCCACTCCTTGCGCTGGGTGTCGAGCATGGCCCGCCCCTGCGCGTTGATGCCGTAGTACTTGCGGTGCGGGCCCTCGTCGGACGGGACCACGTAGCTCGTGAGCATCCCGCCCGAGTACAGGCGGCGCAGCGTGCCGTAGACCGAGGCGTCACCCACCTCGACGAGCCCCGCGGCCCGCAGGCGACGCACGACGTCGTACCCGTACCCGTCCTCGTCCGCGACGACGGCGAGGACCGCTGCGTCGAGGACGCCCTTCAACAGCTGTGTGGTGTCCACCCTGACTCCCTGCTCGACCGGCTCCTGTGCGGCAGACACTACTACGCGAACCGCACTACCTGTCAGAGCGAACTACCGCGTGTCGCGCTCCTCATTGCACGCGCTCGCCGAGAAGTGAGTAGATGCCCCTGGATCACGCGATCCAGGGGCATCTACTCACTTCTCGGCGGGGCGATCCGTGTGCACAGGCCGCCCCGCGCGACCGCTGTCCACCGAAGCCCCTGGGAACTCGACCGCGACCCCGCAGTTCCCGCCACAGTGCCTGCATGCGCATCGACGAAACGTTCACGGTGGCCGAGGGCCGAGCCGCCGGCCTCTCCACCAAGGAGCTGCGCCATCCAGGCTTGGCGATCCCCACCCGGGGCCTGCGTGTCGCCGCGGCCAGGGCGGGCGACCTCACCGTCCGGGCCGGCGCGCTGCTGAGGTGCGCGCCGCCCGGCTCGGCGATCAGCCACGGCAGCGCGCTCCGTCTGGACGGCGTCGACCTTCCCTGGCGGGTCGACCGCGACGACCTCGTGCACGTCAGCGTCCCGAGCAGCGCCGTCGTCCCCCGGCGGGCCGGGTACGTGATCCACACGCACGACGCCGACCCGCCGGTACGCCGGACGAACGGACTGCTGGTCGTGACCGCGGAGCAAGCGTGGCGCCAGCTCGCCGGGGCTCTGCCCCTCGACGAGCTGGTCGTTCTCGGTGACTCGCTGCTGCGTCGCAAGGACCCTGTCTCCGACCGCGCCGCGCTGGAGGCGACCGTCCACGCCACGCCGGCCGGGGCGCGCGGTGTCGCGCGGATGCGGGCGGCCCTCGACGACCTCCGCCCAGGGACCGACTCGCCCATGGAGACCAGGGCACGGCTCGTCCTCGTACGGGCAGGCCTGCCGTGCCCGGCCGTCAACGTTCCCGTCCTGGACCCGGCTGGACGCTTCGTCGCGCTCCCGGACATGACCTACTTCGCGGAGAAGATCGCGATCGAGTACGACGGGGACGTGCACCGGACCGACGCGCGGACCTGGCGCCGGGACGTCGCGAAGCGGCAGTGGCTCGAGGACCTCGGGTGGAGGACCGTGATCGTCACGGCCGACGACGTCTACCGCCACCCCGCCCGGCTGACGGAACGCGTGGCGGCCCTGCTCCGGGCGCGCACAGTCTCGGGTCGTGCCGAGAAGTGAGCAGATGCCCCTGGATCACGCGATCCAGGGGCATCTACTCACTTCTCGGCGGGAGACTCCGCGAACCTCACGCGATCGAGAGCGCGATCCCGTCCAGGATGTCGTGCTCGCTCGTCACGACCGACGTGAGCTCGCCGCCCGCGGCCGCGACGTCGTCGCGGACCCGGCGCACGACCTCTGCCCACACGAGCGCCCCCGCCCCGATCACGTCGATGCGACCCGGGTGCATGAAGCCCAGCGCCTCGCGCTCGGCGCGCGTGCGCCCCAGCAGGTCCTCGCACGCGGTCAGCGTCTGCTCGACCGTCAGCACCGCGCCGTCGATCCGGTCGCGGTCGTAGCGCTCGAGGCCCAGCGCGTGCGCGGTCACGGTCGTCACCGAGCCCGCGAGCCCTACGAGCGTCGCGGCCTTGCCCAGCGGGACGGTCTGCGTCGCGACGTCGAGCGCGGCGCGCACGTCGGCCCGCGCCGCCGCGATCTCCTCGGCCGTCGGCGGGTCCGAGCGCAGGTGGCGCTCGGTCAGGCGCACGCACCCGACGTCCATGGACCACGCGGCCTCGGGCGCGTCGGTGCCGAGCACGATCTCGGTCGACCCTCCTCCGAGGTCCACGACCACGAACGGCCCCTCGTGGTGCGCCGCGACCACGCCGGTCGCCCCGCGGAACGACAGCTCGGCCTCCTCGTTCCCGGACACGACCTCGGGCTCGACGCCCAGGCGCGCGAGCACGCCCTCGACGAACTCGCCGCGGTTCTCCGCGTCGCGCGTGGCCGACGTCGCCACGAAGCGCGTGCGCGTCGCCCCGAGCTCCTCGATCACGGCCGCGTACTCGGCCGCCTGGTCGAGCGTGCGGGCCAGCGCCTCGGGAGCCAGGCGTCCCGTGCGGTCGACGCCCTGACCGAGCCGCACGACCTCCATGCGGCGGTCGAGCTCGGTCAGGACGCCTGTCGTGGAGTCGACGTCGGCGACGAGGAGGCGGATCGAGTTGGTGCCGCAGTCGATCGCGGCGACACGAGAAGAAGTCATGGCATCAAGGGTGCCATCCCTCGCGCTGCCGACGGGCGCTCGGCCCGCCCGTGGACCGGCTCAGGAGGTCAGCAGGTGCAGCGGTCCGCGCGCCACGAGCCGGAGATCATGACGAGCGCCTCGTCGCCGAGCGGGTTCACCCCGGGGCCGGCAGCGAGCGCGTGGCCCACGAGCACGTGCAGGCACTTGACGCGCACGGGCATGCCACCTGCGGAGATGCCCGCGATCTCCTCGACGTGGCCGAGCGACTCGCGCGCCGCGAGGTAGTGCTCGTGCGCGCGCGCGTAGGCCGCCGCGAGCTCCTCGTCCTGCGTGAGGCGCTCCGACATCTCCTTCATCACACTGTTCGCCTCGAGCGTCGAGGCTCCTGCGACCGCTCCCGGGCTCGTCAGGTAGTAGGTCGTGGGGAAGGGCGTGCCGTCGGGCAGGCGCGGGGCGGTGTGCACCACGAGCGGGCGGCCGCACACGCAGCGCGCCGCGATGCCGACGACGCCGCGCGCCGGGCGCCCGAGCTGCTCCTGCAGGACCTCGAGGTCCTCCGGGGTCACCTCGGGGCGGGACCGGTCGGCCTGGGGGACGACGGGCACGGCGTCGGTGCCGTCGGTAGCGGCCGTGGACTTGCTCGAGGGGTTCCCCGGGACCGGGACGTCGCCCAGGTCGGAGGCTGCGGGGTGCGAGTCGTTCACGAGAGGTTCCGTTCTGCGGCGTGCGGTGCTGGTCCGGCGCCGGGTACCGGCGCCCTCCCATTGTCCCCGCTCCCCCGGGTGGTTCTGCAATCCGCCGGGTCAGCCCGTGGGCGTCGCGGGATCGGTCGGGGTGTCGGTCGCGGGCGGCGGGGGCTGCACGCTGCCCGCGGGGTCGACCGTCGCAGGCTCCGGCTGCTCTCCCGCGAGCTGGACCGAGCGCCACAGCGAGGTGTACCAGGGCGCCCCGGCGTGCCCCGCGACGTCGACCGGTCCGTCGGTCACGACCTGCCCCGTCTCCGGGTCCAGGTCGTCGACGACCGTGTCCGGGTCGACGACCCGCCACGCCCGCTCGCCCGGCATGACGTAGCTGAGCCGGTCGCGCGCCTGCGCGATCACGTAGGCCTGGTCGTCCCACCGGCCGAGCTCGACCTCGAGCTCGTCGCGCGTCGCCTGCGCCTCGGCCACGTCGGCCCGCAGCGCGCGGAGCTCGCCCGTCTGGTTGACGTAGGCGCGCACGGTGGGCAGCAGGAGGATCACGGCCAGGAGCACGACGACGGACATCACCAGGGCGCGGACCGTCACGACCTCGGGGAGCAGCAGGCCGTACCTGCTCCGGCGACGGTCGGCGAGCGCGGGGGCGCGGCCCCCGGCTGCACCGCGAGCACGAGGGGTCCGGGTGGTGGAGGCCTTCGCCGCCCCGGAGCGGGCGGCCGCCCCGCCCGGGGCCGGGGGCTTCTTCGTGGAGCTCTTCGCCGAGCCCTTCGCCGCAGCGGACGCCGAGCCGGCCGGCTTCGTGCCCGGGGACTTCGCGGACTTCCCCGGCGACGCAGCCTTCGTCGGCTTCGCGGTGCCCGCCGCCCCCGGCTTGCCCGACGCCGGGCCGGACGTCCCCGCGTCGGCGCGCGACGTCGTCGGGCTGGAGCCTGCGCTGCGGGCGCGGCCCGACGACGAACGTCCGTCCCCGCGCGATCCCCCCGCGCCACGGCCGCCCGGGCGCGCCGAGGCGCCAGGGGCGGACGGGCGGCGGTTCGAGGGCATGGTGCCGATTGTGCCGTCCCGCGGTCCCCGCCCGCCGCAGGGTCCGCGGCGTGCCGGGCAACGTGGTCGGATCCACACCAAGCGTTCACAACCCGCGCCGCCCCGACACGTCGCGGCAGGCTCTCGTGGGGGCGTGCAGGGCCCCGGACGCACGGACGCCCGGCGGTTCCGAGGAACCACCGGGCGTCCGGTTGCCGACCGCGATCAGACCGCGGCTAGCAGGTGAGCGTCAGCTCACGCCTTCCAGCGCGGGAACGCCGAGGCGCCGGCGTAGCGTGCCGCGTCGTCCAGGGCCTCCTCGATGCGCAGGAGCTGGTTGTACTTGTTGATGCGCTCGCCACGGGCGGGGGCACCGGTCTTGATCTGGCCGGCGTTGGTCGCGACGGACAGGTCGGCGATCGTCGTGTCCTCGGTCTCGCCCGAACGGTGCGAGACCATCGCGGTGAAGCCGTTGCGCTGCGCGAGCTCGACGGCGTCGAGGGTCTCCGAGAGCGTGCCGATCTGGTTGAGCTTGACGAGCAGCGAGTTCGCCGACTTGAGCTCGATGCCCTTGGCGAGGCGCTCCGGGTTGGTGACGAACAGGTCGTCGCCGACGATCTGGACCTTGTCGCCGACCTCGGCGACGAGCTGCGACCAGGCGCTCCACTCGTCCTCGGACAGCGGGTCCTCGATCGAGACCAGCGGGTAGTCCGCCACGAGCTGCTTGTAGTACGCGATGATCTCGTCCGAGCTCGTCGCCTTGCCCTCGAACTGGTACGCGCCGTCCTTGAAGAACTCGGTCGCGGCGACGTCGAGCGCGAGGCCCACGTCGACGCCCGGCTTGAAGCCGGCCTGCTCGATCGCGACGAGGATCAGGTCCAGCGCGTCGCGGTTGCTCGGCAGGTTGGGGGCGAAGCCGCCCTCGTCGCCGAGGCCCGTCGCGAGGCCCTTGCTCTTGAGCACGGACTTCAGGGAGTGGTAGACCTCTGCACCGGTGCGCAGCGCCTCACGGAAGGACGTGGCGCCGATCGGGGCGACCATGAACTCCTGGATGTCGACGTTGGAGTCGGCGTGCGACCCACCGTTGAGGATGTTCATCATGGGGACGGGCAGGACGTGGGCGTTGGGGCCACCGACGTAGCGGTAGAGGTCCAGGCCCGAGCTCTTGGCTGCGGCCTTCGCGACGGCCAGCGAGACGCCGAGGATGGCGTTCGCGCCGAGCTTGCCCTTGTTCGGGGTGCCGTCGAGGTCGATCAGCGCCTGGTCGATGAGGCGCTGGTCCTCTGCCTCGTAGCCGATCAGCTCGGGGGCGATCTCGTCGATGACCGCGTTGACCGCGTTCTCGACGCCCTTGCCCAGGTAGCGGGACTTGTCGCCGTCACGGCGCTCGACGGCCTCGAAGGCGCCGGTCGAGGCACCCGAGGGGACGCCTGCGCGCGCAAAGGTACCGTCGTCGAGAACGACCTCGACCTCGACGGTGGGGTTTCCGCGCGAGTCGAGAATCTCGCGTGCTCCAACGGCTTCGATGCTTGCCACGGTTGCTCCTTCAGGCTGCTTCCAGGTCCGGAGCGCAGGGCAGGCGACGATGGCGGTCGGGCGCGTCCGGGGTTGTCGCAACCCAGCCTAGTGGTCGGGAACACATAGTGCTCCCGCCGTCGGCACGTGGACACGATCGCCCGCATGTCGACCGTCCACGCCCGCCGGAGCACCGGCGTGCGTCACCCTCGAGGCGCGCTCGCGCCCGTCTCGGTCGCGACGATCGCCCGCTCGACCTCGCGCAGGGCGCCCCGCAGCGCCGTCTCGGCGTCCACGCCGTCGGCCTGCGCGCGGCGCACCACGTCGAGCAGCTCGCGCCCGTACGCCCGCTCGGTCGCGTCCTCGGGCCCGGTGCGGTTCTCGTCCTGGTCGCCCGCGGCTGCGCCGCCCACCGTGCCCGACGGCGCCGCTCCCCTCCCCGGCCGCGCCTCGCCCGGGGCGAGGGTCGGGACCGACGGGGGCTCCGTCGTCGGGCCGGAACCCGAGGTCACCGCCCCGACCCCGGCGCGCTCCGCGCGGGACAGGACCTTCTGCGCGCGGGCCAGCGCACCCTGCGCGAGCGGGATCCCCTCCAGGACCGACTCGCGCTGCTTCTCCTGCTGCTTGATCTGGTCCCACTGGGCGTACAGGGCCGCGTGGCCGTCGCCCGTCGCGACCGCGGTGTCCGCGAACACGTGCGGGTGCCGCCTGACGAGCTTGGCGACCAGGTCGGCCGCGACGTCGTCGACCGTGAACGGGTCGACCGGGTCCTCGCTCGCGATGCGCGCGTGGAACAGGACCTGGAGCAGCAGGTCGCCCAGCTCCTCGCGCATGCCCGCGCGGTCGCCCGTCTCGATGGCCTCGGCGAGCTCGTGCGCCTCCTCGAGGAGGTAGCGGACCAGGGTCTCGTGCGTCTGCTCGCGGTCCCACGGACACCCGCCGGGCGAGTACAGGCGGTCCATGACGGCGACGGACTCGCGCAGGGGGTCGACGGGGCTGGAGGGCTCGCTCGTGGTCATGCGCCCATCGTAGGGACGACGGACCGGAGGGCCCCCGGACGGGGACCCTCCGGACTGCCTGCTGCGGCTACTTCCAGGTGTCGTTCAAGGTCACGGCCCCGTTCGCCCCGACCGTCGCGGTGCGGTTGGCACCGCTCTCCCAGACCACGTTGCCCGCGCCGTCCTTCTTGACGTACTTGTACTCGAAGGTCGTCCCGGCGGGCAGGTCGAGCGTGAGCTTCCAGACGGGGTAGCTCGCGGCCGAGAGCGGCTTGGCCGAGGCGGGTGCCCACGACCCGAGGGCCGTGATGCTGCCCACGACGTAGACGCTCTGCCCCAGGACCGTGGTGGCGTTGACCGAGAAGCTCGCGTCGCCCTCGGTCTCACCGGGCCCGCCGCCCCCGGTCCCTGCGCACGGGTCACCCGCGGTCACGACGCCGCCCGAGACCTGGACGTGCCGGCCCGTGAGGCTGAAGTCCTTGCCGCCGTTGTTGTCCCACGTACCCGAGCCGTTGGTGAACGCGGCCGTGACGGTGGCCCCGTTCGCGGGGATCTCGCGCGAGACCCAGCCCGTGCAGGCTGCGGTCATGTCGACGCCGGGAGCCGTGGTCCAGGCGCCCGCACCGATCCTGTAGTGGACCTTGTACGCGCTCCACCCCTTCGAGGTCGAGTAGTAGACGGTGGTGGCGGAGGTGGTCGGGCAGTCGACCGTGCACGGCGTGCCGCCGGTCTTCCCGACGTGCAGCGCGAGCGCCCCGTACGCGGGCACCGTCGCGGTGAACGTCCCCGAGGAGCTCACGGTGTACGTCGTGGAGCAGTCCTTGCTCGCCACGACGTCGCAGTAGGTGTTCGCGGGCAGCGACGTCTGGTAGGTGCGCGTCACGGCCGAACCGGTGTTGTTGATCGCCACGTACCCCTTGTCACCGCGGCCGTAGGCGATGTTGTTGTTGCCGTCGTCCCACCAGTTCGTCACGGACGTGCCCTCGACCGTGTTGTGGAAGCCGACCATGCCCGCGATCTCGGTCCAGCGCTGCGTGCAGGTCCAGGCGCTGCTGGAGCAGCTCGCGTCGGGGACCGAGCTGTTGGTGGCACCGGGCGCGCCCGCGTCCTTGTCGGTCCACGTGTAGCCCGTGTAGACCGAGGGTGAGCCGTAGGGCCACGAGAGCATGAACGCGTTGGCGAGCTTGTACTTGGCGCCCCACTTGTAGTTCATGGTCTCGCCGTTGCGCTCGGTGTCGTGGTTGTCGACGAAGACCCCCGCACGATCGGAAGCGAGCTTGTTGTCGGCGATGTAGCGCAGGTCCTTGATGCTCCCGTCGAACCTGCTCTTGAGGTCTCGTGCGTAGTTGAACTCGTGCGAGTCCCCGCTGCCCAGGTACTCGGACGGCTGGATGGGCTCGCCCGCGGCCCCGATGACCTCGTGGACCCAGTAGACGTTCGGGTTGGTGAGCCTGGCCTTGATGGCCTCGAGGTCGGCGGCCGGGATGTGCTTGGCCGCATCGATGCGGAAGCCCGCGACGCCCAGGCCGAGCAGGTCGTTCATGTAGCCCGCGATCTTGCCGCGCACGTAGTCGGAGCTGGTGCGCAGGTCCTGGAGCGAGACGAGGCGACAGTTCTGGACGTTGTACCGGTCGCCGTAGTTGGTGATGTTGGCGCGGCAGTCGTTGAAGTCGTTCGCGCCGTACGGGACCCCGGGGAAGCTGTCGACCGAGTAGCTGGTCCCTCCCGTGCCCGTGCCCGAGCCGGTGTCGGCGCCCGCCGTGTGGTTGACGACCGCGTCCACCACGATGCCCACGCCTGCGGTCCTGCAGGTGTTGACCATGTTCTGGAACTCGGCGCGGTTGCCGAGCTTGGACTCGATCTTGTAGCTCACGGGCTGGTAGGAGGTCCACCACGCGGTGCCCTGGATGTGCTCCTGGGGCGGGGAGACCTGGACGTATCCGAAGCCGGCCGGTCCGATCGTGCTGGTGCACTCGGCGGCGACCGCGTCCCACGTCCACTGGAACATGTTGAGGACGACGTTCCCTCGACCGTTCTCCGACGCGACCACGGGCGAGGGCGTCGGGGCCTTGGCCGAGGCGGGTACCGCCCCGGCGACGAGGCCCGAGGTGAGCACGGCGAGCGCCGTGAGCCCGGCGAGGAGTCTGTGCCGTGAGTTCCTGCGGACCGGTCTGGTTGTTCGGCTGAGCATCATTGCTGCGTTCTCCGTTCGGTGCTGCGCACAGCCCCGCGTCGGTGCGTGGCTGCCCGTCCGCGCCCCGGCGTCGGTGCCGGGGCGTTACCGCTCCCCCTGTCCCCCTGGACCGGCCTGACCGCCGGCCGAACCCGCGCCTGTCACCATTGCAGAGAATTGCGGGTTCTTGCTGAAAGATTACACAGACCCCAGGGACGTGTCTCCCTTTCCGGACATGCAAGAAGGTTGCGGGTTGTCGGGCAGCGCAGTTCAGGCGCCACGAGAGAGGGGTCTCGTCGAGACAGGGGTCCGCAGGCCTCTGTCTCGACGAGAACCCTCTCCGTCGACGGGATCCCGCTGCGTCGCCGTGCCCGACGGCGGCACGCCCCTCAGGGCAGCGTCGGCACCGCCGCGAGCAGCTCACGCGTGTACGCAGCGGCCGGCCGGGTCAGCACCTCGCGCGTGGGGCCGGCCTCGACGACCTCTCCCCCGCGCAGCACCACGGTCTCCTCGCACAGCTGCCCGACGATCGCCATGTCGTGGCTGACCAGGACGAGCGTGAGCCCCAGGTCGCGCTGGAGCCCGCGCAGCAGGTCCATGACCTGCTCGCGGACCGACACGTCGAGCGCGCTCACGGGCTCGTCGCCCACCAGGACCGACGGCGAGGGCGCGAGGGCCCGGGCGATCGCGATGCGCTGACGCTGGCCGCCCGAGAACTGGGCCGGGTACTTGGTCCGGGCGTCGGGGTCGAGGCCCACCCACCCCAGCACCTCGTCGACGCGCGCCGACACGTCGCCACCGATCCGGAGCGAGCGCAGCGGCTCGGCGACGATCCGGGCGACCGTCATGCGCGGGTCGAGCGACGTGCGAGGGTCCTGGAGGACGACCTGGACCTCGCGCCGGTACCGCCGCATGAGCGCACGGTCCCGGCGGTCCAGGGGTGCGCCACGGTAGGCGATGGTGCCGCTCGTCGGGCTGTCGAGCCCGAGCAGCAGCCGCAGGAGGGTCGACTTCCCGGCTCCCGACTCGCCCACGATCCCCACGCTGCGCCCGGCCCGGACCGTGAGGTCGACGCCCGCGAGCGCCGTCGTCGGGGGTGTGCGGCGCGACCCGCCGAACTCGCGCCGCACGCGGTCGAGCGCGACGAGAGGCGCGGCGTCGCCTACCGGCCGGTCGCCGCTCGTGGGCTGGTCGCTCATCGGTCCTCCAGGGTGGGCAGGTGGGTCACGGCGCGCGCCGCGGTGAGCAGCGAGCGCGTGTAGGGGTCCTCGGGCGCCTCGAGGGCGCGCGCGACGCTCGTGGCCTCGACGACCTTCCCGTGCCGCATGACCACGAGGTCGCGCGTGACGCGGGCGACCACGGGCAGGTCGTGCGACACGAAGACCAGGGCCGTCCCGGTGCGCTCGATCAGGTCGTCGAGCAGGGCGAGGATCTCGGCCTGGACGGTCACGTCGAGGGCCGTGGTGGGCTCGTCGGCGATCAGGACGTCGGGCTCGCACGCGAGGGCCATGGCGAGGCAGGCGCGCTGGCGCTGCCCGCCCGAGAGCTGCCAGGGGTAGGAACCGAGGATGCGCTCGGTGTCGTCGAGGCGCACCAGGCGGCACAGCTCGGCGGCGAGCTCGGCGGCCCGCGCACGCGAGACCTTGCGGTGCAGACGCAGCGGCCCGGCGATCTGCCGCCCGATCGTCATGAGCGGGTCGAGCGCCGTGAGGGGCTCCTGGAAGACCATCGCGATGCGGGCCCCGCGCACGCGGCGCAGGGCCTTCTCACCGAGGGGCAGCAGGTCGGTCCCGTCGAGCAGGACCTGCCCGGTCGCGGCCATGCCGTCGGGCAGCAGACCGAGGATCGCGGCCGCGGTGAGGGACTTGCCCGAGCCGGACTCGCCGATCACGCCCAGGCGCTCGCCGGGCGCGACGCGCCAGCTCACGCGGTCGAGCAGCACCCGGCCCGACGACGTCGCCACCGTCAGGTCCCGCACCTCGAGCCCGGTGTGACTCGTCGTGGGGCCGGCGGTGCTCGGCGTGGGAGGGGTCGTGCGCGTCATCGGTCGCCTCGCAGGCTCGGGTCGGTCCGTTCACGGATGCCGTCGCCCAGGAGGTTCAGGCCGAGCACGGTCCACGCGATGAGCAGCCCGGGCAGGATCGCCCCGAGCGGCTGGACCGCGACGGACTTCTGGGCGGCGCTGAGCAGCCGCCCCCAGGACAGGGCCGACGGCGAGCCGAGCCCCAGGTAGGACAGCGACGCCTCGGCGAGGATCGCCCCGCCCGCGAGCAGCATGAGCTGGACCAGCAGGGTGGGGGCCACGTTGGGCAGGACGTGGCGCAGGATGGTCCCCCACCAGCCCGTGCCCGACGCCGTCGCGGCCGTCACGTAGTCCTCGCGCAGCACCCGCGCGGCGTTGACCCGCGTGACGCGCGCGATCACCGCGGCCCCCGAGATGCCGATCGCGACGATCGCCGAGGTCAGGGACGCACCTCGGACCGTCACGATGAGCATGGCCAGCAGCAGGGTCGGGAAGGCGATCATCAGGTCGATCACGTTGAGCAGCGCGACGTCGGCCCACCGCGTGGTCGCCGCCGCGACCACGCCGATCGTGATGCCCAGCACGCCCGCGATGACGACCGAGGCGATCGCCACGGTCATCGCGACCGTCGCCCCGCCCATGAGCTGGCTCAGCAGGTCGCGCCCCAGCCGGTCGGTGCCCGCCCAGAACTGCGCGCTCGGCCCCTCGAGGCGCCCGCCCGTGCCGGCCGCGCCCGCGCCCACGTCGTAGGGCGTCCAGAAGATCGCGACGACACCGACGAGCGCGACCAGCCCGACCATGACCAGACCTGCGACGAACGACGGGCTGACGCTCCGCCGTCGGGCGCGCGGGGCGTCCCCCGCACCGCCCGAGACGTGCGGCGCGAGCGACTCCTCGACCTCGATGCGGCCCGCAGCGGCCCCGGGGATCTCCCCGCCCAGGTTGATGCTCATCGTGCGCCTCCGAGGGCCGAGCCGGCGCGCAGCCGGGGGTCGATGCCGCGCTGGGCGAGGTCGACCAGGAAGTTCGTGACGAGGACCAGGGCCGTCAGCCCCAGGACGAGCGCCTGCACGACCGGCAGGTCACGGCCCTCGACCGACGAGACCAGCAGCGTGCCGAGGCCCGGGAGCGCGAAGACGTTCTCCACGACCACGGCCCCCAGCAACGACGTCGCGAGCTCGATCCCGAGGATCGCGACGACCGGGACCGCGCCGTTGCGCAGCCCGTGCCGCGCGAGGGCGTGCCACCGGCCGTAGCCGAGCGAGCGAGCCGTGCGGACGTAGTCCTGGTCCAGCACGTCGAGAGTCGCCGACCGCACGTACCGGACCATGACCGACGACATGGCGATGGCCACGGTCGCCACGGGCAGGACCAGCGACCTGACGGCCGCCGCGGGGTCCTCCCAGCCCTGGCGGGGGAACCCGCCGGGCGGCAGGACCCCCGCCTCGAGCGCGAAGATCCACACCAGGATCACGCCGACCCAGAAGACCGGCACCGCGACGCCCAGCTGCGACACGGCCGAGACCGTGACCCCCACGACGCCGCGACGACGGACCGCCGCGACGACCCCGAGCGGCACCGACACGAGCACCGAGACCACGAAGGCCGCGAGGCTCAGGGGCAGCGTGATCGGCAGCTTGCTCGCGATCAGCTCGCCCACCGGGAGGCGCGAGACGAACGACGTGCCCGCGCTCCCCGAGAACAGTCCCGCGACCCACTGCCCGTACTGCGTCCACAGGGGCTGGTCGGTGCCGAGGTCGGCACGCAGCTGCTCGAGCTGGTCGCTCGTCGTGCCCACGCCGAGCGACGTGCCCGCGCTGTCCCCCGGCAGGAACCGGAGGACGGCGAAGACCACGACGCTCGCGAGGACCAGCGACAGCAGCAGCGTGCCGACGCGCGTCAGGAGGTAGCGGGACATGGGTACTCGGTCAGCCTTCCCGCACGATGTCGGCGACGTAGAAGCTCTCCGTCACCTGGTTCACCGGGAAGCCCGTGATCTCGGCGCGAGCGACCCGGATCTGCGGGTCGAGGTACAGCCAGGCGCTCGCCGCCTCCTGCCCGATCGTCTCGTTGACCTGGGTCAGCAGGGCCGTCTGCTCCTCGGTCGTGGCCGCCTGGTCGGCGTCCGCGACCCACTGCTGGACGTCCTTGTTGTCGTAGCCCCAGTAGAAGTCCGGGTTGGCGTACCAGACGACGTCGCGCGGGTTCACGTGGCCCATGAGCGTGGTCTGGAAGTCGTGGTCCGTGTAGATCTTCTGGTACCAGGTCGCGTCGTCGATCGGGTTGAGCGTGAGCGTGACGCCCACGGCCTGGAGGTCCGACTGGAGGAGCTGGGCGATGGTCTCGGACGGGTCTCCCGCGACGTAGTCGACCGCGATCGTCAGGTCGCTCACGCCGGCCTGCGCGAGGAGGTCCTTCGCGGCCTGCGGGTCGTACGCGTGCACGTCGGCCTGGTCGACGAACCACGGGTCGGTCGGGGGGACCATCGAGCCGATGACCTGGCCGTAGCCGTCCCACACCGCGTCGAGCACCTTCTCGCGGTCGATCGCCTTGTACAGCGCCTGGCGGACGCGGACGTCGTCGAACGGCGCGACGCGGTCGTTGAAGGCCCAGATCTGCTTGGTCGTCGACGTGCCCTCCGTGATCGTGAACGCGTCGTTCCCCTCGAACTGCACGAGCTGGTCCGGGGAGTCCTCCGCGATGACCAGGTCGAGGTCACCGGTCAGGAGCGCGTTGTTGAGCGCGGTCGTGTCCTTGAAGAAGCGGAACGTGACGCCCGAGTTCTTCGCGGGCTCGCCCCAGTAGTCGTCGTTGCGCTCGATCGTCAGGTGGTCACCCTGCGTCCACTCGACGAACCGGTACGGGCCCGTGCCGTTCTCGCTCGTGAGCTCGGTGTCGCCGTCCTGCACGACCGTCACGGACGCGAGGTAGAACGGCAGCGACTGGCTGCGGCGCGACAGGTCGAGCTGGACCGTGGCGTCGTCGGGCGCGGTGATCGACGAGATGACCGACAGGTCGTTCTTGCGCGCGCTCTTGGACTCGGGCGCGATGGTCTGCGAGATGCTCCAGACGACGTCCTGCGCCGTGAGGTCCGAGCCGTCGTGGAAGTGCACGTCGGGCTGCAGGTGGAACGTGTAGACCAGACCGTCCTCGGACACGTCCCAGTCCTTCGCGAGGGTCGGGACCACCTGGCCGTCGACGTCGACCGAGGTCAGACCCTCGAAGACGTTGCGCGTCATGGTCTGCGAGACGCCCGAGCTGCCGCCGACGTTGCGGACCAGTCCGGTGGGCTCGTTGGTCGAGCCGATGACGATCTCGGCGTCCGCGCTCGCCGCGGCGCTGCTGCTCGCACCGCCGGACCCGCCCGAGCCGCACGCGGCGAGCAGGAGGGTCGTCGCCAGGACCGCGGCGGCTGCCTTGAGGGTTCTCATGGGGGTTCTTCCGTTCCAGGAGGTGCAGCGGGGCTGCACGGGGACCACCCCGGACGCGACCGGTAGGCCGACGGACGGTGTGGCGAGGGGGATCGTGGAGCGTCGGCAGTCCGACGGCGTGGACGAAGCCACGAGACCGGGGGCCGAGGGGGCCGTCGGGCGTCGCCGCAGCGCGCCGCGCGAGGGCGCGGCAGGCAGGGGGAGGCGACTGCCGGAAGGCGGGGGAAGGATCAGACCTGTGCGAGAGGGGCCGTCACGTCGGGGTGGTCCCGCGACGGACGCCGCCTGTCAGCGGCTGCTCAGAGACAGCGACAACAGCGGGCGGCGCTCGTCGAGCCGTGCCGTCCGGTGCTGGGGGTGCGCGTGGGAGCGCTCAGGTCGAGAAACATGATGCGACAACTATCTCACCGACCGAGCGGTATGGATACGCGCGACGGGTGTGGTGGTGGTCACGTCCGGTCGCTGCTAGTGTCTCCGAGCCGAGCCTGAGCTCGCCTGGGTCGTCGATGGAGCACTCATGCTGCGTGTCACCGTGCCTGTCAGAGTTCTCGTCCGTCGCCTCGCGCTGGCGATCGCCGTGCTGGCGGTCCTGCACCTCCTCGCGAACTTCCTCGAGAAGGGAGCCGACCTCCACGGCGGGGTGATCGAGCCGCTCGTCCACTACTTCAGCATGGACGAGGAGGTGAACGTCCCCACCTGGTTCACGGTGATCCTGCTGGCGTCGACCGGCCTCGTGACCGGCGACCTGCTGCACGCCGAGCCGGACCGGGGACGCCGCTGGGCGTGGGGACTCATCGCGTTCGTGCTCCTCTACCTGTCGATCGACGAGATGACGAGCTTCCACGAGCACCTCGGGACGTCGCTCGAGGAGCACTTCCGGAGCATCGCCGACCTGCCCTTCAACGGCTGGATCGCGTTCTACGGTCCCCTCGCCCTCGTCGTGGCGGCGATCGTGGTCCCCCTCCTGTGGCGGCTCCCCCGGCAGTTCCTGCGTCCCATGGCCCTGGCCGGGGTCCTCTACGTGGCCGGCGCCGTCGGTTTCGAGGCGATCGCGGGACTGCTCGAGGACCAGGGCTTCGACCGGGCGACGTTCGTCGGACAGCTCGCGGTCCTCGGAGAGGAGACCCTCGAGATGATCGCGGTGCTCGTCTTCCTGGTGGCCGTGGTGCGATACCGCGACTTCCTCGACGCAGGACCCCGTCCTGGCAGGGCAGGCCCGGCCGACGAGGTGACCACACTTCATCCTTGACCCCTTCCCCTCGCCGCGCCCACGATGCAAGAGCGGCCCTCCACAGGGCCGCGCACCAGCGGCAGGGGACATCGATGGCGACTCCGGCAGGACCCGCCGTCGTCCGGCGCCATCTTCCGTCGCTCACGGCAGTGCGTGCGATCGCTGCTGCGGCGGTCCTCGTCTTCCACCTCGACTACTGGCAGGTCCTCGACATCCCCGGTGCGTACTACGGCAGCACCGGCGTCGCGCTCTTCTTCGTCCTCTCAGGATTCATCCTGACGTGGACGGCCAACGCGGCGCTCCCGCGGAGCGGCTTCTACCTCCGGCGGGTCGCGCGGATCTACCCCGACCACCTCGTGACGCTGGTCGCGGCCCTGGTCATCGCTCTGGTCGTCGGGAGCCCACCCGTCACGGGCCGCATCATCGGGGCCAACGTCCTGCTGCTCCAGGCCTGGTCGCTGGACCCCGCGGTCGTGTACGGGCTCAACGGCGTCGCGTGGTCGCTCTCGTGCGAGCTCGCGTTCTACCTCGCCTTCCCGTTCCTCCTGCCGCTGCTGCGGAGCTGGTCAGGCCGGACCCGGCTCGTCGTGACCCTCGTGGCGCTCGCGATCCCGCTCGTCGCGACGGTCGTGGCCCCCACCACCTACCAGGTGCTCTACCACTTCCCCCTCGCCCGGTTCCCCGAGTTCGTCCTGGGCGTCGTCGCGGGTCTCGCGTTCGTCGAGGGCCACCGGTCGCGGATCCCATGGGTCGGGGTGCTCGGGATCTTCGCCGCGGTGCTCGTCGCGGCCGAGCTCACGCACGCGACCGAGGCCGTGGCCCGCGTCGCGCTCGTCCTGCCGTTCGCACTGTTCCTCATGCTCTGCGCCGAGCGCGACCTGCGTGGCCGGCGAGGGGTGCTGACGCACCGCGTCCTGATCGTCGCGGGCTCGGCCTCGTACGCGTTCTACCTGGTGCACGAGCTCGTGATCCGCCGCGTGCTGGCCACGCCGCTGACGGGGGTGCTCGCCGCGGCCGTCATCACGGTGGCCGCCGCGGCGCTGGCCTACGCGCTCTACCGGTTCGTCGAGGAGCCCGCACGCCACCTGGTCGTGAACCGCTGGGGGCGGGGGCGGCGCGCGTCGGCGGGCGCGCCCACGGGCGCGGCGCAGGCCTCCCCCGGCCCGACGGCGCCGCTCGCCGACGCGGGCGCGTCGCCCACCGCGGACCCTGCCGCCGCGACAGCGACGGCTAACGCTTCGCCGTCCCCACCGACGCGGCCGCGCTCACGTCGCCCGTGATGACCGCGTCGATGAGCTGGCGCGCCCAGGCGAGCACCTCCATGCCCCGCAGCGGACGGCCTCCGATGCGCGCCGTCGTCGGGAAGGGCACGAGGAACGCGCGGATCGCGGGCTTGAGCATGGTGCCCGGGTAGAGGCGCTTGAGGCGCAGCTCCGCGGACTCCGGGAGGTCGACGGGCGCGAAGCGCACGAACTTGCCCTGCGCCGTGACGTCCGCGAGCCCCGCGCGGCGCGCGTGGTTGCGGAAGTCGGCGACCGCGAACAGCGCCTCGACGACCTCCGGGAGCGCGCCGTAGCGGTCGACCAGCTCGGCCCGCACCTCGGCGAGCGCCGGCTCGTCCTGGGCCGCCGCGATCTTGCGGTACGCCTCGAGGCGCAGGCGCTCGTGCGCGATGTAGTCGTGCGGGATGTGGGCGTCCACGGGCAGCTCGATCGAGACCTCGGGGGCTTCCTCCTCGACCTCGCCCTTGAACGACGCCACGGCCTCCCCGACCATGCGCACGTACAGGTCGAACCCGACGCCCGCGATGTGCCCCGACTGCTCGCCGCCCAGCAGGTTGCCCGCGCCGCGGATCTCGAGGTCCTTCATGGCGATCTGCATGCCCGCGCCGAGGTCCGTGTTGGCGGCCATGGTCGCGAGGCGGTCGTGCGCGGTGTCGGTCAGCGGGCGCTCGGGCGGGTACAGGAAGTACGCATAGGCGCGCTCGCGCCCACGACCCACGCGGCCACGGAGCTGGTGGAGCTGGGACAGGCCCAGCATGTCGGCGCGCTCCAGGATGAGCGTGTTGGCGTTGGAGATGTCGAGGCCGGTCTCGATGATCGTCGTGCAGACCAGGACGTCGAGCTCCTTCTCCCAGAACGCCGTGATCGTCTGGTCGAGCTGGGACTCGCTCATCTTGCCGTGCGCGACGCCGATGCGGGCCTCGGGGACCAGCTCGCGCAGGCGCTGGGCCGTGCGGTCGATCGTCTCGACCTTGTTGTGCACGTAGAACACCTGGCCCTCGCGCAGCAGCTCGCGACGGATCGACGCCGAGATCTGCTTCTCCTCGTACGCGCCCACGTACGTGAGCACGGGGTGCCGCTCCTCGGGCGGGGTCGCGAGCGTCGACATCTCGCGGATGCCCGTGACGGCCATCTCGAGCGTGCGCGGGATGGGGGTCGCGCTCATCGCGAGCACGTCGACGTTGGTCCGGAGCTGCTTGAGCGTCTCCTTGTGCTCGACGCCGAACCGCTGCTCCTCGTCGATGATGACCAGGCCCAGGTCCTTGAACTTGATGGACCCGGAGATGATGCGGTGCGTGCCGATCACGACGTCGACCGAGCCGTCCTTGAGCCCCTCGACCGTCTCCTTGGACTCGGCCTCGGTCTGGAAGCGCGAGAGCGCCTTGACCGTCACGGGGAACGCCGAGTAGCGCTCGGCGAACGTCTGGAAGTGCTGCTGGACCAGGAGCGTCGTGGGCACGAGGACCGCAACCTGCTTGCCGTCCTGCACTGCCTTGAACGCCGCGCGGACCGCGATCTCGGTCTTGCCGTAGCCGACGTCGCCGCACACGAGCCGGTCCATGGGGACGGGCTTCTCCATGTCGGCCTTGACCTCGTCGATCGTGACGAGCTGGTCGGGCGTCTCGACGTACGCGAACGCGTCCTCGAGCTCGCGCTGCCACGGGGTGTCGGGGCCGAACGCGTGCCCCTGCGTGGCCATGCGCGCGCTGTAGAGGCGGATGAGCTCGCCCGCGATCTCCTTGACGTGCTTGCGCGCCTGGCTCTTGGTCTTGGCCCAGTCCGAGCCGCCCATCTTGTTCAGGCTGGGCGACTCGCCGCCCGTGTACTTGGTGACCTGGTCGAGCTGGTCGGACGGCACGAACAGGCGGTCGCCCGGCTGGCCGCGCTTGCTGCTCGCGTACTCGATGACGAGGTACTCGCGGGTCGCGGCGTTGCCGCCCGTGCCGAGCGTGCGCTGCACGAGCTCGACGAACTTCCCCACGCCGTGCTGCTCGTGCACCACGTAGTCGCCCGCGCGCAGCGCGAGGGGGTCGACGACGTTGCGCCGCCGCGAGGGCATCTTGCGCATGTCGCGCGTGCTCGACCCCTGGCGTCCCGTGAGGTCCGACTCGCTGAACACCGCGAGCTTGAGCTCCGGCGCGACGAAGCCCGGCCCCACGGGTGCGGGCGTCACGAGCACGACGCCGCCGTCGGGCTCGGTGTCGATCGACGCAACGAGGCGCGCGGCCGTGTCGACCGCGGAGAGCTGCTCGGTCATGCGACGTGCGGGACCGTGGCCCTCGGTCGTCAGGACCAGGCGCCAGCCCGCGTGCTGGAGGGAGCGCAGGTCGTCGAGCGCGCGCTCGACGTCCCCGCGGTAGGACTCGACGTTGCGCGCGGGCACGGTGAAGGTGGTCACGCCGTCCGTGCCCATGCCCGACGTCGGGCCCTCGCCTCCGGGGAGCTCGTCGCCCGGGTGGGCCTCGCCGTCGGGGGTGGCGCCCTCGTCGAAGCCGAACGGGCTGAGCGTCCACCACCCGAGGCCGCGACGCTCGGCGACGTCGTGGACGTCGGCGAACGTCTCGAACGACGCGGCCGAGAGGTTGATCGGGGTCGAGCCGCCCGCCGCGGCGCCGGTCCAGGCCGCGGCGAGGAACTCCTCGGTCGTCGCGACGAGGTCGTGCGCGCGGCGGCGCACGCGCTCGGGGTCGTTGATGATCAGCAGGGCGTCGTCGGGGACGAGCTCCAGGACGGGCAGCATGCGGTCCACGAGGACCGGGGCGAGGGACTCCATGCCCTCGACGGCGATGCCGGCGGCGAGCTTGTCGAGCATGTCGGTCGCGCCGGGGAGCGTCTCGATGAGCTCGGCCGCGCGGGCGCGGACGGCGTCCGTCAGGAGGATCTCGCGGCACGGCGGCGCCCACACGCCGTGGTCCGCGATCTCGAGGCTGCGCTGGTCCGCGACCGCGAACCAGCGGATCTCGGTGACCTCGTCGCCCCAGAACTCGACGCGGAGCGGGTGGTCCTCGGTCGGCGGGAAGACGTCGAGGATGCCGCCGCGCACCGCGAACTCGCCGCGCCGCTCGACCATGTCCACGCGCTGGTAGGCCGCCGCGCTCAGGCGCTCGGCGACGTCGGTGAGGTCGGCCGTCTCACCCGTGCTGAGCTCGACCGGCTCGAGGTCACCCAGGCCCTCGACGACCGGCTGGAGCAGCGCGCGCACCGGCATGACGAGGACGCGTACCGGGCCCGACTGGCTGATCTCGCTGGTCGGGTGCGCGAGGCGGCGGAACACCGCGAGCCGCTTGGCGACCGTGTCGCTGCGCGGCGACAGGCGCTCGTGCGGCAGCGTCTCCCACGCGGGCAGGACCGCGACCAGGTCGCCCAGCTCGTCGGGCAGGTAGGCGCGCACGCTCGCCGCGAGCTCGTCAGCCTCGCGACCCGTCGCGGTCACGACGACGAGGGGCCGGGAGCCCTGGGCCGGGGCGCCCTGTGCGGCCCCGGCGGCTTCCCCGGTCGCGGTCGCCCCCGCCATCGCGGCGAGCAACGGCGGACGCACGCCCACCGGTCCGACGACGTCGACCGCGCCCCGCAGGCGCACGTGCTCGACGACCGCGCGCGCGGTCGGGTCGGCCAGGAGGGCGGGCAGGATTCCGGTGAGGTTCATGAGTTCCTTCGAGCAGGGTCACCGACGGCGGTCGTCCACAGGCAGGGCACGGGTCGACGCGCCCCGCAGCGAGAGGCGGGGCACGCCGGGACAGCACGAGCGGCCCGGACCGAGGTCGAGGCGGCGGTCCGGGCTGAGGGTGCGAGAACCAGGTTACGCCGAGGGGGTGACAGGGGGCGCGGTGGTTTCGCGGAGCGCGCACGCCCTGCCTACCCGGAGCACAACGCACCTAGGTCTCGCCCAACGGGATCGTCGAGCGTCGGGAGCAGGCCCGCGTGCGAGCAGCGAGTCCTCGGCGAGTGCGCTCTCCACGATCTGCCTTGGCGAAACGCAACCAGCACCTCGCAAGCTGACGAGCCGCGGCAACCAACCCGAGCGACGCAAATCCCTACCATCGATGACGACACCCCAGCTGCGACTCGCGAAGTGGGCAATCCCCCGCACGTTCTCGAGCCGTGCAGTGCTAGAGCCTAGAGATCTGCTCCCGAGCAATGTCGAGCAACCCGGGCGCGGCCATCTCGCACCACTGATCCACGTAGTCCAGGTCAGGAAGCGGAAAGAAGGCATCACGGTTCGTCAGTCGCCACTCCAGGTACCTGGAATCATCTAGATACGGATCCTCTGAACGGTTCGCCAGCGGCAAGACAAACCGAGCCGCACTCTCCCGCAGCAGCTCGCGGTCAAGCGCGGAGAGAACATCGTGCAGCATCGTCGTCTTATAGACGGTTGTCGCGATGTTGTACATCTCCCACCCCACCGGCCCATAGCCCCCCTCGGCACCGACGCAGGTCGCCTTTCTCGTTTCACCATCATCGATCAACGAGAACATCCGACCAACGGTCTCGAATCGCAGCCACACGGCGGCACCCCTGCCCTGATCGTTCGACCTCACCCAACCCGAAGGCGTGCCGCTCAGCCTCTTCATCCCCAGCGCCTTGAACTGACCGTCGAGTCGACGCATCACCGCAGTTCTCGCCGCCGCGCGACTGAGCAGCTGTGACGTCATCAATACCTCACCAACACCCTCTGCATGCCATCTCCGCTCTGAGGAACCACTACCAGCAGTGGTTCATCCTGCGTGATCCCGTTGCAGTTCGGCACGAGTTGGCTGCACCAGGACGCGCGACCCGCCGCGTTCCGTTGCCTTCAGCCCCGCCGCTCCCGCACCCACCTACGGACCCTCCCCGACGCCACGATCGCCGACAGCAGCGCCCGCGACGGCCAGCTCCCCACGGCGCACGTGACCGAGACGAGGTCCACGCGGTCGGGGTAGAGCAGCGTCTCGTCGGGGTACCGGCGCGGGTCGATGCAGCTGTCGACCAGCACCGTCCCGGGCATCTCGGCGAGCAGGCGCATCCCGAGCAGCCGCCCCCACGCCCCGGGTGAGTGCGCCGACCAGGCCGGGTCGTAGGCGTCGGAGATCGAGAAGACCACGCCGTCGCGCCGGACGCGCACCGCGAGGTACACCGGCGCCCCGGCCGGACCGACCCGCAGCACGTGCGCCTCACCCCGCTCGCGGTAGGTCTCCACCAGTCCCGCGAACCACTCCGCGGCGCCGGGCACCACGCGCCGGGCCTCCCCTCCCTGGGCCCGGTCGCCCTTCCAGCCCGCGGCCTCCAGGTCGAGAAAGTGCTCGACGACGTCGGGCTCGTCCGTCGCGTCGACGATCCGCAGCTCCTGCCCGAGCTCCTCGACGAGGTGTCGCCGCCCGCGCCGGAGGTTCTTGCGCCGCGAGGCGGACAGCTGCGGACCAAGCTCCTCACGAGCACCCCGCCCCGGCACGAGCGCCCCGCGCGAGATCCGGTCCCACTCGCGCACCGGCATGCCCGCACGGGCGAAGGCGTCCAGCAGCAACGTCGTCGTCTCCCCCGACGCCCTCAGCAACGGGAGGTCGACCGCCTGGCCGAGCGCTCGCCGTCGGGCATGGAGCGCCGCGACCAGCGCCGCGACCGCCAGCCGCGGGCGGGCCGCGTCCACGAGCGGCGCGCGCAGCGCCGCGAAACGCTCGACGAACGGCCCGTCGAGGCTCGCGTGCCGCGCAGGCCACAGCCGGTTGCGAGCCACGGTCTCGAACGGGAGGAACGCGAGCCAGCCCGACCCGTCCGCTACGACGAGCGCCATGACTGCGCGCCCTCCCCCCATCCCGCGGGCGGCCGCCCCCAGGACGGCGGGCTCGAAGTAGAGGTTGGGCTCGAGCGAGGAGTCCGCGAGGCGCTGCCAGGCCGCGAGGTCCTCGGCGCCCAGATCGGCCACGCGCACGACCCGGCTCGCGACCTCAGCGCCTGCCGCGGCGGCGCTGCCCACCGGCGCACCGTGAAGCCTCACCGGAAGCGCCGCACCACACGCGCGGCGGCCCGCATGACCCGCATGGTCAGGCGCGCGAAGACGCCCCCGGTCACGACGGTCGACGAGACCATCGTCAGCCGGTCCGGGAAGAGGGCGGTCGCGTCCTTGTAGAGCGAGGGGTTCATCGAGCTGTCGAACACCTCGACGTCGGTGTTCTCGTCGAGCCAGGACAGCGCCATCATGCGCCCGATCGCCCCGGGTCCGTACCTCGCCCACTCCTCGCTGTAGACGTCGAAGTACCCGAACGCCGTGGAGCCGGTGCAGACGATCACCGCCATGTGCAGCAGGACCCCTCCCGCCACCAGCGCGAAGACGTGGGCTCGCCCGCTCGTCGAGAAGCCGGCGAGCATCTCGCTGAACCACTCCTGACCACCCCGCCGGTTCCTGAAGCCCAGTCCCCCGCGCGCGGCGTCGCCCTTCCACCCCTGCTGCTCGAAGTCGAGGAACGCCTTCGCGATCTCCGGGTCGTCCGCACGATCCTCCAGGACGAGCGTCTGGCCCACCGCACGCTCGAGCCGTCGGCGGCCCCGGGCGAGCGACTTGCCCCGGGGCATGCGCTCGGCCCAGCTCCCGGGCTCGCCCTCGTCGAACCGGACAGCGCCCCGCGGGTCACCGCCCCACGCGTGCGCCGGCAGGCCGCGTTCCCGGCACGCCCCGTCGAGGCGTCGGTTGACCTGCCCGTCCCGCGAGAGCAGGTGCAGGTCGATCGCCTGCCCGAGCTCACGGCGCCGCTCGTGGAACGCGTCGACCAGCGCCTCGACGGCCTCGTCGACGCGCGAGCCGTCGACGAGCGGCGTCCCGAGCGGGCAGTAGAGCGCGAGGAAGTCCGAGCCGGTCGAGGCGTGCCGCCACGGCCAGTGCTTGTCGCCCGGGACCATCTCGAACGGGAGCGCGGCCCACCAGCCGCCGGGCTCGGCCTCCCGCGGGCCCCCGCCCGGGACCTCGTCGACGACGAGGAGCCGCAGCCCGGACCCGCCGCTGAGCTCCCGCACCGCGGGCACCAGCATCTCGGGCTCGAAGTACGGGTTGGGCTCGGCGGCACGGGCGGCGAGCGCCCGCCACGACTCGATCTCCTGATCCGTCAGGTCGATGATGCTCAGCACACGACTCCGTGCCATGAAGGACCCTCTGTCGTCCGGCGATCGCTTTCCCTGGACCTCGCGAGATCGGTGCCCGGGGCATCTGCAGTACGACGGTAGACACCGAACGACGCCGGGGCCACAGTGGGAGCACTGATTTCACCCGGCCGGATTCCCCATGCCGCGCCGTCGTCGTCCGACAGTTCCCGTAGTGGCCGCGAGCGCTCGATCAGGCACTCGTCAGGCGCTCCCCAGCCGCCGCCCGACGCACTCCCAGGAAGGCCTGCCGTGACCACGGACGAGCTGCACGACGTCGACGCCCGCCCAGGGCGGTCGGCCCGCGTCCCGCTCCTGCTCGCAGCAGCCGTGGCGCTCGGGGCCGTGTTCGCCGCGACGTACGTCGTGACCGTCCGCACGCTCTCAGGGCAGCAGATCGACAACGGCGCGTTCGTCTCGTGGCAGCAGCTCAACCCGTTCCTCGGGTCGTTCGCGCAGGTCCTGCGACCGGCCCTGCCCGTCGCGCTCGGGGTCGTGTGCGCGGTCCTCGGGGTCCTCGCGCTGCGGGCCCGTCGGTGGAAGGACGTGGTGCGTGCCGTGGCCGTCGTGGCCGTCACGGTCCCGCTCGCACGCTGGCTCCGCGACGTCGCGCTCGACCGGCCGGACCTCGCCGATCTGGCCTATCCCCAGAACACGCTGCCCTCGGGGCACGTCGCGGTGACCGCCGCGCTGTGCGTCGCGGTCGTGTTCCTCTGGCCGCGCCGCTCGGGGGCTCTCGTGGCGTGGGCCGTGGTCGTGAGCCTCGTGGCGTGCGTCGCCTCGCTGCTCGAGCACGCGCACCGCCCGAGCGACGTCGTCGCGTCCCTCACGCTCGTGGGGGCGCTCACGTGCCTGGTGCTCGCGCTCACGCAGCGCCGGCGCGTGGCTCGCGAGGTAGAACCTCCTGCGTCGAGGTAGTACCCGCTGAGCTCTACCTCGCGCAGGAGGTTCTATCTCGGCGCACGGGCTCGCCGGGCGGACCGGGATCTCAGGACGCGCTCGTAGACGTCGTCGTACCGGTCGACGACGGCCTCCCAGGTGTAGCCCTCGACCTCGCGGCGGCCTGCGGTCCCGAGCGCGGCCGCGACGTCGGGCGCGTCGAGCAGCGACCCGATCGCGCCCGCGAGCGCCGCGGCGTCCCGGGGGTCGACGAGCAGGCCGTCGACGCCGTCGGTGAGGAGCGTGCGGGGGCCTCCGAGCACCGTGCCGACCACGGGACGCCCGGCCCGCCAGGCCTCGAGCACCACGATCGACGCGGCCTCCTTGCGGCTCGGCACCACCACGACCGTGGCCGCCGCGAGCGCCTCGGCGACGGCGTCCGGTCCCAGCATCCCGGGGAAGGACACGCGGTCCTCGACCCCGAGCGTCCGCGCGCGACGCCGCAGCTCCGCGAGCTCCGACCCGTCGCCCGCGATCGTGAGCCGGGCCCGCTCGGCGAGTCCCGACGACGCGAACGCCTCGAGCAGCAGGTCGAAGCCCTTGACGTGCTCGACGCGGCCGACCGCGAGCAGCACGGGTTCGGTCGCGTCGCCGGCGACCGGCCCGGTGTCGGCCGGGGCCGCGGGACCCGCGCCACCGGCCTGGGCTGCCGCTGCCGCCGGACCCGCACCGAGCTCCACCCCGTTCGGCACGACGACGGCGCTCCCGTACCCGAAGCGCTCGGCCAGGTCCTCGGTGACGATCGTCGAGCAGCCCGTCACGGCGTCCGCACGCGCGAGGGCCGCGCCGAACCAGGTGCGCATCCACCACGACGTGCCGAGCGCGTCGTGGTCGTCGGCGAACGTCTCGCCGTGCGAGCTGACGACGAGCGGCGTGCGGGTGACGCGCCCCAGGGCCGTGGCGTAGACGCCGTTGGGGCCGAAGCACTGCACGTGCAGGACGTCGGGGCGCAGCGAGCGGTACGCGCGGGACCATCGCCACGCGGCCGCGGGCCAGCGGACCGCGAAGGACAGGACGCCGCGAGCGCCGCGCGAGGGCTGGGGCGTCGGCAGGTAGCGGACCGTGACGCCGTCGAGCACGCGGGTCCCGAGGTGCTCACCCTGGTCGACGGCCCACACCTCGACCGTCTCGCCGCGCGCGGCGAGGACGCGCGCGACGTGCTGGACGTGGGTCTCGACCCCGCCCGTGCGGGGCGCGTAGGAGCTCGTGACGAGCGCGGTCCGGGGACTCATTTCGCCCTCTCAGGGCCGGGGCCCGGCGGCCGCGCAGGGCTAGAGTGGGCCACTTCCCGACCTGCGAGAGAACGGACTCCCCGCATGCCGCAGCTGGTGATCGCGACCGTCGCGGTTGAGGTGCCCATGGGCGCGCAAGTTTATCAGGAGGAGGTCGCCACCCGGGCGGCCCGAGCCCTCTCCGCACCCCCCGGGGACACGGTTTCACCCACCGCGTCGCAGGCTCCCGCACGGGCCGGGGACTGGACCGTGAAGCGCACCGTCGCCCGCTCGCTGCGCTCGCCCCTGCCGGGCACGCTCCGCCTCCCCCTCTCCCGCCTCGGTACCGCCTCGCCCGCGCTCCGCAGGGCCGCAGGCCGGGTCGTCTACCCGCGCGGCGCCGTCGTGCACCGCGTCGGGCTCGAGCTGCCCCCGCACCCGACGCGCGACGTCGTGACCATCCAGGACGTCGTGTCCTGGCGGTTCGACGACGAGTCCCGGCCTGTGCGTGCGGCCGCCGAGGAGGCCCGGCGCGCGGCGGCCGTCGTCACCGTCTCCGAGTTCAGCGCCGACGAGATCGCCGAGCTGCTCGGCGTCGAGCGTCCGCACGTCGCCTACAACGGGGTCGACGAGCGCTACTTCCGTACCCCGCCGCTCGACGCGGCGGCGCTCGAGGCCCTGGGCATCACCGGTCCGTACGTGCTGCACGCGGGGGGCGCCTCGCGGCGCAAGAACCTCGAGAGCCTCGCCGCGGCATGGCCCTTGATCCACAGCGCGCGCCCGGACCTGACGCTCGTCATGAGCGGCCCGCGCAACGCGCGGCGCGACGCGCTCTTCGGTGCGCTGGCGGGCACACGCCTCGTGGGTCGCCTGCCCGACGACGTCATGCCCGGCCTGGTCGCGGGCGCCGCCGTCGTCGTGGTCCCCTCGCACTACGAGGGCTTCGGTCTGCCCGCGCTCGAGGGCATGGCCGCGGGGGTGCCCGTGGTCGCGGCCCGCACGAGCTCGCTGCCCGAGGTCGTGGGCGACGGGGGACTGCTCGTGGACCCGACGCCCGACGAGATCGCCCAGGCGACCCTGTTCGTGCTCTCGGACGACCCTGAGGTCGCGGCCATGGTCGAGCGCGGCCGGGTCCGCTCGGCCGACTTCACGTGGGAGCGCAGCGCGGCGCAGCACGCGGCCGTGTGGCGGAGCGTGGCCGCGCGCTGACGCGGTTCAGGCTCCCCCGGGCCCCCAGGCCTGGAGCGCGCTCACGGTCGCGACGTACGCGCTCTCAGTGGCGAGCGGCAGGAACGACGGGTGCAGCCCGCCCACCACGCCCGAGTAGTTCGCCGCGAGCACGGGCACGCCCCGCTCGGTCGTCATGGGCACCGAGACGCGCACCGCGGTGACCTCGACCGGGTCGATCTCGAACACCGCGACCCGGTCGGAGAACTGGTCCTCCTGCTCGACGACGTCCTGCCACGTGCCGTCGGGCAGCTGGACCGAGACGGTGTAGTCCCGCAGCCCCATGCTGCAGCACCGGATCCCTGCCGTGGCGACGCCGATCCGGTCGATCGTCTGCGGCCCGTCGGTCGTCACGGTCACCGAGGGGTTCTCGTCGACGACGTCGTCCGCGAGGCGCCCGGATCTCCACGGGTCGCGGACGTCGAACGTCCCCGAGGTCACGACCTGGGCGTCGGCCTCCTCGTGGGTCGAGGTCGCCGTGACAGGCCGGCCGGCCAGGAGGTCCGGGCCGAACGGCTGGATGGCCTCGACCGCGAGTGCCTGGCCCGGCGCACCGACGAGGAAGACGGGCGCTCCCGTGACCGGGAGGTCGGCACCGTCCGGGCCGACCTCGATCCTCGTCTCGGCCCCGTACTGGTCGACCATCCGCAGCGTGCCCGGGCCGCCGTCGGCCGTGACGCGCAGCGTGGTCGACAGGTCGTCGCCCCAGACCGCGAGCAGCTGCTCGCCCGTCGGTCCCACGGCCGAGGCCGCGAACGTGCCGGGCGCGCCCGTCTCGACGAACGTGGGCGACCCGTAGGGGGCGAGCAGCGCCGAGGTCGCGGCGAACGCCGCCCCGGACGGCTTGACGTAGCTGCCGTACTGGACGAGCGACCACGAGTTGCCAGACTCCCCGAAGCCACCCTCGGAGAAGAAGTACGTCCACTCGTCGATCCCCTCGGACCCGTACCAGAGCAGCTTGCGTGCGACGTCCGAGCCACCCGCCCAGAAGTTCGCGACGCCGTCGGACCACCAGCCGGACTCGGTGTCCCAGACGGGCAGGTCCCCGCACGGGGCCACGGCCTCGCGCAGCGCGTCCAGGTCGTCGCCCGGCTGCGAGAAGCCCTGCTCCTCCCACGAGCGGTTGAGGCCCGTGTAGGGGTGGATCCCGACGACGTCCATCGACGCGCACCCGCCGGCCTCGACGAGCGCGGCCCACCAGTCGGGCACGATGCCCAGGGTGTTCCCGCCGACGATCCGGACCCCCGGGAACGCGGCGCGCGCCCCGGCCGCGAAAGGCGCGCCGATCTGCTCCTCGTACTGCGCGCCGTCGTCGAAGCCCGTGTTGTTGGGCTCGTTCCACGGCTGCCAGGCCACGATCCCCGGTGCTTCCTGCGTGATCGCCGCGACGATCTCGCGCGACCAGCCCTCCCAGGTGCCCGCGTCGACCGCCGCCCGCTCGGCCTCGCCGCCGGACCCGAGCTGCAGCGTCAGCGTGACGCCGCTGGCCTCCGCGAGCGCCGCAGCAGCCGCGAGCTCGGCGAACGGGTCGGCCTCGGCCCCTTCCTCGGGCTCGGGCACGCCTGCGCTCGGGAGCGAGTCCCAGACGAGCCCGTCGGCGCTCGGGGTGCCGGTCGGGTCGGGCACGATCGCGCCGAAGTCGAGCTGCCAGCGGAAGCTGCCCACACCGAGCTGGTCGGCGAGCTGCACCCCGCGCAGGACGGAAGCCCCGCCCCAGTCGGCGCCGTCGGCCAGCCCGGCGAGGTCGAGCGGGGCGCCGGGGGCCCCGACCGTGTAGCGCAGGCACGTCCCCGAGACCGGGTCGCCGCTCTCGCGGTCGACCAGCGCCGCGTCGACCTCGTAGACCCCGGGCCGCGTGGCGGGCAGCGTCACGGGCACGTCCCCGCCGTCGGTCGGGATGTCGACGACCTGCTCGTCGCCCACGACCGGGTCGAACACCCGCGGGTCTCCCCGCACCTGGAAGCGCAGCTCGTACGTGTCGCTCCAGCGCCCCCACGAGTCGTCGAGGCTCAGGCGGACCGCGGGCTCCTCGCCCGGCGGGAAGTAGTTGTAGACCTCGTCGGTCACGAGCCCGGCCCCCGCCCCCACGACCGAGAGGAAGCCGTCATTGATCGCGTTGTACTTCACGGGCGCACCGAGCTGGTAGGCCATGCGGTCGGCCGTGACAGCGGTGAGCGCGACGGCCCCCTCGCTCGTCGTGAGCGCGTAGTACGTGCCGTCGTCGAGCACGAGGGGCGAGCCGTCGAGAAGCGTGAAGTCCGCGTCGAGGTCGGCGCGCGCGTCGGGCCACACGCCGCGGCGGACGCCGTCCGCGCCCACGTGCTCGAACCCGAGGCCGTCCTCGATCACCACGAGACCGTCGCCGTCGGGGGCCGGTGCGACGCCGACCACGGCGTCGAACCAGTGCTGCGAGGGCTTGGCGAACGCCCACTTGCCGTTCGCGGTCGCCCCGAGATGCAGCTCCTCGGCCCCGTCCTGGTCGAGGACCGTCAGGTCGTCCGTGGCCCCCGCGTCCGACTTCCCCGACGACTCGAGCACCAGCCCGCCGTCCGGGAGCTGCCCCAGCACCTGGCCCGGGAAGTCGTCCCGGGTGCCGACGATCTTCCCGTCGGTCCCTACGAGGTGCAGGGTCTGCTCGGTCTCGTGCACGCCGATCACGGGCCGGCCGTCGAGGTCGTCCCACATCGCCATGCCGTACAGGTCGAGGACCCCACCCTCGGTCTGGTCGCCCTCGGGCAGGTGCGTCGTCCAGGACCGGGTGCCGTCGGGCTCGAAGCGGACCAGGTCGCGGCGCTGCATGAGCGTGTCGAGGAAGTAGATCCCGCCGTCGGCGTCGACCTCGAACTGCTCGGGGCTGAACGCCTCGTTGCCCTCGTCGAGCTGCAGCTCGAAGTCCGTCGTGCCCTTCGCCTCACCTGTCGTCACGTCGTAGCGGGTCACGCGGTAGGCGCTCGACCGGTCCCACTCCAGGACATAGGCGAGCCCGTCGCGGACCCGCATCGAGAGGACGGTGCCGTCCGTCAGGGTCGCGACGTCGTCGACGACGTCCCGGCGCCCACCGAGCTCGGCCGGGTCGACCCCGTCGTGCGTGATCTTGTCGACCACCGGGAACCCGCACACCGGGGCCGCCCCCGGCTCGCTCGCGCTGACGACCGTGGGCATGGGCGGACCGGACGTCCCGGGGTCCGCGGCTGCTCCGTCGCCGACCGCGCGGACGACCAGCACGGCCGCCGTGGCGACCACGACCGTCCCCGCGACACCGACCACCCAGGACCGGCGTCGTCGGTACCAGGGGGTGGGGCGCTCGCTCGGCTCTGGCGGGTCGGTCACGTCGGTGCTCCCGTCGGGCCCGGAAAGGTGGGCCAAGGGTCGATCGTACGTCGGGTCCCTGCCGCCCCAGAGGCCCCGGGGGACACATTTCACCCCCTCGGGCGCAGGGTCGACCGCCCGGACCATCCCCTACGCTGACCGCATGGACACGGACCTGCCCGACGTCGCCCGTGCGCCCTCAGGCGGATCGGTCCTGTGGCTGAGCAACGAGACCCCCGACCGCGACGGTCAGGGCGGCCAACGACGCCAGTACTTCCAGATCCGTGCCCTGGTCCGCGCGGGATGGTCCGTCCACGTCCTGACCCTCGCCGGGGACCAGGACGACACGACCCTGCGGGAGATCGCGACCGTCGAGCGCTTCGCGCCGTTCCTCCACAAGCGCCTCCCCCACCCGACCCGCTACTTCCTGGCGCGCCGTCGTGCGCGCTCGGGCCGGTACGACCACGTGATCGTGGCCCACCTCGAGTCCTGGGCGCTGCTGCGCGGGGCCGGGCGCCGGCTCGGCGTCCCCGTCCTCGTCGACGTCCACAACGTCATGAGCCCCTGGCTGTCCCGGTACGGCAGGACGCGTGAGGCCGCCACGTTCCGCCGGATCGAGGACCGCGTCCTGCACGACGCGTCGGCCGTCTCCGTCTGCTCGCCCGCCGAGCTCGACCGCCTGCCGGACGGTGGGACCGCGCGGCGGATCGTCGCGCCGCACGGGATCGACGAGTCCGAGTGGCCGCCACCCCCCGCCGCCGTGCCGGGACCCGTCGTCGGGATGTTCGGCAACTGGTCCTGGACCCCGAACACCGCCGGGATCGCGTGGTTCGCCAAGGACGTGTGGCCCCGCGTCCGCGAGGCCGTGCCCGACGCCGAGTGGCACGTCGCGGGGAGCGGCACCCCCGCGCGGTTCGCCGAGATCGAGGGCTTCCGCGGGCTCGGTCGCGTCCCCGCGCTGACCGACCTCACGGCGGTCTCGCGCGTGGTCGGGGTCCCCGTGCGCGCGGGGGTCGGCGCCCCGGTCAAGTTCGGCGAGGCCCTCGCGACAGGGCGCCCCGTGATCGCCACGACCGACGGTGCGAGCGCGCACCTGGGCTCCCCGGCGCGCGTCACGAACGACACCGACGAGTGGGTCGCCTGGCTCGTCGAGCGGCTGGGTCCGGACCCCGCGCTCGCCGACGACGAGGGTCGGCGGACCTACCGCTGGGCGATGGACCAGCTGCCGTGGGAACGCACGACCGCGCCGATCGTCGCCTGGCTGTCCGAGAATTCCACCCGCTCCAGGGCCTGATCCGGCGTCCGCCCGCTGATAGTGTGCCCGTGTCGTAGAAGGCCCGGTTCTCACCGGTCGAGACTCCTCCGACCACCACACGATCCGCATCGCGCGGACACCATGCCGAAGGGGACACCGTGGCGGATCCCGCTGTTGCCGTGAAGGGCCTGGGCAAGTCCTACCGCATCGCGAAGAGCGGCTTCCGGCCGACGACCGCTGCCGAGGCTGTCATCAACCGGGTCAAGCACCCGCTGCACAAGCCCGAGTTCGAGGACTTCGAGGCGCTCAAGGACGTCAGCTTCGAGGTTCCGTGGGGCGAGGCCCTGGGCATCATCGGGCGCAACGGTGCGGGCAAGAGCACGCTCCTCAAGCTCCTGACCCGGATCACCGCACCGTCGGCGGGCCGCATCGAGCTGGGCGGCCGGGTGGGCAGCCTGCTCGAGGTCGGCACCGGCTTCCACCCCGAGCTCACGGGACGGGAGAACGTCTACCTCAACGGCACGCTGCTCGGCATGCGGCGCAAGGAGATCCAGCGCCGGTTCGACGAGATCGTGGACTTCTCGGGGGTCGAGAAGTTCCTCGAGACCCCGGTCAAGCGCTACTCGTCGGGCATGTACGTGCGCCTCGCGTTCGCGGTCGCCGCGCACCTCGAGACCGAGATCCTCGCGATCGACGAGGTCCTCGCGGTCGGCGACGCCGAGTTCCAGGCCAAGTCGCTCGCCAAGATGCGCGACGTCGCGCGCGACGGTCGCACGGTGCTGTACGTGAGCCACCAGGCGCAGACGGTCTCCGCGTTGTGCACCCGGGCGATCTACCTCGACCAGGGCAAGCTCACCTACGCGGGCAACGTCGAGGACGCCCTCGCGGAGTACCGCAACAGCTTCACGAGCTTCCACGTCGCCCAGCAGGACGCGTCCCGACGTGCCGGCACCGGCGAGCTCCGCTTCACCGAGGCGTCGATCGCCGAGGAGACCATGGAGCCCACCGAGGACAAGGTCATCGAGTTCGCGGTGAACGCCAACCCGGACCTCGTCGGCAGCTACTTCGTCTCGTGCCACGTCAACGACATGAACGGCAACATCGTCGTCCAGTGCGACTCGCGCCTCGTCGGCCTGTGGCTCGACCCGACCGTCCCGCAGCGCGGCGCACTGACCATCAAGGACCTGTGGCTCAAGCCGGGCAAGTACACGTACGACCTGTACGTGTGCAAGACCGGCATCCTCGACGCCTGGGAGGGCGCGGGGGCCTTCGAGGTCCTGCCCAACCCGCCGTACCCCGAGGTCACGTCCGACGAGGCGCTGACCCACGGCATGGTCCTGGCCGACTTCCAGTACGAGAGGTGGTGACGATGAGCAAGACCGTGATCACCCCGCCCGGGCGGTGGGACCTGCCGTCGGTCAAGGAGCTGTGGGAGGCCCGCGAGGTCCTCATCAGCTTCGGTCGGCGCGACGTCCTGCTGCGCTACCGGCAGACCGTGATCGGCGTCGCCTGGGTCATCCTGCAGCCGCTCGCCGCGGCCGGGATCTTCGCGATCGTGTTCGGTCAGGTGGCGGACCTGCCGAGCAACGGCGTCCCGTACTTCATCTTCGCCTTCGCGGGCCAGCTCGCGTGGAACGTGTTCAGCGGCGTCGCGAGCCGCTCGTCGTCCTCGCTCGTGGCGAACCAGTCGCTCGTGTCGAAGGTCTTCTTCCCGCGCATGCTCGTGCCGCTCTCGACGATCCTCGCGGTCCTCGTGGACTACGCCGTCGCGTTCGGGCTGTTCGTGATCCTGCTGTTCGTCTACGGGATCAACCCCGGCTGGCCCATCCTGCTCCTGCCGTTCTGGACGCTGCTGGCCGTGCTGCTGGGCGCCGCGATCGGGGTAGCGAGCTCGGCCGTCATGGTCAAGTACCGCGACGTCGGGTACGCCCTGCCCTGGGTCGTCCAGATCCTCATGTACGCGACCCCCGTCGCGTACTCGTTGGAGGCCGTCCCGGCGAACCTGCTGTGGATCTTCAACATCAACCCGCTCACGTGGCTGCTCGAAGGCTTCCGCTGGTCGCTGCTCGGGCAGGCGGCCCCCGAGGCGTGGCAGGTGGTCGCCCTGGTCGTGGTGTCGGGGCTCGCCTTCACGGGCGGCGCGCTGATCTTCCAGAAGCTCGAGCGTGGCTTCGCCGACGTGATCTGAGCCCGCCAGGAGGGATCTCGATGCAGCGATCCACGGACGCGGTCGACCGGCCGTACGTCCACGTCATCACGCCGGGCGACCACTACTCCCCGAGGACCGGCAGCGCTGTACCCACCGTCGTGGACGGCCTGGTCCGCGGCGCGTCCGCAGGGTCCGCGCCGTCGTCGGTCGTCGTGGCCCGTGGGACGTACCCGGACCGCTATCCCGGCGTGGACGTCGTCGAGTACCCCCAGGTCTCGGCGCGGCGCGCGGACCGCTACCTGGACGCCGCGTCGTCGCGCGTGGGCCTCCCCCGGTTCGGCGCCCGCCGCGCGTTCGCGGCCACCGTCCAGGACCAGGCGTCCTGGGCTCCGTCGTTCGTCCTGGCGCACAACGCCCCCCAGCTCGTCCCGCTCGTCGACGCGTCGCGGCACGTCCCGGTCCTGTACGCGCACAACCAGCTCCTGCGCTCCTACGGGCACCGCGAGCTGGCACGCGCGCTCGGCCAGGTCTACCGCATCGTCTGCGTCAGCGAGTTCCTGGCCGACGAGACGACGTCGTTGCTCCCACGCTCGCTCCAGGACCGTGTCGTCGTCGTGCACAACGGGGTCGACGCCCCCGCTCCCCCTCCGGTCCGGCCACGACCTCGGGGCGATCGCCTGCACGTGGTCTTCGTCGGCCGCACGATCCCCGACAAGGGGGCCGACGTCCTCGTGGACGCGGTCCGTGCCCTCGCGCGCGACGACGTGCGGCTCACGGTCGTCGGCTCCGCGGGCTTCGACGCCGCGGCCCCCCTGACGCCCCACGAGAAGGACCTGCGACGCCGTGCGTCCGGCGCGGTCGGCCCCGTGACGTTCACGGGCTTCCTCCCGCGCGCCGAGGCCCGCGAGGTCCTGCAGACCGCCGACGTCGTCGTCGTCCCGTCGCGCTGGGCAGAGCCCTTCGCGCTCACCGCGCTCGAGGGGATGGCCGCGGGTGCTGCGGTCGTCGCCTCGGACATCGGAGGCATCCCCGAGGCCGTCGGACCAGCGGGCATCCTCGTCGCGCCCGACGACGTCCGCGCGCTCTCGCAGGCGCTGGCCGCCCTCGCGGACGACGACTCGTTGCTCGCGCGGTCCAAGAGTGCCGGGGCCGCGCGCGCCCACGACATGGACTGGTCCCGGGCTCGCACCCGGCTGGACGCGGCGCTCGGGAGCGCCCGCGCACGGACACCCGGGGCGAGCGCATGAGCCCCGTGACCTCCCGCCTCGTGCGGCTCAGCGACGTCACCCCGGCCGAGGCCGGACGGTGGGCCGACCTGGTCGACCGTGCGCTCGAGCCCAACCCCTTCCTGTCCCCCGCCTACCTGCTCTCCGCGTCCCGGTGGCTCACCCGCACCTCGGGCATCCTGCTCCTCGTCGTCGAGCGAGACGACCGCATGATCGCCCTGCTCCCCCTCAGCCGCGAGGACCGCTTCCACGGGACGCCCCTGCGGTACGCGACCACCGCGGGTGCGTTCCTCAAGGACGACGCGCCGCTGTGCGCGCCGCTGGTCGACACGGAGCAGGCGACCGTCGCGCTCGACGGGCTGCTCGGCTTCCTCGCGGACCGGCGCAACGGCGTGCCTCCGCTCGTCGAGATCACGCTCCTCCCGGGGAACGGCGCGCTCCACGAGGCGCTCCACGACGCGTGCCGACGCGCCGGGGTCCCGATGCTCGAGCGATCCCGGTTCGAACGGGCCTTCCTCGACCGTGCGAGCGATGCGCCCGCCCCGCGGGACGCCCTGAGCCGCTCCAAGCGCAAGCAGGTCGAGCGTCTGACCCGTCGCCTCGAGGAGGCCACGGGATCCTCTCTCGTCATGGAGGACCGCGGGGACGACCCGCGCGCGTTCGAGACCTTCGTCGCGCTGGAGGCCGCCGGCTGGAAGGGGGACGTCGACCAGGACGGCGGCGCCCTCGAGGTGACCCCGGGCGCGGTCGAGTGGTTCACCGACGTCACCGACGGGCTCCGCGAACGCAAGAACCTCCGCCTGCTGACGCTGACGGCAGGAGAGGACGTCGTGTACATGTCCTTGCTCCTGGGCGCGGGCGGGTCTCTCTACTCCCTGATGGACACCTACGACGAACGGTTCGCGAAGTTCAGCCCCGGGGTGATCGGTCGGGTCATGGAGCAGGAGTTCGTCCTGGGAAGGACGACCGCGGACCGTTTCGACCCGTGCCTGCACCCCAAGAACGTCGGTCCGAGCGGTCTGTACCGGGACCGGCGGACGCTGGTCGGGGTCGTGCTCGCGACCCGCGGCCTCCTCCCGCGCCTCCTGGTGCGCTCGGTGCCGACATTGCGCCGGCTGCGTGCTCGCGTCGTGGGCACGCCTCGCGAGACGCCGGAGAACGCGTCATGATCGGAACGACCTCCCGTGAAGGGCGCCCGACCATGGCATGGAACGACCGCGGGATCCTGGCCGCGACGCTGGGACACACCGGCAGGGCCTGGACCGATGCGTCGTCCGACCCCGCACCGGCCGATCCCGAGTTCCTTCGACGCACCACCTACCTCGGGCCAGAGCTCGGCTTCGAGCACCCCGGTGAGGGCCCGCCGTCGGGCTTCCCGACGGTTCGCTGACACCTCCTCTCCTCCCTCCTCGGGTCGATCGAGGATCTTCTCTCGCCCCCGCCACTCCCCCGTGCAGCCCGCAAGGGCTCGCTCCGCCGTGCGGCCTCTTCGCGCCGCCTCCTCGAACGGGAACCCATGCCTTCGAACGACTCGCCCCGCCTGTCCGTCCGCCTCGCCGCAGTCTCCACGCTCGGCCCCGAGGACGTCTCCCGCTGGAGAGACCTCGCCGACCACGCCGCCGAGCCCAACGTGTTCTACGGGCCGGACTTCCTGGTCCCGACCGCCGCGCACTTCGACCCGGACCGCACCCTGCGCCTGGTGGTCGTCGAGTCGGGCGGCACGTGGCTCGCGCTCATGCCCTACGAGATGGTCCCGGCGAACCGCCGCTGGCCGCACCGGCACGCGTCGAACGACGGACCGATCCTCAACCAGTTCACCTCGCTCGGCGTCCCGCTCCTGCGCGAGGGCGACACCCGGCGAGCCGCTACCGGCCTCGTGCGGGCCTTCCGACGGTTCTCGCACGAGCTCGGCGGGAGCATCGAGATGGCGTTCGTCTCGGGCGACGGCCCGGGCGGTGCCGCGCTCCAGCGGGCGTTCGCGGACGAGGGGTCGAGGCTCCACGTCTGGGGCGGGGACGAACGGGCCGCGGTCCGCTTCGCCGAGGTCGAGGATCCGGGGAGCTTCGGCTACCTCCCGAGGTCGCGCGCCAAGGCCGTCCGCCGTCGGGCCCGTCGCCTCACGGAGGCTGCGGGCGTCCCGGCCGAGCTCGACTCCCTGACGCTCGACGTCGTCGAGGACCCCGCCGAGTTCCTCCGGTTCGAGCTCGAGACCTGGAAGGCCGACCCGGACCGCGACGGGGTCGGCTTCTCCCGGCTGCGCGAGGGACCCGAGTGGTTCGTGGACGTCTTCCGTGCGCACGCGGCCGCGGGGCGCGCGACCCTGCTCGCCCTGCGGCCCGCGGGCGAGACCTTCTACATGGCCGCGTTCCTCCGGTCCGGAGGCACGCTGTTCGCCTGGTACGACGAGTATGCCGAGAAGGGGGCGCAGCACGCGCCGGGCGTCCTGGGGCGCCTGCTCACGGTCAAGCGGTTCGCCGCCCAGGGCGACCTCGACCTGCTCGACTCGTGCATGCACCCGTCCCTCTACCCCGACCAGAACGAGCTCTACCCCTCGCGGCTGCGCACGGTGTCCTTCACGGCCGCGCTGGGACGCTGGCCGGGGCAGCTGCTGCTCCGCGAGATCGTGGCCCTGGGGCAGCGCCGACGCGTGCTCGCGGTCCGGGTGCGCACGGCCAGGGACGAGCGCCGTACCCGCGCAGAGCGTCCCCCGACCCGCGACGTCAGGCAGGCGGCGGAGTCTGCGTCCTGAGCGCGACGACCTCGGCAGCGCTCAACGCACGGTCGTAGAGCCGCACGCCGTCGACGGCCCCCTTGAGCGGGAGCGTGCCGCCGGGCTGCCCACCCAGGAGCAGGGGCAGGGTGTTGACCCCGACGGTCCCCGGGCCTGCGGCCGACCCCTGCTCGACACCGTCGACGTACAGCCGCATGCGTTGACCGTCGTACGTCCCCACGAGGTGCACCCAGGTGGTGCCGTTCGACGGGTACGTCGACGTGGCGTTGACCCGGTAGGTGTCCCCCGACGTCGCCTGGTTGAGACGGAGGAAGGCCTTGCCCGCGCTGGACAGCCCCAGCTCGAAGCCGTCGGTCGCGCTCGGTGAGGCCTTCTTGACGACGTACTGGGTCGCGACCTGCTCGGGCCGTACCCAGGCGGCGACGGTCAGGGCCGACGAGACGTCGAGCGCGTCCGCGTCGGGGATCGAGACCTTGCCCGTCGCGCCGTCGAACCGCACCGCGGACCGACCGCCGGCCGTGACCCACGTGGTCCCTCCGGACAGGGCTCCGACGTTGCCCCAGCCCGACGTGTCCGCGGCGGCGAGCCCCGTGCCCTCCTCGAGGTCCCAGGCCCCGCGCAGGCCGTCGGCCGGGGTCACCTGGACCCTCGCCGTGGCGACGGACGACCAGAGCCCGTTCGCGCCGACGCGGAACGTGAAGGTCGTGGTCCCGACGTAGCCGGCGGCGGGCGTGTACGTGAAGGCCCCCGTGGCGGGGTTCGTGACCACGACCGTGCCCGACGCCGGAGCGGCGACCACCTCGAACGTCAGCGCACCCCCGCTCGGCGAGCTGCCCGCGAGCGTCCCCGAGACCGCGGCACCGGCCGTGGTGGACGCCGAGACGTCCTGTGCGACGGGCGGCAGGGCCGGCTGCTCGACCGACTCGTGGAGCGACGCGACCTCCGCCGCGGTCAGCGCACGGTCGAGGAGGCGCACGGAGTCGACGGCCCCCTGGAAGGGGTACAGGCCGTCGGGCTGCGCACCGATCGTCAACGGCAGCGTGTTGACCCCGACCGACGCCGGACCCGCGATCGAACCCTGCTCGACGCCGTCCACGTAGATCCGCAACCGCTGACCGTCGAAGGTCCCCGCCAGGTGCACCCACGCGCTCCCGTTCGTCGGCAGCACCGACGTCGCGTTCACCCGGAACGTGTCCCCCGACGTCTTCTGGTTGACCCGCAAGAACGGCTTCCCCGCGCTCGAGATCCCCAGCTCGTACCCGTCGGACGACCCCGACACCGCCTTCTTCACCACGTACTGCGTCGCCTGCCGCTCCGGACGCACCCACGCCGAGACCGTCAACGCCGACGACACGTCCAACCCGTCGGCGTCCGCCACGGACACGCGCCCGGTCGAGCCGTCGAGACGGACCGCCTTGCCCGACTTCCCGGTGACCCAGCTCGTCCCCCCGGAGAGAGCGCCCTGGTATCCCCACCCGGACGAGTCGGAGGCGACGACGCCCGTGCCCTCGTCGAGCTCCCACGTGCCCCGCGTGCCTGCGACGGCCGTGACCCGCACGCTCTGGGTCGCGACGTTCGACCACGTCGAGCCCGCCTTGACCCGGAACGAGAACGCGTCAGCGCCGACGAAACCTGCGGTCGGCGTGTACGTGAACGCCCCCGTGGCGGGGTTCGTGACCACCACCGTGCCCGACGCCGGAGCGGCAACCACCTCGAACGTCAGCGCACCCCCGCTCGGCGAGGTCCCTGCGAGCGTCCCCGAGACCGCGGCACCGGCCGTGGTCGTGGAGGCCCCGTCGGTCGCGACCGGGGTCGTGGGCACAGGCCCACCGCCCTGGACGATCTCGGTGATCTGGGCTGCGGTCAGCGCACGGTCGGAGAGGCGCACGGAGTCGACGGCCCCCTGGAAGGGGTACAGGCCGTCGGGCTGCGCACCGATCGTCAACGGCAGCGTGTTGACCCCGACCGACGCCGGACCCGCGATCGAACCCTGCTCGACGCCGTCCACGTAGATCCGCAACCGCTGACCGTCGAAGGTCCCCGCCAGGTGCACCCACGCGCTCCCGTTCGTCGGCAGCACCGACGTCGCGTTCACCCGGAACGTGTCCCCCGACGTCTTCTGGTTGACCCGCAAGAACGGCTTCCCCGCGCTCGAGATCCCCAGCTCGTACCCGTCGGACGACCCCGACACCGCCTTCTTCACCACGTACTGCGTCGCCTGCCGCTCCGGACGCACCCACGCCGAGACCGTCAACGCCGACGACACGTCCAACGCCTCGGAGTCGGGGACCGACACCTTGCCGGCGTTCCCGTCGAGTCGGACCGCCTTGCCGTCGGTGCCGTCGACCCAGGTCGCGCCGCCCGACAACGTGCCGGTCTGTGCCCACCCGGACGAGTCGGCGGACGTCGTCCCGCTGCCCTCGTCGAGCTCCCAGGTACCGCGGACCCCCGGAGCGGAGGTCACGCGCACGGTCTGGGTCGCGACGTTCGACCACGTCGAGCCCGCCTTGACCCGGAACGTGAAGGTCGTGGTCCCGACGTATCCGGTGGCGGGCGTGTACGTGAACGCCCCCGTGGCGGGGTTCGTGACCACGACCGTGCCCGACGCCGGAGCGGCAACCACCTCGAACGTCAGCGCACCGCCCACGGGCGACGCGCCCTTGAGGGTGCCCGTCACCGCGACGCCGACCGACGTCGCGGTCAGGCCCGCCGTGGCGACCGGGCCACGCGGGTCGATCCACGGCAGCCGCGCGGTGCCCGCCGTCGAGCTCGAGGCGGCCATGACGAGCGTCGCGCCGGGCACGTTCTGCTTGGCCCCCGTGACGTTGTTGTAGGTCCCGTCGAGCACCGTGGTGGCGTTCTGGGAGAAGGAGATCGCGTCGAGGGGGGTCACCTTCTCGAGGATGTCGTCGAGGACCTCGCTGTGCGTGTAGACGACTCGCAGGAGGCCCGTGGCCTCGTCGATCTCGACGATCGGGCGCGTACCCAGACGATCGACCTCGTACAGCGGGTCCCACGTGCCGCCGGCGCGACGCACGAGCAGCGCGATCACGGTCGACCCCGGAGAGTCGTACGACGTCTTGACCGCGGCGTACAGGGTGCCGTCGGACGCCACCGCCACGTTCATGTGGTCGTCGGCCATGCCGTCACCGAGGTTCAGGGCAGAGGACTGCGCGGGCTTCTCGTCGGCTGTCCACGTCTGCGGGTTCGTCCCGTCGACGTGGGTCCGGAAGCCGAAACGCTTGGTGTTCTGGTTGGACCAGAGCACCCCGATCTTGCCGCCGGGAAGAGCCGTGACCATGCCGATGTCGTCGTCGAGTACGCCCGAGGCGACGGTGACCGGGGCGGAGAAGGTCGTGTACGGCGCATCGCTGTAGCGCGCCTGGATGCTCGTGCTGGTGTCTGCGACGAGCCAGAGCCGCCCCGTCGAGTCGACGTCGATGGTCCCCGTCTCGCTCCCGGGGAGCGAGACCGTGGTCGCGGTCGTGCGCTGCGACCACGGCTGATAGGCGTTCGACGAGGCGACGTACTCCAGCGAGACGAGCGACGTCGTCGGGCCGTGGAGGAGCACGTGCGCGACGTCGCCCACCACCTTGACGTCCGCGCGCACGTCGGTGCGGTCCGAGATCCGCACCACGTTGGTCCAGGTCCCGGCCGTCAGGTCGTAGCGCCACACCCACGTCCCCGCGGGGGAGGTGCTCGTCGAGGCGAGCGCGGCCCACCAGGTGTCGTGCGCGAACCACAGCTTGGACTGCGGCTTCTCGCCCGTGTTGCCGCTCAGCGGGACGGCCGTCGTCGTCAGTGCCGTCTCCGCGGTCAGGGCGCTCGGCCCGTTCGGCGCAGCGTCGGCCGCGGGCGCCGGCGTCTGCCACGCCAACGTCACGAGCCCGGGCTCACCGGCCTTGGTCCCGACCTCGACGAGGTACTCCTCGCCCGCGACCGCGTCGAAGGCCACCTGCGACGTCGCGACGTCGCCGTCGTCGTCGTTGGACGCGACGACGGTCGTCGGTGCCGCAGCGCGACGCACGGCGACCGTGGTGTCGAGCTCGCTACCGCTCGTCGAGAAGCTGATCCGGCCCGACTCGGGCGCGGTCCACCGCCACCACAGCGACGTCGCGACCGTCGTCGGGGTCTCGGGCCCTGCGCCGTCCGCCGAGAAGTTCGAGGCGACGTCCTGCCCGACGAGGCCACCGATCTCCCGGCCCTCGGCCCTGGTGTCGCCCTGGACCGTGGTCACGGGAACGTTCCCCGGGCCCGCTGCCGAGGCTGCGCGGAGGTCACCGGAGACGACCGACCCGGCCGTCGCGAGGACGAGGGCACCGACCAGGAGCGGCGCGGTGATCCGCACCACCGAGCGGCGAGCCGTCGCGGGTCGACGGTGAGATCCGTCAGAGCGTGCCATCTACTTCGTTCCTGTCCGGAGTCTCGTGCGGTGCGTCCGCACGCCGCGGCGACTGCCCGCGGCGCGCCCCCGGAGCGGCCACCACCTCCCATCGAACCATCGGGGCCGAAGCCGGCGATAGTCGGTCCCAGAAGTTCACCCGGCGAGAGGCACCTTCCCGCGCGCCGAACCCCGACGATCACCGCCAGGTGTGCGTTACTGTCGCGCCATGAACCGTCCCGGCACCGACCTCGACCCTGCGCAGACCGAGCGCGCGGACCGGACCCCGGTGACCGCCTACGACCCGACCCGGCTGACGTACCGGTGGACGCCCGAGGTCGACGCGTTCCGGCACCAGCTGGACCGTGACCTCCAGCTCCTGGTCGTGTGGTCGGGCGGCCGTGAGCACGAGCGGGAGATCCTCGATCTCGTCGCCGCCGACTTCACGGTGCTCGCGCAGGTCGAGGTGCGGTGGAGCGCCGAGAAGATGGTCAACAACTTCGAGCGCCTCTACGGGCAGACGCTCTGGGGGACGTCGCCCAAGCACGAGGAGGTCGGGGACGGCCCGTTCCTCCTGCTGGTCCTCGAGGACCACGCGCCGGCCTACTCCTACCGGCAGAACGTCTCGGGCTACGTCGAGCTCACCAACGTCAACATCGCCCGTGTCAAGCGGGCCGGGCGCGACCTCACGGGTGGGTACCGGATCCACTCGAGCAACAACGTCCGCGAGTTCTTCCGGGACGCGACCCTGATCCTGGGGGTCGACCGGCTGGCCGAGGTCCTGGCGAAGGAGGCTCCCGTCGAGGAGATCTCGGTCCTGGCCGAGGACCTCGTGGGCAGCGACGGGTGGGAGAGCCTCGACACGCTCTTCCGGGTCCTGCGGCACACCTCCGAGTACGTGGTCCTGCGCAACTTCGAGGACCTGCCCGGGACGCTCGAGGACGACCGTGAGATCGACGTCCTGTGCCGGGACCAGACCGACCTCGCGGCCGTGCTGAACGCGACCGAGGTGTATCCGGGGCCCGAGGGCGCGCAGTTCCGCACGTCGGTCGGAGGCGAGGAGGTCTTCTTCGACACCCGCTACGTGGGCGACGGATATCTCGACACCGAGTGGCAGCGCGAGATCCTCGCCCGCCGCGAGTGGCACGACACCCTGGTGGCCGTCCCCCGTCACGACGACCACCTCTTCTCCCTGCTCTACCACGCGAAGGTGCAGAAGCCGGCCGTCAAGCCCGCCTACGTGACCCGGTTGGCGGACCTCGCGCTCCAGGTCGGCCTGCCCGAGGAGACCGCCCGCAACCTCACGGACGACGCGGTCGCCGCCTCGCTGCTCGACGGCTACCTGGCGGGTCACGACTTCACGGTCCCTCTGCCCGTCGACCCCGCGGTGCACCGGAACGTCGCGTTCCTCGAGCGCTTCCGCCTCACGGTGCTCGCCGACCCTCCGCTCAAGGTCGCGACCGCGGAGATCTGGCAGTCCGCGAAGCGCAGCCGGGCCGCGCGGACCCTCGGCAGGTCGCGCGTCGTCCGCGGTGCGTACCACCGTCTGCGCTCGGCGTTCCACGCCCTGAAGGATCGTCTGTCCTGACCGCCACCGGGCGAGCCGCGCGGATTTCGCCCGCTCACCCGGCCCCTCGACGTGGACCCCGCCGAGCGCTCCCGGCTACCGTTGCCGTCATCGATCGTGGGGGTCCGCGACCGCAACCCGAGTCGAGGAGTCGTCATGAGCATTCCTGCCGTCCAGGAAGAAGGGCCGCCGCCGCGCTCGTTCGTGCACCGCGTCGTCGACCGTGCGCGGATGGTGTACATCTTCGGCAGCCCCGTGGGTGCGACGTTCGTGAAGGCCACGGACCGCTCGGTGACCGTCTACACCTCGCACCAGGGACGGCCCACGGTCTCCAAGTACTTCGCCCGCACGCGGGTCGGCAGGGACGCCTTCCTCGCGGAGAAGGCCACCGGAGACCTGTTCGGTCACCGGCCGTGGCGCATGCCCGTGGTCAGGTGGCACAAGCGAGGATTCACCGTGCCACGGCTGCCCGACGACGCGCGGCTCGACGTCGCCGGACAGCAGCTCTCGCGCGAGGAGCGCGTCGCGCTCGGGGCCTGGACCCTGGACGTGCTGCTCGAGATCTACCTCACCGGAAACCTGCACGGCGACCTGCAGCCCCACAACATCTGGTTGCTCGACGGCAGGCCCGTCGTGACCGACTTCGAGACGTTCGGGCCGCGGACCCCTGGCATCCCCTTCCTGGACTCCGGGGACATCACGGGCAACGACCCCCTCCCTCGGGACCGGAGCCTCGACCCGGCGTTCGACCCGGAGGACGACTGGTCCTTCCACCACATGCTCGGTGTGACCCTCGCGGACGCGGTCGACGCGCTCCGGCCCCAGCTCGTCGCCGCGAGCGCGACCTCCCCCGATGCGCGCGCGAAGCTCGAGGCGCTCGACGGGGTCCGGACCTGACACCTCACCGCCGTCGCGCCCGTCCCGTAGCATTCGCTGCACCGCCACCAGCACGTCCGCAGGCGCCGTCCGTGTCCTGGACGACCAGAGAGGGTCAGACCATGGCCGAGTCCCGGCAAGGCGCAGGCCGCGCCACCACCCGCCGTCCGCCACGCGGGATCGTGGTCCGCCGCCGCGACATCGAGAGCACCCCGCCACCCGTGGGCGGTCGCTTCGCCGAGGTCGCCTACACCCGCCTGCCGCTTCCCCGTCTCGCGACCCGCGCCCTGGGGACGTTCTGCGTCAACACCACGGACCGCGTCGTCTCGATCACGTACGACGACGGCCCGCACCCCGAGCACACGCCTCGTCTCCTCGACCTGCTCGCCTCCCGCGGCGCGACCGCGACGTTCTTCGCTCTCGCCCGGCAGGTCCGGGCGCACCCGGAGATCGCGCGACGCATCCTCGCGGAGGGGCACGAGCTGGCCCTCCACGGACAGGACCACAGGTCGCTGCTGACGATGGGCGACACCGAGGCCGTGCGGTACGTGCGTGACGCGAAGGACGAGGTCGAGTCCCTCGTCTCCGCACCGCTCGTCTCGTTCCGCCCCCCGTACGGGGCGCACACGGTCCGCCAGGCCCACGGCATCGCCGGCCTGGGGCTCGACGTCCTGATCTGGTCCGGGGACGCGTTCGACTGGGTCGACGACGAGGAGACCCGCATCGCCGACCGCGCGCTGTCCACGGTCTTCCCGGGGAGCATGCTCCTCCTCCACGACGACCGCGGCGACCCGGAGACGCTCGCCGAGGACGAGGTCTTCCCGGACTTCGACCGTGCGGAGGTTCTCGGGCTCGTGCTCGACCGCCTGTCCGCGGACGGTTATCGGACCATGACGGCTCACGAGCTCGTGTCCGGCTACCAGCCCGTGATGAGCATGGCCCGCGAGAGGATGCGAACGTCGTGAGCGCACACCCCGGCGAGAGCGATCCCCCCGAGCTCTCGGTCGTCATCCCCGCGTACGACGCCGAGTCGACCCTCGGGGTCCAGCTGGGCGCGCTGCTCGCGCAACGCCCTGCCTGGCCCTGGGAGGTGATCGTGAGCGACAACGGGTCGAACGACGGCACCCGGCGGCTCGTCCAGGAGTGGACCGCGCGCATGCCCGAGCTGAGGCTGGTCGACGCGTCCGCCCGCCGCGGCCCGAGCGCCGCGCGCAACATCGCCGTCGCCCAGGCGAGGGCGTCAGCGCTCGCGTTCTGCGACGCCGACGACATGGTCGCGGACGGCTGGGTCGAGGCGGTCCACCGAGCGCTCGGCGAGCACGAGTTCGTCGCGGGCCCCTTCGAGGGCGCACGGCTCAACAGCGACCTGAAGTCGTCGGTGACCTGGACCGCGCAGACCGACCGGTTGACCGTCAAGCCCGGGTTGGAGCAGTTCGTGACCGCCGGATCCGGGAACATGGGCGTGCGCAAGGCCGTCTTCGACGAGGTGGGCGGGTTCTTCGAGGGGGCGCGGACGGCAGAGGACGACGACTTCTGCATCAGGGTCCAGCTCGCAGGGCACGACCTGGTGTTCGTCCCGGACGTCGTCCTGCACGTCCGGCGCCGGGACGGCCTGCGGAACATTGCCCGCCAGTCCTTCGCGTACGGCGCGGGAGAGCGCTGGCTGAGTCTGCGGTACTCGCTGCTCCTCGGGGACGCGTCGATCGAGCCCAGCGACCCGTCGTCGTCGGACGCGGACGCTGCCCCCGCTGCGGGGGACGCCCCGTCCACCCGTGCACGGGGCGGCGCCGCGGACCGCCTCGCTGCCCTCGTACGTCGAGGACGCACGATCGTCGTGCGTGGCGTCGGGTTCGTCGGCAAGGCGTTCCGCAAGGCGTCCACGGTGCGGCGCCCCGGCGACCTGTCCGACCTGGTCTGGAGGCTGAGCTGGAGTGCAGGGTGGCGGTTCGGGCACGTCCCGCCGGCCCCGCCGATCGTCCCGCCCGCGCACTGGAACGGGGGGCGCTCCTAGCGCTCCCGGTCCACCAGCCGCCGCACGCGTTCGCGCGCCCAGTCGACCGGCGCCGTCGGCGCGAACCTCGCCGCCCACACGACGTGCCCGACCGCCGCCCCGAACCGGCGGTCCGACAGGTCGGCCCGCGCTGCGCGCGCCGCGCTCCACGCCGCGAACCGGTCGTTGGCACGCAACCGGTCACGGTAGGCGGCGTCGAGCTCCGTCCTGCCGGCAGATCGCGCGAGCGAGCGGCGGGCGCGCAGGATCACGCGTATCCCGGCCGCCAGATCGCGGTAGGCCCGCGTCGTGTTGCCGGGGTGGTACCGGTAGTCGACCAGGACGGCGTCGACGAAGACGAACGGACCGAGCGTCGCGGCCGCGAGGACCAGGTCGAGGTCCTCGCCCTGGCGGTACGCCGGGTCGAACCCGCCCACGGCGTCGAACGCGCTCCGGCGCATCACGAGGTTCGGCAGCATGATGCCGGTCCGTCCCCGGACGACGTCGCGCGCGTCGCGCGCCGCGCGCTGGTCCGCTGCCACGACCTGCTCCCCTGCGGGGTCGATCGTGCGCATCGCGCAGTAGCCGATCACGGCGTCGGGGCGGCCCACGAGCGCCTCGACGGCCAGCCGCAGCCGGTCGGGGTGCCAGCGGTCGTCGTCGTCGAGGAACGCGAGCAGGTCGCCGCGCGAACGCTGGACCCCCGCGTTGCGCGCGGCGGACACCCCTGACGGCTCGAGCCGCAGGACCGTCCCGAGCCCGGCCGACGCGACGAGCCCCTGGATCTCGGTCGGGTCGGGAGATCCGTCGTCGACCACGAGGAGCTCGACGTGCGAGTACGTCTGCGCAGCGACCGAGGCCAGTGCCTCGGCCAGGAAGGGACCACCGCGGTTGGTGGCGAGCACGACGCTCACCAGGGGTTCGTCGGCGGCTCGGTCGGGCACAAGGCTCCTCAGGGCGATCTGGGTGAATTCGATGGGACGACAGGGGGAGCGGCCTCCTGCTGGGGGACAATCTCCCACATGAGGATCCTCCGCGTCTCGCACAGCGCAGTCGTCGACGCGTGGCGCGAGCGCGAGCGGGCTCTGCGCGCGCTGGGTCTCGACGTGCACCTCGTGTCCGCGCGTTCGTGGGACGAGGCCGGGACCACGGTCCCGCTGCGTCCCCGACCGGGCGAGCCCGTCCGGGGCGTCCGCACCGTGGGCACCCACCCCGCGCTCTTCGTGTACGCCCCCGGCCCCCTCTGGCGTGCGCTGGGCGAGTCCTGGGACGTGCTGGACGTCCACGAGGAGCCGTTCGCCCTGGCGACGGCCGAGATCCTCGCCCTGCGCTGGCTCCGCGCACACCTGCCCGGCCGGTCCCGGCGCCCCGCGCCGCCCTACGTCCTGTACTCGGCGCAGAACATCTCGAAGCGCTACCCCTGGCCCTTCCGGGCCTTCGAGCGCGCCGCACTGCGCGGCGCCGCGGCCGTCTCAGTCTGCAACGAGGCCGCCGCACGCATCGTGCGCGCCAAGGGCGCGCGGGGGGCCGTGGAGGTCGTCCCGCTGGGCGTGGACCTCTCGGTGTTCTCGCCTGCCCCCTCTCCCGCCACCCCGTCCGACGGCGTCGCGTCCGTCCCCGCTCCCCGTCACCCGGGCCGCGACTCGGCAGGCCCCCATGCCCCGGGGGATTCCCCGGCGGGTCTCGTGCGGGTGGGCTACGCGGGCCGCCTGGCCCCGCACAAGGGCGTCGACGTGCTCCTCACGGCGGTCGAGGGCGACGAGCGGCTGCACCTGACGCTCGCCGGCGACGGCCCCTCGGCCCCGGCACTGCGCGAGCGGGCTCGGCCGCTCGGTGACCGGGTGCGGTTCGTCGGCCCGCTCACCGGCGACGACCTGGTCTCGTTCTACCGCGCCCTCGACGTCCTGGCCGTGCCCTCGCTCGACACCCCCGGGTGGATCGAGCAGTTCGGCCGGGTCGCCGTCGAGGCCATGGCCTGCGGCGTCCCGGTCGTCGCGAGCGACTCGGGCGCACTGCCCGACGTGGTCGGCGGCGCCGGTCTCCTGGTCCCTCCCGGCGACCCCGTCGCCCTGCACGACGCCCTCGTGCGCGTCGCCGACGAGCCGGGCCTGGCCGACTCCCTCCGACGTCGAGGCGCGGCCCGCGCGGCCACGTGCGCGTGGCCCGAGGTCGCCCGCCGCTACCGGGCGATCTACGAGGAGGCCACGGCGCGCTCGTCCCCTCCCGTCGGCACCACGCGACGTGACGCTGACGCCCAGGGCGGCCCGGCGCCGTCGGGCAGCACGGAGCGGCCCGCTCCCGAGGTGGTCCTGGTCGCCTACGGCTCCCCCGACCTGGTCCGCGACGCGCTGGCCCCGCTCGTGGGGAAGCTCTCGCTCACGGTCGTCGACAACTCGTCGCTGCCGACGATCCAGGAGGTCGCCGAGCTCGCCGGCGCGCGCTACCTCGACCCCGGGCGCAACGGCGGCTTCGCCGCCGGGGTCAACCACGGGATCCGGCACCGCCAGGTCCCCGGGGCCGACGTCCTGCTGCTCAACCCCGACGCCGTCGTGACCCCCGAGGACGTGCTGACGCTCCAGGCCCGGCTCCACGAGGCTCCGGACCTCGCGAGCGTCGGGCCGGCCCAGGTCGACGGGGACGGCGAGAGCGCGCGCGTCGTGTGGCCCTACCCGTCGCCGACCGGGACCTGGGTCGAGGCGGTGGGCCTCGGTTCGCTGCGCCGCGCTCCCGCCGACCGGTCCTTCGTCATCGGGTCCGTGCTGCTGCTGCGGGCCGACGCGCTCGAAGAGGTCGGGCTCTTCGACGAGAGCTTCTTCCTCTACGCCGAGGAGACCGACTGGGCCTACCGTGCGACCCTCCTGGGGCGGCGGCACGTGGCCGTCCCCGAGGTGCAGGCGCTGCACCTCGGCGGGGCCACGAGCAGCGACCCCACGCGCCGTGAGACGCACTTCCACGCGTCCCAGGAGAGATATCTGCGCAAGCACTTCGGCGCGGTGGGATGGCAGCTCGCGCGCACGGGAGTGCTCGCAGGATCGGTCGCCCGGGGCGTCGCCCTGCGGGGCGAGGGACGCGCCGCTGCACGTCGTCGGGTCTCGCTGTACCTCCGCGGTCCGCTGCGTGCGGAGGCCGCGGTGGTGCGAGCCCGCCCCTCGCCGGAGCTGTCGTCGTGATCCGTCGCTCCGCCGCCTGGGCCGCCGGGTCGGTCGCCGTCGCCGCCGTGCTGGTCGGGGTGGGCTTCCTCGTGCCGGGCTACAGCGCGATCGCCGTCGCGGTCGCCGCGCTCGTGCTCGTGGTCGGGATGACGATCTACGAGCCCGCCGCCCTCCCGATCCTCGCCATGCCCGCCATGGTGGTCGTCGAACGCGTCGGCGGTGACGCGGTCAACCTCTCCCTCAGCGACTTCGCTCTCTTCGGCGCCTTCTGGTTCGCCCTCTTCTTCGCCCAGCGACCGCTCTCACGCCCCATGCGCTCGCTCCTGTGGCTCTCCGCGCTCTACCAGGTGGCGACGCTCTTCACGGTCATCGCCAACCCGTACACCGCGAACACCGTCGAGTGGTTCCACGCCTGGCTCTCGGTCGGCGGCGCGCTCCTGGTCGGATGGGCGGTCGGCCGGGCGGGGCGCGCCCGGCTCGGGCTGACGCTGTTCATGATCCCCTGCCTCGTGATCGCGGCACTGACGTGCGTCACCGCTCTCCAGCAGCTCGCGGCCGGCAACACGGGCCCCGTGTACCTCGAGATCCCGTTCGCGATGCACAAGAACTTCATCGGCTGCGTGCTCGGGAGCGCTGCGCTCCTGGCCTATGCCCGCCCGTGGTGGGTCGGATGGCCCAAGATGTTCACCTTCCCGGCGTTCTGGCTGTGCGGGCTCGGGGTCCTGGCCTCGCAGTCACGCCAGGCCCTGATCGGCCTGGCGATCGGCGTCGTCCTCATCACGCTGCGCTCCGACCCCGACCGCAAGCGCTCCAAGCTCATCCTGCTCGCCGCGATCCCCGCGGTCTACTTCGTGTGGACCGCGGTCCAGGAACAGCTCGCGTCCAAGGACCAGTTCAACTCCGCCTACCAGCGGCTGACCTGGTACGAGCAGGCGATCGACGTGTGGGAGCGCAGCCCCTGGGTGGGTGTCGGGCTGCGCTGGTGGGTCGCGAACCGGACGGAGTACACCTTCCAGCCCCCGAACGCCGAGCTCGAGGTCCTCACGTCGGCCGGGATCGTCGGGGTCGTCGCGTTCCTCGTCCTGTTCTTCGGGTCGCTCGTCGTGCTGTGGCGCATGAACCCCCGCTTCGGGACGCTCGCGTTCTCGGTCCTCCTCATGCGCTTCATCCAAGGGCAGTTCGACCTCTTCTGGGTCTCGGTCCAGGTGTCGGTGCCGTTCCTCATCGTCGGTGTCTGCGTAGGGGCAGACGCCTACGCAGAGTCCCGACGGGCAGCGCGCGTCGAGACCGGAGCCGCGCTCCCGGTCGACGACCTGCGTTCCGTCGAGGAGATGATCGACGCCGCCGGCACGGCGAGGAGCATGGCGCTCAGCACCCCCGACCCGAAGGAACCGTCCTCGTGAGAGTTCTCCATGTCGTGCAGTCCGACGCCTTCGCAGGTGTCGAGCGGCACGTCGCACGGCTGGCACGGGCCCAGTCTGCCCACGGTGACCAGGTCGTGGTCATCGGCGGTCACCGTGCACGGATGGTCGAGACCATCGACGACGCGTCGGTGCGGGTCCTGCCCGCCGGGTCCCTGCGCCAGGTCGTCCGGACGCTCCGAGCAGCCTCGCGCGGCGCGGACGTCGTGCACGTCCACATGACCTCGGCCGAGATCGCCGCGGCCCTGGGGTCCGTCACCTCCCGGGGCCTGCCGCCGGTCGTCTCGACCCGGCACTTCGCCCGGACCCGCGGCAGCGGACCTGCCGCCGGGCTCACCGCCCTGGTCGCCCGCGCGCCCGTCCGTGCGCAGATCTCCATCAGCCAGTACGTCGCCGACCACGTCGACGGCGACAGCGTCGTCGTCCACCCCGGCATCGACGACCGTCCTGACGGGCCGAGCGCGGCCGACAGGGAGAGGTCCGTCCTGCTCGTCCAGCGCCTCGAGCCCGAGAAGCGCACCGACCTCGGAGTCCTCGCCTTCTCGGCGTCCGGACTGCACGAGCGGGGGTGGCGGCTCCTCGTGGCGGGCGACGGGTCACAGCGGCCCGCGCTCGAGGAGCTCGTCGCGCACGAGGGGCTCGGTGGGCACGTCCAGCTCCTCGGACCCCGGTCGGACGTCGACGAGCTCATGCGCAGCGCCGCCGTCCTGCTCGCACCGTGCCCCGTCGAGGGACTCGGGCTCAGCGTCCTCGAGGCGATGTCGAACGGCCTGCCCGTCGTGGCCGCCGGAGCCGGCGGCCACCTGGAGACCCTCGCAGGGCTCGACCCCCTCGCGCTCTACCCACCCACCGACGTGGTGCGCGCAGGCGAGAGCCTGTCGGTGCTCGCGGCATCCACAGCGCGGCGCGACGCGTACGGCACGGCCGCCCGCGCGGTGCAACGGTCCCGCTTCACCCCGCTCGCGCAGGTCGAGGGCACCACTGCCGTCTACCGCACCGTGCTCCAGGCCCCCCGACCATGACGTCCGACCCCCAGGAGCGACCCGACATGACCAGCGCGGCAGACCGCACGGTCCACGAGCTCGTCGTGATCTCGCTCGAGAGCTGGGACATCGTGTGGCGCCGCAACCAGTACCTCGTGACCGAGCTGCTGCGCGGCGACCCGCGTCTGAGGGTCCTCTTCGTCGAGCCAGCAGCAGACCCGCTCCACGAGGTGCGGCGGGGGTTCCGCCCGCGTCCCGGGAAGGGACTGCGACGCGCGGACCCCCTCGAGGGCGTCGGCCCGGACCAGCTCTGGCTCTACCAGCCGACCAAGATCCTTCCCCGCCGGATCGACCCGCGGGTCGACTCCCGGCTCGCCGGACTCGTCCGCCGTGCGGCGCGGAAGGTCGGCCTCGGGCATCCCGTCCTGTGGGTCAACGATCCCGCGGCCGCGACGCTCGTCCAGGAGACCGACTGGCCTTCGCTGTACGACGTGACCGACGACTGGTTGGCGGCCGACCGGGCACCCGAGATCCGCCGCCGACTGCTCGCGGACGAGACCCTGCTGCTCACCGCGTGCGACGAGGTGACGGTCTGCTCACCCCACCTGGCCGCGACCAAGGGCACCGAGCGAGACGTCACCCTCATCACGAACGGCGTCGACGTCGAGCGATACCGGCGACCCCAGCGACGCCCCCAGGACCTGCCCCAGGGACCCGTCGCGCTCTACCTCGGGACCGTCCACCGCGACCGCTTCGACCTCGACCTCGTCCGCCGGACGGCGCTCGCGACCCGCAGCGCCGGGAGCGTGGTCGTGGTCGGTCCGGTCCTCGACCTCACGGGCCAGGAGTACGAGGCCCTGGCGGCGGCCGGAGTCCGGATTCTCGGGGCCCGGCCGTGGACGGACGTGCCGGCCTACCTCCAGCACGCAACCGTGCTGCTCGTCCCGCACATCGTCGACGACTTCACGGACAGCCTCGACCCGCTCAAGCTGTACGAGTACCGCGCGGTCGGACGCCCCGTGCTGGCGACCCCCGTCGCCGGGTTCCGCGACGCGCTGGACCCACGCGTCACGGTCGCCGAACCCGAGGCCTATCCCGGAGCAGTCCTCGCAGCCCTCACGGCGACCGCCACGACGGACGTCCACCAGGACGACGACATCCCGACCTGGGAGGCGCAGGGTCAGGCGATGCGTGCGGTCATCGAGCGCGCCCGGCGGCTCTCAGCCAGACCCCGCTGACGACCTCCGCGGTCCGTGCCGCCGAGTACCGGCGCCGCGCGACGACCGCTGCACGTACCGCCCGGTCGCGCGCCTCCCCCGGAGCATCCAGGACCGCGAGGATTCCTTGTGCCAGCGACTCCTCGTCGCCCGGCTCGACGAGGAGCCCGAGCGCCGGCTCGCCCGGCGGACCGGCGAGGATCTCCACGACGCCGCCTGCCCGCGCGGCCACCACGGGGACCTCGCGGATCATCGCCTCGACCACGACCTGCCCGAACGGCTCCGGGACGGGCGAGGCGTGCACGCACACGTCGAAGCCGTCGAGCTCGGTCGACGGGTCCGCGACGAAGCCGACCCATGTGACGTGGTCCGCGACACCGAGCCGCTCCGCCTCGGCGCGGACCTGGTCGGCGTACTCCTCGGCACCGAAGCTGGGCTCGCCGACGACACGGAAGACGGCGGCCGGATGCCGGTCCAGCACGGTCCGCGCGGCCCTTACCAGCTCCAGCTGCCCCTTGGTCCGGCTGATGCGTCCGATCATTCCCACGACGGGCCCGCTGCGCCCGGCAGGGAGCGGGGGACGTGGACCGGCGAGGTCCTGCCCGGCCCCGAACCCCGGGTAGGCCACGGTCGTCCCGACCGGGAGCGTCGACGCCGTGGCCTCGGAGTTCACGATCACGGCGTCGGGGAACCTCGCTGCAGCCCACCGGAAGACGCGCGCGACCCGCGACGGCAGGTAGTCGTCGGCGATCCTGTCGTGCACGTGCCAGACCAGCGCAGACCTCGCCCACCTGGCGGGCACGACGCCCAGCAGGTCCGCCTTGAGAGACGTCGTGTGGACCACGTCGGGCCGAAGGCCTTGGACGCGTCGAGCGAGGGCCCAGCTGAACGGGACGAGCCGGAGCAGCGAGACGAGCTGTGAGAGGCTCGCCCGCCCCACCGACTCCCTGCTCGTCGTCGCCGTCCGCCGGTCGAGCGCGAGCACCTCGGTCGCCACACCGGCGGCGCGCAGCCGCTCGACCAGCGGCCCGTCGGAGAAGAGCAGGACGCGGACGTCGACCTCGGGCCCAAGAGCGTGGCAGAGCCGGACGAGTGCGAGCTCGGCCCCGCCGAGCTCGCCCGTGTGATCGAGGACCAGGACGCGCGTCGGTCGATCGGCGCCAGGCGTCGTCACCAGCGGAACGGCAGCTTCCGAGCCGGACGCTCGGCCGACGGCGACGCGTCGGTGTCCGGCCCACCCGCGCCGTTCTTCGGAGCCGACGTGGCCTGCGAACCGGTCGACTGCGAGATCTTGCCCCACTCGGGCGCGAGCAGCGGTGCGGACCGGCCCTCGACCCCGTCACGGCGGGGAAGCTGCCCCGGGCCGGCCGGAACGGCAGGGGTCTGCGTCGGCCGGGCCGGAGGCGTCTGCTGCGCCGACTCGCCCGGCGAGGTCTGCGAGGCCTGCGAGGCCGGCGAGGCCGGCGCCGCTTCCTCGTCCTGCCCTGAGGGTGCGTCCTGCTCGTGGCCCGCCGCACCCCGAGGCGCGGTCGCGCCGAGGGACGACGTGCCCGTGACGACAGCGGCCGCACGTTCCCTGGCCGCTCGCCGCGGCTCGTCGATCTGCGGACCAGGCGGCTCTCCCGGAGCCCCTGTGTCAGGGCGTTCTGCCGTGAGCGCAGGAGCCTCTGCCGACGGGGTCGTCTGCCCTCCCGTGGGCAGGTCGCTGCGTCGCGTACCGTCGCCGTCGGGGTCGCCGTACGTCGACGCGTAGAGCATGCGTCGGTCGCTCTTGACGCCCGCGAGCGCGATCCCGACGAGCGGGACGTTGTTGATCCGCAGCCGCTCGGACGCCTCGGCGAGCACCGCGCGGTCCGTCTTGCCTGCCGAGGCGATGAGGACCACTCCCGAGGCGTACCGACCGAGGATCGTCGCGTCGGCCGCGGCGAGCACGGGAGGCGCGTCGATCACGACCACCTCGGCGTTGTCGCTCAGGTCTGCGATGAGCTTTCCCGCGCGGGTCGTCGCGAGGAAGTCCGCCGGGTCCATCTCCTCCTCGGGGACGGGGAACACGCCCAGGTTGGGAACCGTGGTCGGCCGCAGGGTGTGCGGGTCACCGGACCAGCCGTCCGGAGGGGGCAGCACACGGTCCAGCTCTGGCCTGCGCAGGTCACCCGACACCGCGATCGTCCGCCGACCGCTCAGCGCGAACGAGGCCGCGAGGTTCGCCGCGATGAAGGTGCGGGGGGCGTGCGGGTCCGCCGCGGTGACGACGACCACGACCTTGTCCGCCTCGGCGAGCGAGACCTGCACGGCAGTCCTCAGCTCACGGATCGACTCGGTGAAGGGCGTCGCGACCTTCCGTGAGACCGGGAGCGTGTGTGAGTGGCCGTACTCGCGGTCGGACGTCCGGACCCCATACAGCTCGGCCAGCACCGGGCTCTGCGCCAGGCGTGCCGCATCGGCCGCCCCACGCACCCGTACGTCGAGCCCACGGCGCGCGAACGCCAGCCCGATGCCCGCGACGAGCCCTGCGAGCACTGCCAGCGCCAAGACGGTGCTCGGCCCGGGACCTTGCGCTTCCGCCCCGGTCGCGGGGGTCTGCACCTCCGCCGGGACACCGATCGCGCGCAACGTGTTCGCCTGCACCGTCAGGGTCGTGTAGTCGGTGACGATCGTCTCCTTCTCGGCCAGGGCGAGGGGATCCTCGGGGTTGGCGACGAGCCGCGCGGTCACGCCGGCGAGCTGTTCGGCCAGTGCCTGTCGTCGAGCGTCGAGCGTCGCCACCTGGTCGTCGCGGAGGATCACGAGCTGAGCCACGTACGCCTCGGCGAACGCGTTCGCCACGTCCTCGGACTCCTGCGGGTCGAGGGTCTTGGCGTTGATGGCGATGAGCTTCTGGCTCTCGCCCGGGTAGTCCGCGGAGACCATCGCGGCGAGGGACGCCGGGGTGCCCGTGTACCCGAGAGACGTGGCCGCGGCCTCGACCACCGGGTCGGACGTCACGTCGTCGAGGTCCGTCGCGACCGTGACCTCCACCACCTGCTCCCCGCCCTGTGCCGACTGGACGCCGATGAGCTGCACTGTCGCGGTCGCCTTGTAGACCGTCTCCTGCTGGTTCAGGTAGTAGAGCGCGCCGGCGACGACCACGAGCACGGCGGCCAGCACGTACCACTTGCCGGCCCACACGGTACGGATGAACTCCCGGACGGTCATGGGTTCCTCTCCCCTGGCGTGCTGGGCTCCGTGTGCACGAACCCTCGTTGCGCGTCTACCACCTCGCGGAGCCGAGCGACGAAGCGCGGGAGCGCGAAGGTCTCGACGTGCGACGTCAGAGCGTCATCATCCCACGAGACGCCGAGGGCTTCCTGGACAGCCTGCGCGACGAGCGCGGGCTCGGGCGCGTCGAAGAACGTCCCGGTCACCCCGTCGACCACGGTGTCGAGGTAGCCGCCGTCCCGCAGCACGACCGAGGGGCGCCCGAACGCCCCCGCCTCGAGCGGCGAGAGCCCGTAGTCCTCGTACGAGGCCGCGACGAGCATCGAGCAGTGCCGGTAGAGCCACCGCAGCTCGGGGTCGTCGACGCGGCCCAGGAGCGTCGTCGCGCCGCCCGGGCTCCCCGTGCCCGACGGCGTGCCCCAGCGTCCGGTGGTCGCTCGCCCCCGTGCGGCGAGCCCCTCGAGGCGCGCGCGGTCCGGCCCGTCGCCGACGATCACGAGCTGCCTGCCCGCCAGCCGGGCGGCCTCGATCAGGACGTCGACGTTCTTGTACGGCAGGAGCCGGGCGACGCACAGCAGGAAGCCCGGCTCGAGCCCCGGCACCTCGCGCTCGAGCCCCGCCGGCATCATCGCGGGCGGCGGGGGCAGGATCTCGGCCTCGATGCCGTACGCGTCGCGGATCGCGCGCTGCGTGACGGTCGAGTTGGCGAGGTAGACGTCGGCGCGACCGGCGGCCCGCCGGTCCCAGGCCCGCAGGGCGGGGGTGAGCGCGGACAACGCGGTCGAGGCGACCCCGCCGCGCAGGCGGTCGACCGTGCTCGCACCGTCCCGGCCGCCCAGGTAGCGGTCCCGCTGGTAGAGCCACCGGGCCGGGGCGTGGCAGTAGACCACGGTGCGCCCGGCTCCCCGGTAGCCGTGGGCCCAGCCCGTCGAGCTCGCGAGCAGGACGTCGGCCTCGACGCGCTGCGCCGAGACGGCGGGGGCGAGGAACGGCAGGGCGAGCCGGTGGTGACGGCGCAACGGGCCGACACGGTCGAGAGCCGAGGTGCGCAGGTCGAGGTCCGCGAACTCCGGGAAGGTCCCGTCGGGGTCGTACAGCGTCGTGTACATCGGTGAGCCCGGGAACGCCTCGGCGAGCCAGAGCGCCACCCGTTCGGCGCCGCCGCGCTGCGTCGCGTAGTCGTGCGCCAGTGCCACACCCTCGGTCATCGTGCCTCCGTCGTGGGGCAGGACGTCGACGACCCGCCCAGGAATGGATATCGATCCAGCCTAGGTGTCAGGTCCGGGCGAAACGGGGCGACAAGGACACCTCACCCGGGTGAAACGCCGCGGCTCCATGCGCGAGAGCCGACGGAGAGCCGCTCACGCCTTGGTGTGGAACTTCCCCTGGGCCGCGAGGAGCCCCTCGGTCAGGACCATCTCGACCGCGTCGGCGGCGTCGTCGAGCAGGAACGGCAGCTCCTTGGCCTCGGCGCCCGAGAAGTTCTTGAGGACGAAGTCGGCCGTGTCCATGCGACCCGGGGGGCGCCCGACGCCCGCCCGCACGCGCAGGTAGTCACGCGTCCCGAGCGCCTTGGTGATGTCCCGCAGGCCGTTGTGGCCGCCCTCGCCACCGCCCGACTTGAGCTTGACGTCGCCGAACGGGATGTCGACCTCGTCGTGCACGACGACCACGTGGTCGGGGTCGATCCCGAAGTACTGGGCGAGGCCCGCGACGGGGCCGCCCGAGGTGTTCATGTACGTCGACGGCTTGGCCAGGATGACGCGCGGTCCCGGCGCTCCGCCGGGCAGCACGCCGAGGCGGGCCTCGGCGACGGCCGCGCGGGCCTTGTGCGCGCTGAAGGTCGAGCCGGAGCGGCCGGCCAGGACGTCGAGCACCATGTGCCCGACGTTGTGGCGGTTGCCCGCGTAGGTGGGGCCGGGGTTCCCCAGCCCGACGACGAGCCACGGCTGGTCGGTCATGTCACCTGTGTCCTTGGTCGAGGTCGGGGGAACGTCCGAGGCGTCCGGTGCAGTGCTGCACCGGACGCCTCGGGTCGTCAGGGTCCTGCCGCTCGAGGACCGGGTCCAGAGCGGTGGATCGGACCGTCAGGTCGATCAGACGAGCGGAGCGGCCTCTGCCTCGGCGGCGACCTCGGCGGCCGTGGCCTCGACGCGCGGCTCGGTGATGAGCACGACGTCGGCGGTCGGCTCCGTCACGAGGACGCTGCCCTCGGGCAGCGCGATGTCGCCCGCGAAGACGACCGTGCCGGCGGTGAGGCCGGTGATGTCGACCGAGATGACCTCGGGCAGGTTGGTCGCCAGGGCCTGGATCGAGAGCGTGAGCTGCTCGACGATGTGGATGGTGCCAGGAGCGGCCTCACCGATGACGTGGACGGGAACGTCGACGTCGACCTTCTCGCCCTTCTTCACGATGAGGAGGTCGATGTGCTCGACGACGTCCTTGACCGGGTCGCGCTGGACGTCCTTGGCCAGGGCCAGGACCTCGGTGCCGTCGAAGGCGATCGTGAAGAGCGCGTTCGAGTGCTTGAGGGCGAGCGTGGTCTGGTGCGCGGGGAGCGCGACGTGGACCGGGTCCGTGCCGTGCCCGTACAGGACGGCGGGGATCTGGTTGTTGCGGCGGGTACGGCGGGCGGCACCCTTGCCGAACTCGGTGCGGGCCTCTGCGACAAGCTTGATATCGGACACGTGAGCTCCTGAAGAACGTTTGCGGGCCGACTACCAGTGGGAAGCAGTCGGCTGTCCGGCCGGCTGGTTGGTCACCGGTGGACGGGCGGCTGCGTCGGCGCGGGACACATGACGGGCGCACGAGGACGACCGCCCAGTCGATTACGGGGATCCTTCAGATCCTGCTGACCTTCCGGTGACTCACCGGCCGTCAGACGTCCCTCGCCGAGGCAACCGAACTACTGTACCTGGGCGCACGACGTCAAGGGAAACCCGCTCGTGTCGCGACACGAGCGGGATCGCCGGTCAGGCCGTCGCCCCCGAGATGACGACGGTCGTCGTGATCGCCGCGGTCGTGGCCGCGGTGATCTCCTCGACGTACTTCCGGGTCGCCCCGGCCGCCCAGCTCCCCTCCGCGAGCGCCGTGGCCCGCTGGTCCACGGCCCGACGCTCGGAGGCGGTGAGCGGTGCACCGGCCGCCATGACGCGCCCTGCCTGACGGGTCGCGGCGAGGATCGCGACGAGCGCCCCTGTCCGCTCGTCGGGCACTCCGCCGTCGAGCAGGACGCGTGCGAGCGTGCCCCGCAGCTCGCCCTCGTGACGCGAGTCCGCCGCAGGCCAGCGCGTCGTCGGGAAGATGCCGAGGATCCGCCCGTCCTCGCGGCGCAGCAGGCCGCGCGCGACCAGGTCGTCGAGCGCGGCGTCGGCCGCCTTGGTCCGCGAGAGCGCCTCGACGAGGCTCTTGGGCTTGGAGCCCTCCCTCGACTTCACCACGGTGAGCGCGTCGTCGAGCAGCAGGCGCCCGGTAGGCGCCTGGTCACGGACCACGACGCGCCCCGAGCGCCAGCCCGAGGCGTCACCCGCGAGGTCGACCCGGCCCAGGAGCGCGAGCTCGACGAGGAGCGCCCCGCCGGCGATCTGCTGGAGGTACGAGCTGTCACCGACGGGCTTGCCCGTGACGTCGTCCAGCACGAGCAGGAGGTAGTCCTCGATGATGAGCATGCAGACAACGTAGCGGCCCCGTGGCCCTCTACCCCCTGAGAAATGTCACGAGCCGCTCAGTCCGCCCACGCCCAGCGCACGGTCACGCTCGCGTCGACCTGCTCGCGCCCGGGGTCCACGGCCAGCGCGTCGTGGACGCCCGCGGCCTTGGCCGACATCATGCGGGGCACCGGAGCGAACCCGCCGCCCTGCTCGCTGACCTCCACGACCGCGCCCAGCCTCCGACCCGCGAGGGCTGCGTACTGCTCGGCCTTGGTCCGGGCGTCGGCGAACGCCTCCTCGCGGGCTGCGACCGCGAGGGGCCCGGGGGCGCTCACCGCGAAGCGCATCGAGTCGAGCCGGGCGACGGGCCCGGCTGCGCCCAGCGCGGCCCGCACGAGCTCTCCCGACGCCGCGACGTCGCGCACCGTGACCCGCAGCGTGAGGCGGGCCGTGACGCTGAGGCTCGTGGCGCCGTCGGGCTGCTGGGACTGCTGCGTCCACGTGGACGTCTGCGCGGTGCGCAGGTCCTCGTCCGCGACCCCGCCCGCGAGGAGTGCCTCGCGCGCGGCGCGGACCCCCTCGTTGGCGGAGTCGAGCGCGACCTGGACGTCGTCGCCGCTCGCCTCGGCGCCGAGCTCGACCACGACGACGTCGGGCACGGCGGTGGCCGCGCCCTGCCCCGTGGTGGTCACGCCGGCGGACAGGTCCTGGGTCTGCGTCTGGGTCACAGCAGGCATCCTGCCAGCCCGACGACGGAGCCGCCCGTCCGCCTCGTCGTACCCGCCGCTCGGCTCAGGACGGGAACGACGACGGCCCGGCCCCTCGAACGAGTCGAGGGGTCGGGCCGTCGGACGGAGCCGGGCTCAGCTGTTGCCGTCGAACAGCGACGTGACCGAGCCGTCGTCGAAGACCTCGCGGATCGCGCGGGCGAGGAGCGGTGCGATCGAGAGCACCGTGAGCTGCGGGAAGTGCTTGTCCGCGGCGATCGGCAGCGTGTCGGTCACGACGACCTCGCTCGCACCGCACTCGGACAGGCGCTGGGCCGCCGGGTCGGACAGCACGCCGTGCGTCGCCGCGACGATGACCGACTTGGCACCGGCCGCGAGGCACACCTTGACGGCTTCCGCGATGGTGCCGCCCGTGTCGATCAGGTCGTCGACCAGGACGCAGTCGCGGCCCTCGACGTCACCCACGACGCGGTTGGCCACGGACTGGTTGGGACGCGTGATGTCGCGCGTCTTGTGGACGAACGCGAGCGGGCCCCCACCGAGCTTCGCGGCCCACTGCTCGGCCACGCGGATACGGCCCGCGTCCGGCGAGACGACCGTGACGTTCGTCGTGTCGACGCGCGTGCGGACGTAGTCCGTGAGGATCGGCATGGCCCACAGGTGGTCCACCGGGCCGTCGAAGAAGCCCTGGGTCTGTGCGGCGTGCAGGTCGACGCTCATGAGGCGGTCGGCGCCGGCGGTCCGGAAGAGATCCGCCATGAGGCGGGCCGAGATGGGCTCGCGCCCACGGTGCTTCTTGTCCTGGCGCCCGTAGCCGTAGAAGGGCTGGACGACCGTGATGGTCTTGGCCGAGGCGCGCTTGGCCGCGTCGACCATGAGCAGCTGCTCCATGATCCACTGGTTGATCGGCGCGGTGTGGCTCTGCAGGAGGAAGATGTCCGCACCGCGGACGCTCTCCCCGAAGCGCACGTAGATCTCGCCGTTGGCGAAGTCGTACGCGGTCGTGGGGAGCAGGTCGATGCCCAGCTCCCGCGCGACGTCCTTGGCGAGCTCGGGGTGCGCGCGCCCGGAGGCGAGGACGAGGGACTTGTCCCCGGTGCCGGCGATCGTGCTGCTCATCGTGGGGAAGACCCTTCGTTCGTGCTGCTGGTCGTGGTGCTGGATCCGTCGGGGACGGTGGGGACACCCGGGCTGGCGGGCACGGGGGTCGGTCGGGGGGCCGGAGGCGTCGCGGAGGCCTCGGCGAGCTGAGCCTGGGCCTGGGCACCCAGCGGCGGGGGCGTCTCGTCGTCGGTCTCGTGCGCACGGGCCGCGGCCTCTGCCGCAGCCGTGCCGGGACGACGGCGGGCGACCCAGCCGTCGACGTTGCGCTGCGGTGCACCGCTCACGCCGAGCGCGCCGGCCGGCACGTCGCGGCGGATCACGGAGCCGGCGGCGGTGTAGGCCCCGTCGCCCACCGTGACCGGGGCGACGAACATGTTGTCCGCGCCGGTCCGGGCGTGCGAGCCGATGACCGTACGGTGCTTGGAGACGCCGTCGTAGTTGACCGTGATGCTCGCGGCGCCGATGTTGGTGTGCTCGCCGATCGTCGCGTCGCCCACGTAGGACAGGTGCGGCACCTTGGAACCGGTTCCGATCGTCGAGTTCTTGGTCTCGACGAACGTGCCGATCTTGCCCTTCTCGCCCAGGACCGTGCCGGGGCGCAGGTAGGCGAAGGGTCCGACGCTCGCGCCGTCACCGATGACCGACAGGCTGCCGTGCGTGCGGACCACGGTGGCCCCCGCGCCGATCTCCATGTCGGTGAGCGTCGTGTCGGGGCCGATCGTCGAGCCCGCGCCGATCGTGGTCGCGCCGTGGAGCTGGGTGCCCGGCAGCAGCGTCACGTCGTGGCCCAGGTCCACGTCGACGTCGACCCAGGTGGTGGCCGGGTCGATCACGGTCACGCCCCCGAGCATCCAGCGCGTGAGGATGCGGCGGTTGAGCTCGGCGCGCAGCGTCGCGAGCTGGGCGCGGTCGTTGGCGCCCTCGACGAGCAGCGGGTCGGCCACGCGCAGCGCGCCGATGCGTCCGCCGCCCTCGCGGGCGATCTGCAGGACGTCGGTCAGGTAGACCTCGCCCTGCGAGTTGTCCTGCGTGACCTGGCGCAGCGCGCCGCGCAGGATCCCGGCGTCGAACACGTAGACCGACGAGTTGATCTCGCGGATGGCGCGCTGCTCGGGGGTCGCGTCCTTGTGCTCGACGATGCTCAGGACCCCGCCCTGCTCGTCGCGCACGATCCGGCCGTAGCCCGTGGCGTCGTCGACCTCGGTCGTCAGGACCGTGACCGCGTTGCCGCCCGAGTGGTGCGCGGCCAGCAGCTCGGAGAGCGTCGCGGCGTCCAGGAGCGGGATGTCGCCCGCGAGGACCACGACCGACCCCTCGAGCCCCTCGACCGGGCCACGGCCCTCGTGCCCGATCGGCACACCGTGGACGGCTGCCTCGGCCTGCGCACGCACGTCGAGCGCCTCGACCGCGCACTGGACGGCTCGCCCGGTCCCGGGTACCTCGTCCTGGTCGACCACGAGGGCCGTCGGGACGACCTCGAGCGCGGCGGCGGCCACGAGGTCACGCTCGTGGCGGACCACGACGGCGATCCGCTGCGGCGACAGGTCGCGCGCTGCGACCATCGCGTGGCCGAGCATGCTGCGCCCGGCGAGCGGGTGGAGCACCTTGGGGGTTGCGGACTTCATCCGCGTCCCCGCACCAGCGGCGAGGACGATGACTGCGGCTGGCACTGGCGGTGCGTCGGGCACAGCGTCGGTCACTGGGGCTCCCATCGGGTTGGTTGCACGAGCTCCGCCCCCAGGACTCGAACCTGGACTAAAGGCACCAAAAACCCTTGTGCTGCCGATTACACCAAGGCGGAACGGACCAGACACACGCGCACACCCGCGGGGCGACCCCCGACCGCGCGCGCCATCGCTCGTCCGGAGAACAGTCTGCCAGGTCCCGCGCCGTGCTCCACGCCCGAACGGGTCCTGGACGTGGGGAGAACGTGTGAGGAGCACATCACTCGCGCGTGCTGCGCCCCGTCCCAGCACAGGGCGCGCCCCGACCCCGCGAGCACCGGCACGGCATGATGGACCCGTGGCTGCAGACTCCAGACGACCTCCCAGATCCCGCATGACGGCGAGCCAGCGCCGCGAACAGCTGCTGCAGGTGAGCCGCGTCCTGTTCGCGGAGAAGGGCTTCGAGGGCACGAGCGTCGAGGAGATCGCCGCGCGCGCCGAGGTGTCCAAGCCCGTGGTCTACGAGCACTTCGGGGGCAAGGAGGGCATCTACGCGGTCATCGTCGACCGCGAGATACAGGGCCTGACCTCGGCGCTCACGGGCGCGCTCTCGTCGGGTGGGCACCCCAAGGTCCTGCTCGAGCGCACGGCCCTGGCCCTGCTGACGTACATCGAGACGTCCGAGGACGGGTTCCGCATCCTCGTGCGCGACTCGCCCGTCGCCCAGGCGACGGGGACGTTCTCGAGCCTCATCGGCGACGTCGCGACGCAGGTCGAGCACCTGCTCGCGGACCAGTTCAAGCGACGTGGCCTGGACCCCCGGGTCTCCCCCATCTACGCGCAGATGCTCGTGGGCATGGTCGCCCTGACGGGCCAGTACTGGCTCGACGTCCGCAGCCCCAAGAAGACCGACGTCGCGGCGCACCTCGTGAACCTCGCGTGGAACGGCCTGTCCGGCATGGAGAAGAACCCCGCGCTCACGAGCAAGCCGCGCCCCGAGGCCTGAGCGCCGGCGCGCGCCCCGGACCTCGCGCCCCGGCCGGGGCACAGCCACGAACTCATGACATTCCGCCCGTGACGGCTCGCGCCGTCCGTGGTTTCGTAGGTCCATGGCGACTCTCGAGATCGACAGGTTGAACAAGACGTACGGGACCGTGCGTGCGCTGCGCGACATGTCCTTCACGGTGGGGGCCGGGGAGATCTTCGGTTTCGTCGGGTCGAACGGGGCGGGCAAGACGACGACCATGCGCATCGCGCTCGGGGTGCTCGCGCCCGACTCGGGCGAGGTCCGGTGGGACGGCCGACCGCTCGACCTGGCCATGCGTCGTCGGATCGGCTACATGCCCGAGGAACGCGGGCTCTACCCCAAGATGAAGGTCGGCGACCAGCTCGTCTACCTGGCCCGGCTGCACGGGCTGGGCACCGTCGCGGCCCGCACCGCGATGGAGCACTGGACGCAGGTGCTCGGGATCGACGCCCGGCGCGGTGACGAGGTCCAGAAGCTCTCGCTCGGCAACCAGCAGCGCGTCCAGCTCGCGGCCGCCCTCGTCCACGACCCCGACATCCTGGTGCTCGACGAGCCCTTCTCCGGTCTGGACCCCGTCGCGGTCGACGTCATGAGCGGCGTCCTGCGCGACCGCGCCGCCGCGGGCGTGCCCGTCGTCTTCTCGTCGCACCAGCTCGACCTGGTCGAGCGGCTGTGCGACCGGGTGGGGATCGTCAAGGCGGGCGAGATGGTCGAGGTCGGCGGGATCGAGGAGCTCCGCGCGACGCAGCGCCCGCAGTGGGTCGTCGACGCCCCGGCCGCGCCGCCCGGCTGGGCGTCCGAGCTCTCGGGCGTCCGTGTCCTGCGGTACGACGGCGCCAGGACCTTCCTCGAGGTCGACTCGCCGCAGGACGGGGCCGAGCAGGCGGTGCTGCGCGCGGCCCTGGCCACGGGGCCCGTGCGCGAGTTCACGCCGCAGCGCCCGTCGCTGACCGAGCTGTTCCGCCACGTCGTGAGCAGTGACGAGGCCCCCGCGCCGGACAGCACGACCGGCTCCCGCACGACCCCCTCGACCCGACAGGAGGCCTCGGCATGAGCGCCGTGCGACAGCCGACGACGACCCGCCACTCGCCCGTGAGCACGTGGGGCGCGGTCTCGCTCGTGGCCGGCCGGGAGATCTCGACACGTATCCGGTCCAAGGCGTTCGTCTGGACCACGGTCGCCCTGCTCGTGGGCGTCGTGCTCGGCGGGTTCCTGCTGAGCGTCGTGGGCGGCCAGGAGCCCGCGGCCCAGAAGGTCGGCGTCACGTCGGGCGCCGAGGCCCTGGGCCCCCAGCTCGAGGCCGCGGGAGGCGCGGTCGGCACCGAGATCCAGGTCAGCGAGGTCTCGGAGACCGACGGCCGGGAGCAGGTCGCCGACGGCAGCCTCGACGCGCTCGTGACCGGCACGCCCGGGTCCTTCACGGTCGTGGTCAAGGAGGAGCTGGGCACGACCCTGACCCCCGTCTTCACGGGGCTGGCCCAGCAGGCCGCGCTGTCCGGTGCCATCACCGACCTGGGCGGCGACCCGTCCGCGGTCGCGCAGGAGATCGCGTCCGCGGCCCCCACGGTCGAGTCGCTCGAACCCGCCGAGGAGCGCGACCCCGCTCAGATCGTCACGGGCATGGTCGGCGGCATCCTCATCTTCATCGCGCTCATGACGTGCGGCCAGCTCGTGGCGCAGGGCGTCGTGGAGGAGAAGACCAGCCGCGTGGTCGAGCTGCTGCTCGCGACGATCCGCCCGTGGCAGCTCATGGCGGGCAAGGTCCTGGGCATCGGAGCGATCGGGCTCCTCCAGCTCGTCGTGGTCGTCGGGGGCGGCGTCGGGACGGCGTTCGCGCTCGGGCTCGTCGACGCGAGCAGCGTGAACCTGGGCGCGACCGCGGCCTGGGTGCTCGTGTGGTTCGTGATCGGGTTCGTCATGTACTCGCTCGCGCTGGCGGCGCTCGCGGCGCTGGTCTCGCGCCAGGAGGACGTGGGCTCGGTCATCACCCCGGTCCTGATGCTCATGATGATCCCGTACATCATCGGGATCTCGATCGGCCCGTGGGACCCCGAGAACCCGCTGGTCGTGTGGCTCTCGTACATCCCGTTCTGCTCGCCGCTGCTCATGCCCATCCGCATCGCGCTGGGCACGGTAGAGACGTGGGAGATCCTGCTCGCGGTCGGCCTGTCGCTGGCCCTCGTGCCGGTCCTGGTGTGGCTCGCGGGCAAGATCTACTCGAACGCGGTGCTCCGTACCGGGGGCCGGATCAAGCTCAAGGACGCCCTGCGCGCGAGCTGACGGGTCCCCGACCGGGGCGGGAGCTCCCGTCAAGACTCTTGATGTCGAGGAATGTCGAGTAGCCTCACGTCATGCAGCACCCGCACCCGGACGAGGTCGACCGCATCGTCGACGCCTGGCAGCGCGAGCGTCCGGACCTGGACGTCGAGCCGCTCACCGTGTTCTCCCGCGTCAGCCGGCTTGCCCGGCACCTGGACCTCGCGCGCCGCAGCGCGTTCGCGCGCGGGCACCTGGAGACCTGGGAGTTCGACGTGCTGTCCGCGCTGCGCCGGGCGGGCGAGCCGTACCGCTTGTCCCCCGGCGCGCTCATCACGCAGACGCTCGTCACGAGCGGCACCATGACCAACCGGATCGACCGCCTCGAGGCCCGCGGCCTGGTGCAGCGTCACCGCTCCCCCGACGACCGGCGCGGCGTGCTCGTGGAGCTCACGCCCGAGGGCCTCGAGCGTGTCGACGCCGCCATGTCCGACCTGCTGGCGGTCGAGCGCGAGGTCCTCGCGGCGCTCGAGCCCGCGGACCGGCTCGGCCTGGCGAACCTGCTGCGCACGGTCGTGGGCCAGTTCGAGGCGTGACCGCCTCCCGCTGAGCGCGGAGCCCGTGCGAGAGACGCCGGGCGCGCCTCGCACGAGCTCCGCGCCCGGCGGTGCGCGAGGTCAGTCGAGCAGCTCGGCCGCTTCCATCCACTCGGTCTCGAGCGTCTCCTTCTCGTCCGCGAGCTCCCGGAGCTGCTTGTCGAGGTCGAGGATCGCCGCGTGGTCGGTCGCCTGGGCCGCCATCTTGTCGTGCAGGCGTGCCTCCAGCTCGGCGATCTTGGACAGGCGTCGCTCGATGCGACCGATCTCCTTCTTCGCGGCGCGCACGTCCGCGCCCGAGGGGGCGGGCTGGGCGTCCGTCGCGTCGCCGCTGCTCCCCGTGCCCGACGACGACGCACCGGCCTCGCCGGCCGTCGCGCCCGCGCGCGTCCCTCCCGCCCGAGACGATCCCGCTGCCGCGGCGATCATGGCCTTGCGCAGCGCGAGGTACTCCTCGACGCCACCCGGCAGGTCGCGGATGGTCCCGTCGCCCAGCAGCGCGACCTCGCGGTCGCAGACCCGCTCGAGCAGGTAGCGGTCGTGCGAGACCACGACGAGCGTCCCGGGCCAGCCGTCGAGGAGGTCCTCGATAGCAGCCAGGGTGTCGGTGTCGAGGTCGTTGGTGGGCTCGTCGAGCAGGAGCACGTTGGGCTCGCCGACGAGGAGCCGCAGGAGCTGCAGGCGCCGACGCTCACCACCGGACAGGTCGCGGACCAGGGTCTGCGAGCGCTCGCGCGTGAACCCGAGCCGCTCGACGAGCTGCGCGGCCGTGAGCTCCTTGCCGTCGACCGCGACCGTGCGCTTCTCCTGCTCGATGACCTCCACGACCCGCAGGCCGCCGATCGCGTCGAGCTCGTCGATGTCCTGCGTGAGCTCGGCGACGTGGATCGTCTTGCCGCGCTTGACCGTGCCCTCGTTCGGCGCGAGGCGTCCGGCCAGCAGGCGCAGGAGCGTCGTCTTGCCCGCGCCGTTGACCCCGACCACGCCGTAGCGGTCGCCGGGGCCCAGGCGCCAGGTCACGTCGTCGAACAGGACCTTCTCCGCAGCATCGGGATCCCCGTCGCGAGCCGGCATGCGGACCGTGACGTCCTCGAGGTCCAGCACGTCCTTGCCCAGGCGGCGCGTGGCCATGCGCGTGAGCTCGAGCGTGTCGCGCGGGTTCGGCTCGTCGGCGATGAGAGCGGCGGCCGCGTCGAGCCGGAACTTGGGCTTGGACGTGCGCGCGGGGGCGCCGCGGCGCAGCCAGGCCAGCTCCTTGCGGAGCAGGTTGTTGCGCTTCTCGGCCGTCACCGCGGCGGTGCGGGCCCGCTCGGCACGAGCCAGGACGTAGGCCGCGTACCCGCCCTCGTACCCCTCGACCGCGCCCGAGCCGTCGCCCGTGACCTCCCACATGCGCGTGCACACCGCGTCGAGGAACCAGCGGTCGTGCGTCACGACCACGAGCGCCCCCCGGGCACCGGGGCGCGCGTACCGCGCCTGCAGGTGCTCGGCGAGCCACGCGACGCCCTCGACGTCGAGGTGGTTGGTGGGCTCGTCGAGGAACAGCACGTCGTGGTCGGCGACCAGCAGGGCCGCGAGGGCCACGCGGCGACGCTGCCCGCCCGAGAGCGTGTTCGCCGGGGCGTCGAGGTCCAGGTCGCCGAGGAGGCCCGCGTGGACCGCACGGATGCCCGCGTCCCCCGCCCAGGTGTGCTCGGCCGACTCGCCGTGGACCAGGTCGCGGATGCTGGTCCCCGCGGGCGACTCGTCGCGCTGGTCGAGCATGCCGATCCGCAGCCCGCCCACCCGGGTGACGCGTCCGGCGTCGGGCACGGCGGTCCCCGCGAGGAGACGCAGCAGCGTCGACTTCCCGGCCCCGTTGGGGCCGACGACGCCCACGCGGTCGCCGTCGTCGAGGCCCAGGCTCACGCCGTCGAGCAGGGTGCGGGTGCCGACGACGAGACGGATGTCGTCGGCGCCGAGGAGGTGTGCCATGAGTTCCTTCGAGAGGGTGGAAGTGCCTTAGCGAGGATACGCGCCGGGCATCGGGGGCCGGGACGTCGGGGATGCGCCGACGCGTACCGACCACCGCGCCCCGGGCTGGGCCGCCGTCCGAGGGCTGCCTCCGGTCGCACCGAGCTCCCGGTCGTACCGAGCGGGACCGGTCAGGAGGCCAGGACGCGCGCGCCCGACGTCGGACCCGTGGCGCAGTGCACCGAGTCGGCGACGCCCGCAGCAGTCCAGGAGGCCGCGATCGCGAGCGCGTGCTGCCTGCTGCGGGCCAGCGCCGCGACCGTGGGACCCGAGCCCGAGACGATCACGCCGAGCGCGCCCACCTCGTGCGCGACCTCGAGCGTCCGGCCGAGCTCGGGGGCCATGGCGAGCGCCGCGGCCTCGAGGTCGTTGTGCAGCGCGCGGCCCAGCCCCACGGGGTCCCCCGCGCGCAGTGCCTGCATGAGCTCGGTGTCGTCCGACAGCTCGACGTCGGGGGTCCCGCCCACGACCTCGTCGAACGTCTGGAACACCTTGGCGGTCGACAGGCCCTCGTCCCGGACCGCGAACGCCCAGTGGAACTCGCCCCGGGCCATCGCGGGTGTCAGCAGGTGCCCCCGCCCGGTCCCGACTGCCGTGTGCCCCACGAGCCCGAACGGCACGTCCGAGCCGAGCCCGGCCGCGAGGTCCGACAGCTCGGCCCGCGACAACCCGGTCTCCCACAGCAGGTCGCACGCCACGAGCGCCGCCGCGGCGTCGGCCGAACCGCCGGCCATGCCGCCCGCGACGGGCACGCCCTTGTGGATGTGCAGCCGGACGTCCGCGTCCACGCCCGCGTACCGGGCCAGGGACTCCGCGGCCCGCCAGGCCAGGTTGGTCTCGTCGACAGGGACCCGCTCGGCCTGCGCGCCCGAGACCGTCAGGGACAGTCCCGCACCGGGGGTCTCGAGCGTCGCCGTGACCTCCTCGACGAGCGAGACCGCCTGGAAGATCGTCACGAGCGGGTGGTAGCCGTCCTCCTGACGGGCCCCGACGCGCAGCGACAGGTTGACCTTCCCGGGCGCCCGGACCCGGACGGACACCGGAGGCGCGGCGGACAGGTGGGGGCTCACGCGTCCACTGTGCCAGGTCGTTCCGGGTGCTCGCCTGCGGAAGCGGCGGCCTCGGCCTGCACGAGCGGGAGCTGCTCCGCGATGCGCGCGAACTCCTCGACCGTGAGCCGCTCGCCTCGCGCTGTGGGGTCGACGCCCGCGCGCTCGAGAGCCTCGACCGCCGCGGCCGACGAGCCCGCGATCCCCGCGAGGGCCGAGCGGAGCATCTTACGACGCTGCGCGAAGGCCGCGTCGACGACCGCGAAGACCTCCTCGCGCGTCGCCGTCGTGGTCGGAGGCTCACGGCGGTCGAGCGCCACGAGCGCGGAGTCGACGTTCGGCACGGGCCAGAACACGCTGCGCCCCACGGTCCCGGCACGGTGGGCCGAGGCGTACCAGGCGGCCTTGACCGACGGCACGCCGTACGTGCGGCTCCCGGGCGGGGCGGCGAGCCGGTCCGCGACCTCGGCCTGGACCATGACCAGGACACGCTCGAGCGAGTCGAAGCGCTCGAGGAAGGTCAGCAGGACGGGGACGGCCACGTTGTAGGGCAGGTTCGCGACGAGCGCCGTGGGCGCCTCGCCCGGGAGCTCCGTGACCTCGAGCGCGTCCGCGGCCACGACGGTCAGGCGGTCGGCGGCGTCGGGCTGGTGCACGGCCACGGTCGCGGCGAGCTGCTGCGCCAGGGGCGGGTCGATCTCGACCGCGACGACGCTCGCCCCCACCTCGAGCAGGCCCAGCGTGAGGGATCCCAGGCCCGGTCCGACCTCGACCACCCGGTCCCCCGCCCCGATCCCGGCGGTCCGGACGATCTTGCGGACGGTCCCGCCGTCGTGCACGAAGTTCTGCCCGAGCGTCTTGGTGGGCCGCACACCCAGACGCCCTGCCAGGTCGCGGATCTGTGCCGGACCGAGCAGGGCGTTGGGGGTGTCGTTCATGCGGGGAAGCCTACCGGTTGGACCGGTGCCGGCCGCCGCGAGCGGTGCTCGCGGACCGGTACCTGACGTCCGCCTGCGCAGGCTCAGCGCCCGACGGTCGCCAGGGCAGGCTCAGTACCAGTTCTTCGCCTGCGAGTGTCCCCACGCCGCGCACGGGGTGCCGTAGCTGCCCGCGATGTAGTTGAGACCCCAGGTGATCTGGGTCGCGGGGTTGGTCCGCCAGTCGGCCCCGGCGCTCGCCATCTTGGAGGCGGGCAGGGACTGCGGGATGCCGAACGCGCCCGACGACGGGTTGGTCGCCGACGAGTCCCATTTGCTCTCCTTGGTCCAGAGCTTGTCGAGGCACGCGAACTGCTCGCTGCCCCAACCACGGGCCGCGACGAGCTGCTGCCCGATCTCGCGCGCCGATCCGGCCGCTGCCGGGCCGCTCGGGCGCTCCTTGGTGCCCTGCACCACGATCTTGGCGACCGGCTCGGACGTCACGCCGTCCGAGACGACCTCACGGGACTCCTCGACCCCGTCGACCGTGGTCACGCGCTCGACGAGCGTGTGCACGCCCTCGACACCCTCCTGGGCGACTGTCGGAGCCTCGTCCTTGTAGACGTTGCCGTCCTCCTGGACGGTGGTCTCGAACGGGATCGGGGTCGCGGTCGGAAGGTCCGTGACGACCACGCGGTGGACGACGAGGGACACCGCAGGGTCCGCCGTGGCGTCGCGGGCGACCGAGACGCGGTCGTGCTCGCCCAGGACGATGCCCTGCTGCTCGAGGATCGCGTCCACACCGATCGACCCGTCAGGGGCCGTCCTGCTCTCGCCGTCCGCGACGACGGTGACGGGCCCGTCGGCGTCGAGGCGGACGCCGAGCTCGGCGCGGCCGTCAGCCGCAGAGCGCGACGCGACCAGACGCACGTCGCCGCCGCGCGCCGCGAGCGTCTCGAGCGCCTCGTCGGCGTCGAGCGCGGTGAGCCACACGTCGCTCTGGGCGCCGTCGGTCTGGACGGTCACCTGACGCCCGTAGCGCACGACGACGTCGGCACCGTTCTTGAGGGGCGCGTCGGCCCCGGGGGCGATCAGGTCGCGGTCGGTCACACGCACGCCCTCCTCGGCGAGGAGGCCCTCGACCGAGCCTGCGTACGTGCTGACCGTGGCGACCTCGCCGTCGACGTCGAGCTCGACGGTCTTCTTGGCGCTGCCGTAGGCGACCGCTCCGGTCGCGACGAGCGCGACGGCCGTCGCGCTCGCGACGAGGGGCCAGCGGCGGCGCCTGGTGGCGGAGGCGGAGGCCTGGGCCTCGACGCCCTGGGAGGAGATGGCGTCGGTGGACGTCACGTCGGAGGTGGCTGCGGGGCGCGCGCGGTGCGCGCCGGCGATGCTGCGAAAAGGGTTCTTCACGAGGGTCCAGTCGTCGTGCTGTCCGGGCACGGGGGGTCGAGGCGCGCGCTGCGGCGCCACCCTGGTCCGCGCACGGCGCGAGGCGACGGGGTCGCTCCAGGGGCTCGACCAGCCGATCCGGCGGTCCAGGGTGTCGGGCCCTGGGCTTGCACCCTGCCGACACGGCGCCCGCGCTCCGATCACACCGAGGCGACTTCTGCACGCGGGACACTCGACCGTAACCGACTCGTTATCGATCACCAAGTCGGCCCCGCCAGCTCGCGACCCACGTCACAGGACGATCCGAGCACACCCGGACAGACCCGGACGTCGCGCCCGGCGCGCGTCTCTCGTCCGCGCGGACACCGAGCGGGCGGCCAGCGGGCGGCCACCGGGCAACCAGTGGGCACAGGAAAAGGGTGTGGCCCACGGCTCGCGCCGTGGGCCACACCCCTCGTTCGTCCGACCTCAGCCCGTGGCCGCGGTCAGGATGCCAGGACCGCTCAGAGCAGGCCGAGCTTCCGGGCGCACCCGGGCCACTGACCCCAGCCCGAGCGGGCCTGGAGCGCCTGCGCACGCTGCGTCTGCTCCGCGGCCGAGGCGTCGGACGGGAGGCCGGAGCCACCCATCGCACGCCAGGTGGTGGCCGAGAACTGGTAGAGGCCGTAGTAGCCGTTGCCCGTGTTCGTCGCGGGGTTGCCGCCCGACTCGCACTTGGCCAGCGCGGCCCAGACGTCGCCGCCGACCGTGCTCGGTGCCGCCGCGGCCGGTGCGCTCGCCTTGGGGGCAGGGGCAGCGGGAGCGGCAGCGGCCTTCGGGGCCGCCGCAGCAGCCTTCGGGGCAGCCTTGGGCCGCTCCTTGGTGCCCTGCACGACGATCTTGGCGACCGGATCGGACGTGACGCCGTCCGACACGAGCTCACGGGACTCCTCGACGCCGTCGACCGTGGTCACGCTCTCGACCTTGGTCGAGGCGCCCTCGACGCCCTCCTGCTTGACGACCGGGGCGAGGTCCGCGAACTGGTTCGCGTCCTGCTCGGTGACCGTCTCGAACGGGATCGGGGTGACCGTGGGGACCTCGCTCACCGCGACGCGCTGGACGACCAGCGAGACCGCGGGCACGTCCGACGTCTCCTCGGCCGTACGGGCCACGGAGACGCGGTCGAGCTCGCCCAGGGCGACGCCCTGCTGGTCGAGGATCGCGTTCACGCCGATGCTGCCGTCGGGGGCCGTCTTGGTCTCGCCGTCCGCGACGACGGCGACGGGCCCGTCGGCGTCGAGACGCAGCGAGAGCGCGGCGCGGCCGTCGGCTCCCGAGCGCGAGGCCACGAGACGCACGTCGCTGCCGCGGTCCGCGAGGGTCTCGAGCGCCTCGTCGGCGTCGAGCGCGGTGAGCCACACGTCGCTCTGGGCGCCGTCGGTCTGAACGGTCACCTGACGCCCGTAGCGCACGACGACGTCGGCACCGTTCTTGAGGGGCGCGTCGGCCCCGGGGGCGATCAGGTCGCGGTCGGTCACACGCACGTCCTGCTCGTCGAGGAGACCCTCGATCGAGCCCGCGAACGTCGAGACCGTCGTGATGTTGCCGTCGACGTCGAGCTGGACGGTCTTCTTGGCGCTGCCGTAGGCGACTGCTCCGGTCGCGACGAGTGCGATGGCCGTCGCACCGGCGATCAGGGGCCAGCGGCGGCGCTTGGTGGCTGTGGGGGCGGAGGCCTGTGCCTCGACGCCGTCGAGAGGAGAAGGGGTCTGGGGGGTGTTGGCTGCGCTGTCGGCGCTGGCCGCGTGAGCGGTCCGGTCAATGGGGTTGTTCACTCGAGTCCAGTCGTCGAGCCTCCCGGGCACGGACTTCGGACGGCGCAGCGCGCCACCGACGGCCCTGGGCTCCGAGGAGCGTCGGGGCGGGCGTCCGAGGACGTCCTACCGCTGGTTCCGAACGACCGATCCGGCTGTCGTCTACCACCGACGGACCACTTCTCGGGCCGACAGCAGGACGCGCACCCTCCGTCCGTCTCGCCCCCGGTGATGAGCGGGTGACGACAGGGCGGGCTGCAGTGCGCGACAGTTGACCGTAACCGATCCGTTATCCAGTGCCAACCCCTTCCGAGCGCGGCACCGCCGCCCTGTCCGGTTTTCACCACCTATGTCAGGGCTTGGCGAGCCCCTGCGGAGAGAACCCTCACAGGGTCTTCGCACGGCCCTTGCTCAGTACCAGCCCTTGGCCTGCGAGTGGCTCCAGGCGCCGCACGGCGTGCCGTAGCGGCCCTCGATGTACCCCAGCCCCCAGGTGATCTGGGTCGCCGGGTTGGTCCGCCAGTCGGCTCCGGCGCTGGCCATCTTGGAGCCCGGGAGGGCCTGCGGGATCCCGTACGCGCCGCTCGACCTGTTCTCTGCCGTCGCGTTCCACTTGCTCTCCTTCATCCAGAGCAGGTCGAGGCACGCGAACTGGTCGTCACCCCAGCCGCGCTGGGCCGCGAGGGACTTGGCGATCGCCTTGGACGACCCCGGGTCGACCTTGATGGTCGACGGGTCGAGCGAACCGACCACGACGACCTCGGTGCGCGGCTCGCGCGTCACCGTGCGGTCCACCACGGTCCGCGAGACCTCGGTACCGCCGACGGTCTGGATGGCGTAGGTCGTCACGGCCTCGCCGACCTTGCCCGACGTCCGGACGTTGCGCTGCCCCTGCGGGAGGTAGGGGTCCTTGACCTCCTCGGTCTCGAACGGGAGGGTCTCCGTGACCGTCGCCGCGCCGCTCGCGGCCCGCGTGACGAGCACGAGCATGCCGTCGACCGCGGCGGCACCGAGCGGGACCGACGCCGCGTCGCCCACCGACAGGGTGATCCCCGCGTGCTCCAGGACCCCCTCGACCGACGCCTCGGAGGTCGTGGCGGTCACGATCGCGCCGTCCACGGCGACGTGGACGGTCTTGAGGGTCGAGACCCGGATCTGCTCGCGACCGAGCGACTGCGAGCGCGACGCCGAGGTCATGGCGCCCTCGGCGCGCGGGCCGAGGGCAGTGAGCAGCTCACCGACCGTGCGGGCCGTCGTGACGAACGTCTGCGGCTTCCCGTCGAGCTCGAGCGAGATCTGCCGGCTCGTCCGGACGACGATGGTGCCGCCGTCGGTCGCCCGCTCGTCTGCCGCCGGTTCCACGAGGTCGGAGTCCTTGATCGCGACGTCCTGGAAGTCGAGAAGGTCGCCGACGGTCGAGCCGTACGCGCTGACCGTGCGGACCTCGCCGTCGACGTCGAGGACCACGGACTTGTGGGCGAGCGCGAAGACTCCGGTCGTCCCGACCACGGTCGCCAGGATCGCCGCCTGCGCGGCCAGGCGCCACCTACCCGTCAAGGAGCTCCTGCGCACCCCGTCGCCACCGACCACGTGACCTTCCGTTCCTGTCTCGACCTGCGTCCGGTGACGCTCCCGGCATCACGGACAAGCAGACCGTAGTGGAAACGCGACCTTCGGGGGAAGCCCGTCCGGCGCGTCGGCCGGGACGCACCGCACGGCGGGGGAACGGGGACTCGTCAGGTCGTCGCCCGAGCTGTCACCAGGGGCCGTAGACCTGCTCGGCAGTCTCGCTCAGCCGCGTGCAGACCTGCTCGAGCCCGGTCCCGGTCACCTCGGCCACCTTCCGCACGGTGTGGGGCAGGAGGTAGGGCGCGTTGGGCCGTCCGCGGTAGGGGTGCGGCGTCAGGTAGGGCGCGTCGGTCTCGACCAGCACCTGGCCCAGGGGCACGGCCGCGAGAGCCGCGCGCAGCTCGTCGTTGGCGCCGAACGTCACAGGTCCCGCGAACGACAGGTACCAGCCCTGCGCGGCGCACAGCCTCGCCATCTCGGCGTCGCCCGAGAAGCAGTGGAAGACCGTCCGCTCGGGGGCGCCGTCGGCGAGGAGGACCTCGATGACCTCGGCGTGCGCGTCGCGGTCGTGGATCTGGAGCGGGAGCCCGAGCTCCTTGGCGAGCGCGACGTGCGCCCGGAACGACTCGCGCTGGACGGCTGCGCCCTGGGGGCCCGTGCGGAAGAGGTCCATGCCCGTCTCGCCGATCGCCCGGATGCGGTCGTTGTCGCGAGCGATCGCGGCGATCTCCGCGATCGCGTCGTCGAGCCCGACGGCGTGGCGCGCCTCGGGGGTCGGGACCAGCCCGTCGGGGCCGACCTCGGTCACGCCCGCGTGCAGGGTCGCCTCGTTGGGGTGGATCGCGATCGCCCCGAGGAGCGCCCGGTGCTCACGCACCAGGGCGTCCGTCAGCCGGGCCGAGGGCAGGTCGCAGCCGACCTGGACCATGCGGTCCACCCCGACCCCGGCCGCATCCTCGATGTGCTGCGCGACCGTCGGGACCGGGACGGGTCGCCCCTCCTCGTCGACGTCGGGCAGGACGCCGGCGATCGACTCGAGGTGCGTGTGGTCGTCGACCACGGGCAGCGGCAACGCCTCGGGGGCGGGCGGCCACCCGCGCTCGCGCTTGCGAGCCATGGTCAGGCGCCCTCGACGACCGGGTCCTCGAGCCGCGGGAACAGCGACGCCCCCTTGGTGACCGTGGTCCCCGCGGGCAGCACGCCGAAGCGGGCGGCGCCGTCGACGGGCTGGACCGAGAGCGCACCGAGCGGCTCCTCCGCGCCGAGCGACTCCCACAGCGCCTGGGCGGCCTTCGGGGTGATCGGGTGCAGCAGCACCGCGAGCGAGCGCAGGGCCTCGGCGGCCGTGACGAGCACCGTGGCGAGGCGCCCCTCCTGGATCCAGGTGGCATCGGGCGCCGTGCCGTCACGTTCCTCGTCGAGCTTGGCGACCTTCCAGGGCTCCTGCTCGGTGAGGTACAGGTTCGTGGCGTCGACGAGCGTCCACACCGAGTTGATGGCCTCGTGGATCGCGAGCGCGTCGATCGCCTTCTCGGCGGCCTCGACCGCCTGCGCGGCGACCTGCTCGAGCGCCTGCTCGGCCGGCCCGGCGGGGCCCGCCTGCGGGAGCACGCCCCCGTAGTACTTGCCGACCATGGCTGCGACGCGCGAGGCCAGGTTGCCGAACCCGTTCGCGAGCTCGGCGTTGTAGCGCGCCGAGAGGTCCTCCCACGAGAACGACCCGTCCTGGCCGAACGCGATCGCGCGCATGAAGTAGTAGCGGAACGCGTCGGACCCGAAGTGGTCGATGATCTGGCTCGGCGCGATGCCCGTGAGCTTCGACTTGCTCATCTTCTCGCCGCCGACCAGGAGCCAGCCGTGCGCGAACACCGTCTTGGGCAGGGGAAGCCCCGCCGCCATGAGCATCGCGGGCCAGATCACCGCGTGGAAGCGCAGGATGTCCTTGCCGACCAGGTGCACGCTCGCGGGCCACGTGGCCGCGAACTTGGCCTGCTGCTCCGGGTCGTCGCTGTCCAGCCCGACGGCGGTCGCGTAGTTGAGCAGCGCGTCGAACCACACGTAGAGCACGTGCGTGGTGTCCCACGGGATGGGGATGCCCCAGTCGAACGTGTTGCGCGAGATCGAGAGGTCCTGCAGGCCGCCCTTGACGAACGCGAGCACCTCGTTGCGGGCGCTGGCCGGCTGGACGAACTCGGGGTGCGCCTCGTAGAGCGCGAGCAGGCGGTCCTGGTACGCGCTCATCTTGAAGAAGTAGTTCTGCTCGGAGAGCATCTCGACGGGCTTGCTGTGGATGGGGCAGAGCTTCTGGCCCTCGTACTCGCCCGTGCCGTCGATCAGGTCGCCCGGGAGCTTGTACTCCTCGCAGCCCACGCAGTACGGGCCCTCGTACGAGCCCGCGTAGATCTCGCCCTTGGTGTACAAGTCCTGAATGAAGGCCTGTACACGCTCTGTGTGGCGGGGCTGCGTGGTGCGGATGAAGTCGTCGTTGAGCGCGTCGAGCGTGTGCAGCACGGGCTTCCACGAGCTCTCGACCAGGCGGTCCGCCCACTCCTGGGGGGTCACGTCGTTGGCCTCGGCCGTGCGCATGACCTTCTGCCCGTGCTCGTCCGTCCCCGTCAGGAACCAGACCGGCTCCTGGCGCTGGCGGTGCCAGCGGGTGACGACGTCGGCCGCGACCGTCGTGTACGCGTGCCCGATGTGCGGGGCGTCGTTCACGTAGTAGATCGGGGTGGTGAGGTAGAAGGTCTCCGGGGCTGCGTCAGGCATGGTCCTCATGGTAGTTGGCCGGACCCCGCCGGTGCGCCGCGGTCCGAGGAGCCTGACCGAGGCGACCGGACCGGGCCGCCGAGGGTGACCGACCTCGTGGCTGACGGCGACCGACCAGGGCCGCCCTCAGCCCGTCGCCAGGTCGACCCGCAGCAGATGGTCGTCGCCCTGAACGGGACTCCCCCGCCCGTCGGTCTCGTTCGTCAGGACGAGCAACGACGTCCCGCCCTCGGCGTCGCCGGCGCTCTCGGGAGCCACGACGACGGCGCGCAGCCGCCCCCACTCCCCCGTGAGCAGCGCCTGGGGCACGCCGAACGCGGCGGGCGAGGCTCCGCCGTCGGGCACCGGGCTCGCCTCGACCTCCCCCGCCGCGCCGCCCGCGAACGGGACGCGCCACAGGCGCTCCCCGCGCAGCCCCGCGACGTACACGGCGTCCGCGGCGACCGCGAGGCCGCTGGGGCTCGCGTCCGAGGTGGGCCACGTCGCGACCGGGTCGACGAACGCCGTGCCGTCCGCGGCGGCCGCCTCGCCGAGCGTCCCCTCACGGTCCGGCCAGCCGTAGTTGCCGCCCGGGACGATGACGTTGAGCTCGTCGAGCGTGCTCTGGCCGAACTCGCTCGCGAACATCCGGCCCGAGGCGTCCCATCCCAGGCCCTGGACGTTGCGGTGCCCCAGGCTCCACACGCGCGAGCCGTCAGGGTTGCCGGGCGCGGCCTCGCCGTCGAGCCCGACCCGCAGGATCTTTCCCGCGAGCGAGCCCGGGTCCTGCGCGGCCCCCGACGTGGTCGCGTCCCCGGTCGCGACGTAGAGGAAGCCGTCGGGGCCGAACGAGACCTGGCCGCCGTTGTGGTTGCTCGCCTTCGGGATGCCCTCGAGCACGGTCGTGAGCGCACCCAGGCGAGCCTCGTCCACGTCGAGGCGTCCCCGCAGCACCTCGTTGCCGGCCTCGCCCGTCCGGTAGACCACGACGGACCCGTCCTCGGCGAACGTCGGCGCGACCGCGACGCCCAGCAGGCCGCCCTCGCCGCCGTGGTCGGTCCCCGACGCGAGGTCGTCGGCCCCCTCGCCCGTGACCGTCGTGACGCGGCCTGTCCCCGGGTCGAGGAGGCTGACCGTCCCCTCGTCGCGCGACGTGCTCAGGAGACGGCCGTCCGGGAGCGCCGCGAGCCCCCAGGGCGAGGGCAGGTCGCCGATCAGGGACGTCGCGGTCGCGCGGACCGTCGGGACGTCCGGGGCGGGCTCGACGACCTGACCGTCGGAGGCGGGGCTCGGGGTGGGGACGGGCCCGTCCGAGCACGCCCCCGCGAGCAGCACGGCGAGGACGACGAGCGTCCCTGGCAGCGCGCGCGCCGTGCTCATCGGAACCTCCCTGAACCCGAAGGTGCTCAGCCTCATCGTCGCAGCGATCGCCCCTGGCGTCACGCTGGTCGTCGCGCGCGTCGACCGCTACCAGCAGCCCCCGGGGACCGCTCCCCCGCGCCTCGCCGCACCCGGCAGAGCCGCCGGGGGACGCACCGGCGCGACGAGTCCCCTGCCCGCAGGCCCGATACTCAGGGCATGACGATGCAGGACGGCTTCCACAACGAGCGACTGAGCGTCCTTCCCCGGTCGGTCGTGAAGGACGCCCTGGGGCGACGGCTGCTCCGGCGCCTGGTCGTGACCCACGCGGGCTACTACCCGCGGGCCGAGACGCACCTCATGGAGCGCCCCGGTGGCGCTCCCGAGACGATCCTGCTCGTGTGCACGGACGGGACAGGGTTCGTCGAGATGCTCGGTCAGCAGCACCGGCTCGGCGCGGGACACGCGGTCGTGATCCCGAGCGGCGTCCCGCACGTCTACGGCGCGGCGGCGGACCGCCCGTGGTCGATCTGGTGGTGCCACCTTCAGGGCTCCGACGTCGGCGAGCTCCTGTCGGTCGGCGAGCTCGACGCCCTGCGCCCGCTCGTGGTGCTGCGCAACGTCGAGCGGGTCGTGGCGCTGCTCGACGAGATCCTCTCCACCCTGGAGCGCGACCACGCGCCCGTCCGGCTCCTCGCGACGACCGCTGCGGCGTGGCGGCTGCTCGCACAGCTCGCGGTCGACCGGCTCGAGCCGGCGCCGGGCGACCCGTTGGAACGGGCCATGGAGTACGTGAAGGACCGGGTCGACGGTCCCCTGCGCGTCCCCGAGCTGGCCGCGATGGTCGGGGTCTCGCCCTCACGCCTGGGGGCGCTCTTCCGCCGGGCGACCGGCGGTGGCGTCATCGCGTACCAGACGTCGCTGCGGATGGCGCGGGCTCGGCACCTGCTCGACACGACCGCCGCCCCGGTCAAGGCGGTCGCGGACGAGATCGGCTACGACGACCCCTACTACTTCTCGCGCCTGTTCCGGCGGATCCACGACGTGAGCCCGAGCGAGTACCGGCGGCGCGTCAAGGGCTGACACCGGCACCGTCCCGAGCGATCACCTCGCGGGAGCGCGCGCCTCGTCCTCGATCCCCCAGCGCACGGTCCAGCTCTCGCCGGCGGCGATCCACCGCAGACCGTGCCCCGAGCGCAGGGCGTCCGGCGGCGCCGTCATCGGTTCGATCGCGATCGCCGCGGGGCGCCCGGGCATCAGGTCGGTGACGTAGAGCTGGACGTAGCCGAACACCTCGTCCGCCCAGAGCACGGTGCGCCGGCCCGTCGCGTCGGCCAGGACGTGCCGGGCACGGCCGCCCCGCGTCGCGAGCCCCGTCAGGCACGCGTGCGGCACGGCGTCCCGGACGACGACGCCGTCGCGCAGGTCGTGCGGGGTCCCCGCGGTCCCGAAGGCCCCTCGCGGGATGCCGTCGCCGTCGAGGGCGAGAGCCGCGCCCGCGTCGATCGCGACGACCAGGTCCTCGACCGGGGTCTCGCCGCACCGCAGGTACGGGTGCGCCCCGATCGCGACGGGCGCACGGCCCGACGGCGCCACGTTCGTCGTCGTGCACCTCACCTCGACCCCGGCCGGGGTCAGCGAGTACGCCACCTCGACGTCGAGGTCGAACGGGTACCCGGGAGCGTGCCGGATCCGCGACGTGAGGGACACGGCGGCCGCGCCCTGCCGAGCGACGTCCCACCGGACGCCGCTCAGCAGACCGTGGAGCGCGTGCCCCGTCGGGGGCTCGCTCACCTCGAGCCGCTTGACCACGCCGCCGTTGGTCCACGCCGCGCCCTCGACCCTGTTGGGCCAGGGGACGAGCGTCGCCCCCGCCGCGAGCGGCGGGCGGGCCGCACCCGCGACCGGCTCCACGAGGTGATGGCCGCCGACGTCGAGCCCGACGAGGCTCGCGCCCCACACCGACACGGCACCGCCGACCGAGCCCCGCGAGAGCCGCAGGGTGTCGTGGTCGAGCAGATCGGTCACTCGGCCACCAGGTGCCACAGGACCCCGCGGTCCGGGTCGAGCGACGGCGCCTCGAGCCCGGCCTGGGCCAGCACGACGCCCGGGAGCACGACACCCTCCTCGGCCGCGGTCCACGGCGGCAGCACCCCCGCGACGGACCGCTCGACAGGGCTGACCTGGCGGACCCGGTACCGGCGCCCCGGGTCGAGCCCCGGCACGGTGACGCGTCCAGGGGGCCAGGTGATCGGCCGGTCGACCACGGCGAGCTGGAAGATCGCCTCACGACGGTCGGTCGCCACGACGCCCTCGAGGCGCAGCGCGGGGTCGCCGAGGTCCGCGTGGACCACGTCGCCCGAGTGCAGCAGGGACCGGTGCGCCGTGTGGAACGCCACCCAGGCCCGGACCTCGTCGAGCTCGTCCGGGGAGGCCTCGAGAAGGTTCACCTCGAGCCCCAGGTGCCCCCACAGCGCGACCTGCGCCCGGAAGTCGAGCGGGTGGACACGATGCGTGGTGTGCGACTCGCGCGCGCCGATGTGCGTCCCCTGGAGCTCCGGGGGCACGAGCAGGCGGGTCCAGCGCTGGATCTCGAGCCGGTCGTGCGGGTCGTTGCAGTCCGAGGCCCAGACCCGGTCGGTGAGCTGGAGCACGCCCAGGTCCACGCGGCCGCCTCCGCTCGCGCAGGACTCGATCTCCAGGCCTGGGTGCCGCTCCTTGAGCTCGGCCATCAGCGCGTAGGCGGCCAAGGTCTGTCCCCGGACCGCCGCCACGCCCGTGGGCGTGTGCCCGGCGTCGAGCAGGTACCGGTTGTGGTCCCACTTCACGTACGCGACGCCCAGGCGGTCCACGACCTCGGACATCGCGTCCCGGACGTGGCGGTAGGCCCCGGGGTGGGTCAGGTCGAGGACGTGCTGGTAGCGCGAGGCCATGCCCGGGCCGTGCCCGGCGTCGAAGACCCACTCGGGGTGGTTCCGCGCGAGGTCGGAGTCGAGGTTGACCATCTCGGGCTCGAACCAGATCCCGAAGTCCATGCCCAGCTCGCGCACCCGGTCGGCGAGCGCGTCGATCCCGTCGGGCCAGACCGTCGAGTCCACCGTCCAGTCGCCGAGCGACGTGGTGTCGTCGCGGCGACCGGTGAACCAGCCGTCGTCGAGGACGAACCGTTCCACGCCGACCGCCGCACCGGCCTCGGCCAGGCGTTCGAGCGTCGCGAGGTCGTGCTGGAAGTAGACGGCCTCCCAGGTGTTGAGCACCACGGGCCGCGGGGTGCGGGGGTGCGTCGGACGCGACCGCATCCAGCGGTGCACCCGGTGCGAGAGGTCGTCGAGGCCCTCGCCCCACGAGCCGTAGAGCCACGGGGTCGTGCTCGTCGCTCCCGGTTCGACGACCAGCTCGCCCGGCCACGGGAGCTCACCGCCCGAGAGCCGGCGGCTCCCGGCCGGGGTGCGCTCCGCGGCGAGCGCGTGGTTGCCGCTCCATCCCAGGTGGACGCCCCACACCCGCCCTGCCCGGTTGGCGAAGCCCTGCTCGCCCGCCAGCATCATGAAGGCGTGCTCGAGCCCCGGCTTGCCGCCCCGGGCCTCGCGCACCCAGGAACCGACATCGAAGGGACGTCGCTGCGGGACCCGCTCGAGCGCCCAGCGTCCGGCCAGGTCGCACAGCTCGGTCGCGGTCGACGGGACCGGCAGGCCCAGCTCGAGCGCGCGGACCTCGTAAGGCTCGTCGCCCACGTTCCCCACCTCGGCCCGGACGCGGACCAGCCCCGACGCGAGGACCTCGAGCTCGACGCCCAGCGTGAGGGCGTAGGCGACGTCGGACGAGGCGACCCGCAGGCGCTCGGCGTCGTCCGCCCGCTCGACCACGACGTCGTCGACCACGAACACCGGCGCCCAGTGGGCGCCCGCACGGTCGCCCACGACGCCCGGCCTCCCGAGCCACCCCTCGGCGAGCTGCGCGACGACCGGCACCGGCTGGGGGTACGTCACGGCCGAGTCGCCGATCGCGGGCGACGCCGTGGTCTCCAGGGTCGCGAGGTCGGCGTCGGTCAGGTCGCCGAGGTCGGGCCCCCAGTGGAGGATGCGCGGCAGCCGCGCGCCGCTCGTCGTCACGACGAGGCTCGTCCCACCTCCTCGGAGGTGGACGACTGAGGTCTCGACGGTCATCTGCACTTTCCCTTCACACCGCTGGTCGGGTCGTCCTGCCCTCACGCTAGGTGGGGGGCGAGGAGTGCCTGCTGGAGGATTCCGCCGTGCTCATGGACGATTCGACCGCCCTTGCCACCACCGGGTCCAGCAGGCGGCCAGGGCCGTGCAGGGACAGTCGAATCGTCCATCCCCGCGAGCGAAACGGTCATTCTGGCGCGCACGTCGTCGGCCTACCGTGAATCGTATGGTCAACGCATCGCGCATCGAGCTTCCCGACGCCCCGACCCAGCAGCGCGCGGACGCCGTGCGCGCCTGGCGCGAGGACGTCGCCATCGACACCTACCTGCCCCGCGCTCCCGACCGCTACCCCGCCTACCTCGACGCCCGCGTCTACCAGGGGTCCTCGGGCCAGGTCTACCCGCTGCCGTTCCACGAACGGATCAGCCAGGAGAAGGTCTCGCGCTCGTGGGACGCGATCCACCTCGAGAACGAGTGGGTGCGGCTGATGATCCTGCCCGAGCTGGGCGGGCGCGTGCACGTCGGGATCGACAAGACGAGGGACTACGACTTCTTCTACCGCAACAACGTCATCAAGCCGGCCCTCGTCGGGCTCGCGGGCCCGTGGGTCTCGGGCGGCGTCGAGCTGAACTGGCCCCAGCACCACCGTCCGGCGACCTTCCTCCCGACCGCGGCGTCGATCGAGCACGAGCCCGACGGCGCGGTGACGGTCTGGTGCTCCGATCACGACCCCTTCGCCCGCATGAAGGGCATGCACGGGTTCCGTCTGCGCCCCGACTCGTCCGTGATCGAGCTCCGTGCGCGTCTCTACAACCGCTCGGAGCACGAGCAGACGTTCATGTGGTGGGCCAACGTCGCCGCGCACGCCAACGACGACTACCAGTCGTTCTTCCCGACCGACGTCCACCACGTCGCCGACCACGCGAAGCGCGCCGTCTCCTCCTTCCCCTCCGCGGACGGCCGCTACTACGGCGTCGACTACCCCGCGCAGGTCACCCCCGGGACCCCCGACGGAGACCGGATCGACTGGTACCGCAACGTGCCCGTCCCCACGTCGTACATGTGCCTCGGGACGTCGGACGACTTCTTCGGCGGGTACGACCACGGCGTCGGAGCAGGGTTCGTCCACTGGGCCGACCACCGGGTCGCCCCGGGGAAGAAGCAGTGGACCTGGGGCAACGCCCCGTTCGGCCTGGCATGGGACGCGCACCTGACCGACGGCGACGGCCCTTACGTCGAGCTCATGGCCGGTGTCTACACCGACAACCAGCCCGACTTCACGTTCCTGCGCCCGGGCGAGACCCGCACGTTCAGCCAGTACTGGTTCCCGATCCAGGACATCGGTCCGGCCCACCAGGCGTCGCTCGACGCAGCGGTGCACCTCGACGTCGTCCGGTCCGCGTCCGGCGGCGAGGTGCGCCTCGGGGTCGCGGTGACCTCGCCCCGCGACGGGGTGACCGTGACGGTTACCGGCCCCGGCGGCGCCCGGCTCGCGACGATGGACGCCGACCTCGGCCCGGGGCGTTCCCTCGTGCGCACGATCAGCACGGACCTGCCCCTCGACCCCACCGAGGTGGAGGTCGTCGTCGAGCACCGGGGGACGACGCTCGTCCGGTGGCGGCCACGTCGCGTCACGGGCGACGCCGTCCTCCCGGACCCTGCGACCGAGCCTCCCGCTCCCGCCGAGATCGGCTCGGCCGACGAGCTCCACGCCACGGGTCTGCACCTGAGCCAGTACCGGCACGCGACCCGCTCGCCCGAGCCCTACTGGGAGGAGGCGCTGCGGCGCGACCCCGACGACGCGCGCGCCCACGTGGCGCTCGCCGCCCGCTCCTGTCGCGCCGGGCGCTACGCCGACGCCCGGACCCACCTCGAGGCAGCCCTCGGACGCCTGACCCTGCGCAACCCCAACCCCCGGGACGGCGAGGCCCACTACCTCCTGGGCCAGGTCCTGGCCCGCACGGGGCACGACGAGGCCGCACGCGACGCGTTCGGCAAGGCCGCGTGGGACGCATCCTGGAGGTCCCCGGGGCGCCTCGCGCTCGCCCGTCTGGAGGCCCGTGACGGGAACGACGCCGCGGCCCTCGCCGAGACGGCCGAGGTGCTGGCCGTCGATCCGCAGAACCTGCAGGCCCGGGCCGTGCGCGTCCTCGTCCTGCGCCGCGCGGGTCGGCACGGGGAGGCTGCGGTCCTGCTCGACGAGTCCCGGCGCCTCGACGGCCTGGACTGGTGGCTCCGGTTCCTCGACGACGGTGCGCTGCCGACCCATCCGCCGACCGCCCTCGACGTCGCGCTCGAGCTCGTCTCGGTCGGCGAGCTCGCCGCGGCCGCTCGCGTCCTCGACCACACCGCGTCACTCCCGGTCCACGTGGGGGACGTCAACGTCGCCCCGCTGGCCCTGCTCCATCTCGCGGACGTCGCGCTGCGGCGAGGGGACGTGGTGGCCGCCGCGGCCGCCGTCGAGCGCGCGCAGCAGGCCCGAGCCCGTTGGTGCCTGGCCTCCCGGCTCGACGACGCGGACATGCTCGCCCGCATCGTGGAGGCGTTCCCGTGGGCGGCCCGCGCCTGGGCCCTGCTCGGGCACTGGGGGTACGCCGTTGGACGGCGCGACGAGGCCGTCACGTGGTGGGAGACGTCCGTCGCGCTCGACGGCACGGACCCGGTCGTCCACCGGAACCTGGCGGTCGCTGCGTACAACCTGCTCGGGGACGTGGGGGCCGCCGCGGCCCGCTACGAGCGGGCGATCGCGCTCGCTCCCGACGACGCGCGCCTCCGGTACGAGCGCGACCAGCTCGCCGGCCGGACCGGCGCACCGGCCGCGAGCCGCATCGAGGCGCTGCTCGCGCGCCCCGACCTGGTGCACGAGCGCGACGACCTGACGATCGTGCTGATCGAGCTCCTCGTGAGCGTCGGGAGGCTCGACGAGGCGCTCGCCCTGTTCGACGACCGGTCGTTCCAGCCGTGGGAGGGCGGCGAGGGGCAGGCGCTGGGCGCGTGGGAGCACGTCCGGGCCGCGCTCGCGCGTCGTGCCCTGACCACCGGAGACCTCGACGGCGCGCTGACGCACGTCGAGGCCGCGCTCGAGGTGCCGGCTGCGCTCGGCGAGGCACGTCACCCGCTCGCGAACGCGTCGGACCTGCACCTGCTGCTGGGCGACGTGCGTTCCGCCCGGGGCGAGCACGGGGCCGCGCGCGCAGCCTGGGAGGAGGCCGCGCGGTTCGAGGGCGACTTCCAGACGATGGAGGTGCGGGCGTACTCCGAGAAGACGTGCGCGTCGGTCCTGGCATGGCGGCGGCTCGGTCGGGAGGACCGGGCCGATGCGCTGATCGAGGGCCTCGCCGAGCACGTCGCTCACCTGGCGGTCACCCCCGCGCAGGTCGACTACTTCGCGACGTCGCTGCCCACCATGCTCCTCTTCACGGACGACCCGCAGGTGCGCCAGGACGGGACCCTCCTGCTCCTGCGCGCACAGCTCGCGGCGCTGGAGGGCGCCGACGCCGAGGCGCTCACGCTGCTCCGGACCGTGCTGGACGCCGACCCGCTCGACGCGGCCGGCCGCGACCTCCGGGGCAGCCTCTCCCCGGAGCACGTGGCCTGACCCCGGCGGCGCACGCCGCCGGATCGACACGTCCGGCCCGACGGCGGAGCGCACCTGCGCGCCCAGGTGCGCTCCGTCGTCGGGCCCGCTGGGCCACGTTGTCAGACGTGGCCTGGGGTCGCGCCCGGCTCACTTCTGACAGCTACGCCGTGGGCGCTCGGGGCCCCGCTACTGCAGCCGCGTCAGCCCCTTCTTGAGGTTGCGGATCGCCTGCCCCGTGCGCTGCTCGTTCTCGATGAGCGCGAACCGCACGAACCCGTCGCCGCCCGGCCCGAACCCCACGCCCGGCGAGACCGCGACGTCGCAGCTCTCGATCACGTGCGTCGCGAACTCGATCGAGCCCATCTCGCGGTACGGCTCGGGGATGCGCGCCCACGCGAACATGGTGCCCTTCGGCCGGTGGATGTCCCAGCCGATGCGGTCCAGGCCGTCGCACAGCGTGTTGCGCCGCGACTCGTAGACCGCCGAGACCTCCGTGGGGAAGTCGAGGGCCTCGTTGAGCGTCACGGTCGCCGCGATCTGGATGGGCTGGAACGTGCCGTAGTCGAGGTACGACTTGAGCTTGGCGAGCGCCCCCACGACGTCCGGGCGCCCCACGAGGAACGCGACGCGCCACCCAGCCATGGAGTACGACTTGGTCATCGAGTAGAGCTCGACCGCGACCTCCTTGGCCCCGTCGCACTCCATGATCGAGGGCGGGCGCCAGCCGTCGAACGTCATGTCGGCGTACGCGAGGTCGTGCACCAGGACCACGTCGCGCTCGCGCGCCCAGTCGACCAGGCGCTGGAGGTCCTCCTTGGTCGCGATGGTCGTGGTCGGGTTGTGCGGGAACGAGAGCACCACGACGCGCGGCTTGGGCCACCCGTACTCCCACGCCTCCATGACGCGGTCGATGTACCCCGAGGCGTCCGTGCCGTCGCCGATCGCGACCTGGCGGGCGTCGGCCCCCGCGAAGTAGGGACCCCAGATGTGGATGGGGTAGCTCGGCGTGGGGACGATCGCCGCGTCGCCCGGCTGCAGCAGCACCCACATGAGGTGGCTGAAGCCCTCCTTGGCCCCGATCGTCGAGATGATCTCGGTGTCCGGGTCGAGCGTCACCCCGAACCGGCGCTGGTACATGTCCGCGGCCGCCTGCCGGAGCTTGGGGATGCCGCGAGACGCCGAGTACCGGTGGTTGCGCGTGTTGTGGACCGCCTCGGCGAGCTTGTCGACCGCGACCTGCGGGCTCGGCAGGTCGGGGTTGCCGAAGCCCAGGTCGATCACGTCGCGCCCGGCGCGACGCGCCTCGAGCTTGAGCGAGTCGATGATCGTGAAGACGTACGGGGGCAGGCCGGGGATCCGGCGGAACTCCATCTCGCGTGGCATGGAGGCAGGGTACGCCTGCCGTGCGCGGGCCGTCGCCCGGTCCAGGGGCATGGTCCGTCGCCCGGTCCGGGGCTCGAGCAGGGCTCGGTCGGGACCGGGCCAGGGCTCGGTCGGCGCCGTCAGACGGCCGTGCCCTCGATCGCCTGCACGAGCGACTGCGCGTCGCTCCAGTCCCCGGCCCACCGCTCGCCGTCGATCACGATCGTCGGCGTGCCGAAGCCTCGCGGGCCCGCGAGCGCCGGGTCGCTCGTCGCGGCCTGCGTGGCCGTGGCGACCCAGGGCGCGAACTCGGCCGCCCCGCCGTCGGCCAGCTCGGCGACGACGTCCGCCGGGACGCCCGCCGCGCGCGCGACGTCCGCGATCTCCGCGTCGCTCAGGCCTTCCGACCCCTCCTGGGGCTGGTGCGCGAGCAGCCCCGCGTGGAAGTCCTGGAACGCGTCGGGGGCACGGTCGGCCACGAGCGCGGCCGACGACGCGGCGCGCGTCGAGTACTGCGAGCCCTGCGAGTACCGGTCGAGGATCGCGATGGGGTGGAAGACGACGCGCACGCTCCCCGCCTCGCGCAGCGCTGCGAGGCTCTCGCCGTTGACGGCCTCGAACTGCCCGCAGATCGGGCACATGTAGTCGACGTAGACCTCGACCGTCACGGGGGCGGACTCGTCGCCCGCGCCCGCGAGCAGCCCGTGGTTCGGCGTCGCGCTCCCGGGGGCACCAGCGTCTGACGCCGGGCCCTCGGACGGGTCCGCGGCCCCTGGTCCGGCGGGCCCAGCGGACGGGGACCCGCTGCCGGCCGCGAGGAACGCGGCGACACCCACGAGGAGCACCAGGACGAGTCCCGCGAGCACCGAGATCAGGGTCACGCGTGCGCGCCGCTGTGCGGAGGACCGCGTTCCCACGGCGACCTGCGGCCCGACGGCGTAGCCCGCCCCGGGCACGTACGGCGCGTACGGCGCGGCGGGGTGCGGGTACGGCGCGGCCGGCTGGGGCTGGTGCACCGCGTGGCCGCCGGGGGCGTAGGGCTGCCGGCCGGTGGGCTGCTGGGCGTACGGCGGGGCCGCGTACGGAGGGGTGACGTGCGCTGCCTCAGGAGGTGCCGGCGCGTACGGCTGCGGCTGCGACGCGTACGGCGGGATCGGGGCGCCGTACCCCGCAGGGGCGGCCCGGCGGGCCGCGAGCGCCGCGTCGACCGCGGGGTCGCCTCCGGCCGCGAGCCACGAGAGCAGCCCCGGGTAGGCACCGGGGTGCGCGGCGACCTGGGGACGCAGGTCGGGGAACTCGCCGGCGACCTGGGCGAGCACGGTCGGCGGGGCGGCCGGGTCCTGCACGGCGCGGAGGGCTTCGTCACGGAGCATGGTCGTCGGTCCTCGGGTCGCGCGGCAGGGTCTGGTGGCGCGGGCGACCCGCCGCCGGGCTGACGACCGGCACCACGAGGGCTCGCGCACGCCAGGGTACGCGGCTCCCGGGCGGTCGGTGCCGCCCTGCCTCGCTCCTCGGACGGGCTCAGGTCCCCGGCGACCACCCGAGGTTGCGCGCCATCTGCTCGAGCGTCGCGATGGTCCGGTCGTACTGCTCGCGCGTGATCCCCTCGGCCAGGCGCTCGCGCGAGAGCGAGACCGCGTCGAGGAGGTCGTGGTAAGCGTGCTGCCCCGCGACGGTCACCTCCCACCCGGCCCCGCCCTGGGCCACCCACCCCCGGGCCTGGAGGTCGGAGATCTCCGCGCTGACCGCGGGCGCGTGCCCGCCGGGTCGCGCCGCGCCCCCGGTCGTGAACGGCGACAGGACGCTGTCGACCGTCGTGACGTCCGAGACGCCGTCCCGGACCATGTTGAGGACCTGCCAGTGACGCCGCGTCAGGCCCGTCCGCAGGAACACCTCGTCGACGTCCTGGTCGATCAGCCGGTCGACGAGCTTGAGCCAGTAGCCGATGGGCCGCTCGCCCGGGTCACGGTCGGTCGTCGTGCCCGCCGCACTCACGCCGCCCACAGACCCCTCGCTGCCTGCCGGGCTGTCGATCCCCTCGGACGCGCTCATGGACGGCTCCTTCGCTCGGCCTCACGGCGTGCGGGCTGCCCGCCGGCGGTTGCTTCGTCTGGTCCCCCAGCGTACGAACGACCGGGCCCGGGCGCTCCACGAACGACGGCCCCGGTGGCAGAGTGGGGGCATGACCAGCACCGACACGACCGCCACCGGTCGCGCCCTGATCGTCGTCGACGTCCAGCCCACGTTCTGCGAGGGCGGTGAGCTCGCGGTCGAGGGCGGCAACGCCGTCGCGCAGGCCATCGCGGTCTTCGCCGCCGAGCGGCGCGCGGACTACGACCTCGTGGTGACCACGCAGGACTGGCACGTCGACCCGGGGCACCACTTCGCGACGGCCCCGGCGGTCCCCGACTTCGTCGACACGTGGCCCCCGCACGGCCTGGCCGGCACGCCCAACGCCGAGCTGCACCCGGCGCTCGCGGACCTCGCGCCCGACGCGAGCGTCAAGAAGGGCGAGTACCAGGCCGCCTACTCGGGCTTCGAGGGGGTCGACGGCGAGGGGCGCACCCTCGAGCAGCTGCTCCGGGACGCCGGGGTGTCGTCGACCGACGTGGTCGGGATCGCGGAGTCGCACTGCGTGCGGGCGACTGCGCTCGACGCGCACGCGCTGGGGCTCGCGACGCGCGTCCTGACCGACCTGACCGTGCCGGTGTCCGAGGACCTCGGTGCGGCGGCACGGGTCGAGCTCGCGGCGGCCGGCGTCGAGCTGGCACGGTCGACCGAGGTCTAGCGGCGCGTCGGAGCGCGCACGGCCCGTCCGCTCCGACCCGTCCGCGCCGGGATCAGCCCTTGCGCGCCGCCAGTGCCGCGGCGTACAGCTCGCGCTTGGGCACTCCCGTGGCGGTCGCGACCTCGGCGACGGCCTCCTTGAGGCGCTCTCCGGCGTCGACCCGGGCGAGGACCTCGCTCACGAGCTCCTCGACGGACACGGCCTCGCGTGCGGGCGCCCCGGCCACGACGATGCAGATCTCGCCGCGCAGCTGCCGCTCGGCGGCCTCGTCCGCGAGCTCGCCGAGCGTGCCGCGCAGCACCTCCTCGTAGGTCTTGGTGAGCTCGCGGCACACGGCCGCGGGCCGGTCGGCGCCGAACCCCTGGGCCATCGCGGCGAGCGTGTCGTCGATGCGGTGGGGGGCCTCGAAGAAGACCATGGTGCGGGCCTCGCGCGCGAGCGCCTCGAACGTGCGCGCACGCTCGCCGGGCTTGCGGGGCGGGAAGCCCTCGAAGCAGAAGCGGTCGGTCGGCAGCCCGGACAGCGCGAGCGCGGTGAGGACCGCGCTGGGGCCGGGGGCCGAGGTGATGGGCAGGTCGCGCTCGACGGCCCGGGTCACGACGCGGTAGCCGGGGTCCGAGACGGACGGCATGCCGGCGTCGGTCACGATCACGACGGTCCCGCCGCCCTCGACGACGTCGAGCAGCTCGTCGGCGCGCTCGACCTCGTTGTGCTCGTGGTAGCTCACGACGCGCCCGCCGATCGGCACGCCCATGCGCGCGGCGAGGGCGTGCAGGCGGCGCGTGTCCTCGGCCGCGACGACCGCGGACTCCGCCAGGAGGCGTCGCAGCCGCGGGCTCGCGTCCTCGACGTTGCCGATGGGGGTCGCGGCGAGGACGAGGTGCCCGTCGTCGCGCGGCCGGCGACCTGCGGGCGCGTCGTCGTGCTCGTCGGGGGTGTCCTCGCTCTCCTGCCCGACGGCGTCGCTCACCTCGCGCGCCACGTCCTCGCCCTCCGCAGGGGCCTCGAACGGGTCGGGAACGGGGGTGGGGTGCGCGTGGCTCATACCCCCTAGCGTTCCACGTCCTACGATGGCCGACGTGCCCCAGCCCTCCGCCGACCCCACGCCCGCAGCCCCCGGTCCAGGTCCGGGGAGCGACTCCCCGTTCCCGGTGGCCAGGGTCGAGGCCGAGGAGGAGGCCGGGCTGTCGGTGCGCGACCGCCTCCTGATCAAGCTCCTGGGAGCGCGCCGCCTCGCGCTGGGGTCGACGCCCCAGGACCGCCTGTGGGGATGGCTCGGCCCCGCGCTGGTCGCGCTGCTGGCCGGTGGCCTGCGCCTGTGGGACCTGGGTCGCCCCGGCAACCTCGTGTTCGACGAGACGTACTACGTCAAGCAGGCCTACACGCTCTTGCGGGTGGGCTTCGAGGCCAAGTGGCCCGAGGACCCCAACCCCGCGTTCGAGGCCGGGAACGTCGACACGTTCCTGAACCTCCCCGACTACGTGGTCCACCCGCCGCTCGGCAAGTGGATGATCGCGGGCGGCATGCAGCTCTTCGGCGGGGCCGAGAACCCGTGGTCGTGGCGCATCTCGACCGCGCTCGTCGGGATCCTGTCGGTGTTCCTGCTGGCCCGGATCGCGCGCCGCCTGTTCGCCTCGACCGCGATGGGCGTCCTGGCGGGCGGCCTGCTCGCGATCGACGGCATGGCGATCGTGCACTCGCGCACGGGGCTGCTCGACAACTTCCTCATGTTCTGGGTGCTCGTCGCGTTCGGCTTCCTCCTGCTCGACCGCGAGCAGGCACGACGCCGGCTCGCGGACCGGGTCGCCGCCCTCGTCGACTCGGGACGGGAGATCGGCCGCTACGGCCCGCGGCTGGGGTGGCGCTGGTGGCGCTTCGCGGCGGCCGTCTCTCTCGGTCTCGCGTGCGGGGTCAAGTGGTCGGGCCTGTACTTCCTCGCGGCCTTCGCCCTGCTGTCGGTGCTGTGGGACGCCACGGCGCGCCGCACCGTCGGTATCAAGAGGTGGTGGGAGGACGCGCTGCTCGCGGACGCGGTCCCGGCCGCGCTCGTCATGCTGCCCACCGCGGCGCTCACCTATCTCGCGACCTGGTTCTCGTGGTTCCGCTCACCGAGCTCGTACATGCGCGACTGGGCCGCGGAGCATCCGGGCGAGGGCGTGCAGTGGCTCCCCGAGGCGCTGCGCTCGCTGTGGGCCTACCACCAGAAGATGTGGGACTTCCACACGGGGCTCAGCGCCGAGCACTCGTACGCGTCGAAGCCCATCGGGTGGATCGTGCAGTGGCGGCCCACGTCCTTCTACTACCGCGACGGGTCCGACGGCGTGACGGGCTGCGGCTACGACGAGTGCGCGCGGGTCATCACGTCGCTGGGCAACCCGGTCCTGTGGTGGTCGGCCGCGCTCGCGATCGTGGCCACGGTCGTGCTCCTGGTCTGGCGCAAGGACTGGCGCGCGACGGCCGTGCTGAGCGGCCTGGTCGCGGGCTGGCTCCCCTGGTTCGCGTACCCGGACCGCACGATCTTCACGTTCTACGCGATCGTGTTCACCCCGTGGGTGGTCCTCGCGCTCGTCTACGTCGTGACGGTCCTGCTCGAGGCCACCGACCGGGACCGGACGGCCCGCGGCTGGGTGGTCTGGGGCGCGACCGCGCTGCTCACCGTGATCGCCGTGATGAGCATCTTCTTCTACCCGATCTGGACGGCCATGAACGTCCCCGAGTGGTTCTGGCGCCTGCACATGTGGCTGCCCAGCTGGATCTAGCCGTCCCCGGTCGGGTGCGGCCTGCCCGTGCCCGACCAGCCGATGTCGTGAGCCGAGCATGGGGTGGGGGTCGGTCGAGCATGCGGTCGTCGTCGATCCCAGGATCGTGGACGACGACCGCATGCTCGGCACCGCGGGGCGGTCGGCGCCGCAGGGGCGCGGACTACGACCAGTCGACCTGCGGCGTCTCGTGGAACGACAGGCCCTCGCGACGCCACGTCGCGGCCTCCGCCACGACGCGGGCGCGGTAGTCGTCCCAGTCCTTGCGCTCGGGCGCGGTCCACGCGACCTCGGCGACCGCGGACAGGCGCGGCAGGAGCATGAGGAAGAGCTCTTCCTGGGTCGAGAGGGTCTCGGTCCACACCGCGGCCTCGACCCCCTCGATCTGGTCGACGGGCAGGCCCTCGATGACCTCGGCCGGGTCCCAGTCGTACGCGGTGCGCAGCTCGATGAGGCCTGCCCAGTCCTGACCCAGGGGGTACTCGGCGGTGTACTTCATGTCGAGGTAGGCGCGGTTGCCCGGGGACATGATGAAGCGCGAGCCGCGGGCCGCCGCGGCGAGGAACGGGGCGCTGTCGACCCGGTTGTCCCAGTACTGCAGGAGCGTGTCCGGGCGGGTCCCGGCCTGGGCCGCCTCCTGCCACGTGATGGTCTTCTTGCCCGTCTCGGCCACGATCTCCTCGAGCAGCGCGATGAACTGCGCGTACTCCTCGGCGCCCAGCGTGAGCGCCTCGTCACCGCCCACGTGGAGGTACTCGCCGTCGGTGATCGCGGCGACGTCCGCGAGGACCTCGCGCAGGAACGGCTCGGTCGCGGGCAGGTCGTACGTGAGCTGCGAGAACCCGACCTCGATGCCCTCGTAGGGTGCGGTGCGCTGACCGTCGGCCCGCAGCTCGCCGTAGACCGAGGTCGCGGCGTTGGTGTGCCCGGGGAGGTCGATCTCCGGGACGATCGTCACGAAGCGGTCTGCGGCGTAGTCCTGCAGGTGCCGGAAGTCGGCGAGGCTCAGGTGCCCGCCGGCCGTGCCGCTCGTGGAGGTCTCGGACGCGAGCTTCGCGAGCTCGGGGCGCGACGGCGTCTCGATGCGCCAGCCCTGGTCGTCGGTCAGGTGCAGGTGCAGGACGTTGAGCTTGTACGAGGCGAGGACGTCGATCACGAGCTCGATCTGCCGCACGGGGAAGAAGTTGCGGGCCACGTCGAACGAGAGGCCTCGCCACGCGAAGCGCGGGGCGTCGTGCACGACGACGGCGCTCACCTCGGGGCCGTGCTCGCCCTCGGTCACGAGCCGGCGGAGCGTCTGGACCGCGTGGAACAGGCCGACCGGCGCGGTGGCCGTCAGGACGGCACCCGAGCCGTCGACCTCGAGCGTGTAGCGCTCGGGGCTGTCCGAGCCGGAGGGGCCCGCGACGTCGGCGAGCCGCAGCGCGATGGAGGGGGCGCCGTCGGGCACGGAGCCCGCGACGGCGACCCGTGTGCCCGCGGCACGCGTCAGGAGGTCCGCGGCGTAGGCCGCGACCCGCTGCTCGGCCTCGGTGGGCCCGGCCACGAGGACGGCACCCTCGAGCGGGAACGCGGCACCGCCCACCGGGGACTCGACGTGCAGGGGCTGGGGGATGATGGCGACCATCGGGGGGACCTCGTCGTCGTTCGTCTCTCGACCCGACCGTGTCGAATCGATTCGTCTGTTCTGGTCGACATACCGTAACCGCCCCGGCAGGCGCGGACAAGCGACCTGTGCGCGAGCGCCCCGCCCTACTCCACGACGACGACGAGCGGTGCGCCGACTCCGCCAGCGGCAGCGGCGGGCCCTGCGGTCGCTTCGCCCGCCACGTCCGTCCAGCCCCACCACGACACCCCGGGGACGGCCTTGGTGAGCTCGTTCCAGGCCTTCTCCCGCACCGCGGACGAACCCGTGACGTCGGAGTGCAGCACCACGGCCACGGCGTCGTCGGTCGTCGTCAGCGACTGCGCCTCGGTCAGCGCGCCCGGCTGCGAGACGTGCACCACGAGCATCTTCTGCGGCAGGGCCTTGCCCTCCACGACCCCGGCGAGGTAGTCGACGACCGCGTCGATCTCCTGCGCGGGGACCACGCCGTCCTTCTTGACCGCGCCGCTCGCCCGGCGCGCGTCGAGGTCGAGCGAGACCCCGACGCCGGGCAGGGACAGCAGATCCGCGTACTGCCGGACCTGCTCGACGAACGTCGCCTTCCCCGGCTGGAACTCGAGGAGCACGTGCTGGCCCGCGCCGAGGGCCGCCTCGACCGCGGGACGCACGGCCTCGACCGTGAGCTCGGTCGAGTAGTTCCCGTCCTTGCCCGCCGCCCCGGACGCCTCCGTGACGACCAGCTCGAGCGTCGGGACCGTCACGGTCTTGTCGGTCTCGCCCGACTCGCCCGCGACCGCGACGTACGGCTCGGCGCGAGCCGCGGTCCGCGCGACGGCGTCGGTGATCTTGGCCGGGGTCGCCGGGACGGTCGTCCCCGGCAGGACGACGTAGCGCTTGCCCGCCGTGACGAGCTGCCCGCCGCCCGTGAGCTCGACACCCGTCTCGGCCGACCGGACGCGGGCGGTCAGCTGTTCGACCGTCCCGAACGACTCGCCGATCCCGACGACCGCGAGCGCCTTGGCCTGCGCCATGGCCTGGACGGAGACGCTCGAGGCGCGGGGGTCACCACCAGGCACCGCGAGCGGGACCACGCCCGCGGCCTGTGCCGTGGCGAGCGCCGTCGCCTGCCCCGGGGTCTGGTCGACCAGCGCGAGCACCTCGGTCAGGAGCCGTGGGGACTCGGTCTCGGGAAGCTGTTCCTGGACCTCCGCGAGGTCCCTGTCGTCGATCTCCGTCCCGCCGTCCTGGGTCTCGACGAGCGCCCCGGCCCCGAGGAGCACCGTCTGCAGGTCCGGGTCGATCGCCCGGACCGTCTTGCGCGCTTCCTCCTCGAGGTCCTCGGACGAGGACACGGAAGAGACCGCCGCGCCGGAGGTTCCGGCCGTGCCCGACGCGTCGACGCGCGGGGCCGGGTCGGGCGTCACGACGACGGCCGTGACCGCGCCGAGCCGGGCGATCTCCTTGGTGAGACCGCTGTCGGCGATCGCCCCGCCGGTGAGCAGGACGGGAGCGTGGAGCGGGAGCGCAGCAGCGGCCGCGGCCGCCTGTGCGGTCTCGTCCTCGGCGTCGGCCAGGATCACGACCGGTGCGGAGGCGAAGAACGCCTGGCTCGCCGTGAGCGTGAGCTCGGCGGGGTCGCTCGAGCCGAGGACGACGACGGGCGCGACCTCGTCGGCCGCGACGACGCGCAGCCCGCCGTCGGGGGCCTCGGCCGTGCTCGCTGGACCGCCCTCCTCCCCACAACCGGCCAGCAGCGGGGTCGCCACCAGGACAGAGGCGGCAAGAGCGACGATTCGGACCTTCCGTGAATTCACGTCTCTATCATCGCCTACCTGGTCTGTCGCGCCGAGTCGTGGGCGAGTCGTGGACATCCGGGGCGGCCCGCAGCGCCCCAGGAGGCCCGACGGCGCCGCACCCGACACGGGTGCCCTCACCATTGTCGTGGGTCCTCACGCACGACATACTGTCGGCGATCATCGACCGCACCACGAGGAGTGACATGTCCTACCCCGAGCAGCCCGAGCAGAACCCGTCCGGTCAGCCGAACCCGTACGCCGGCGGCCCCCAGGACCCTGCTGCCGGTCAGGCACCCCAGGCTCCCCAGTACGGCGCCCCGCAGGCCCCGCAGTACGGCGCGCCGGCGCCCGGCGCACCCCAGGCCCCCTACGGCGCGGGCGCCCCGCAGGCGCCGTACACCCCCGGTGGCGTCCCCGGCGCACCGGCCCAGGACCCGGGCAAGACGCTCGGCATCGTCGGGCTCGTGCTGTCGATCATCGGCTGCACGTCGCTCATCGGCCTGATCCTGAGCATCGTCGCGCTCAACAAGTCCAAGAAGGCCGGCTACAAGAACGGCATCGCGCTCGCCGGCATCATCGTCGGGGCGGTGCTGCTGGTCGTGAGCATCGTCGTCGGGATCGTCCTCGGGCTCGGTGCGGCGGAGCTCATCGAGAAGTGCGCCGAGCTCGGAGCCGGCACGCACTACGTCGACGGGGTCACCTACACCTGCTCCTGACCTCTCCGCACGACGCCCGTGGGCCCCGACCGTCCTCCGGTCGGGGCCCACGGGCGTTCCTGGGACGGGCACCGGGCGAGACCGTCGCTCGGCCATACTGGAGACGGGCGGCCGGCGGACCCTGACGGCCCGCCGAACGTGCACCGCCCCCGCAGCACCGACCGCACCCGGGCACGTCGCCACGACGAGCGCCCGCACCGACCGTGAGGACCCCCGTGACCCAGACCGAGCCGCTCACCCCCACCCCCGGCAAGACCCTGGGCATCGTCGCGCTCGTGCTGTCGATCCCCCTGTCGCTGGTCGGGCTGGTCCTGGGGATCGTGGGACTCGTCAAGGCACGCCGGGTGCACCGGAACAACTGGTGGGCCGTGGCCGCGATCATCGTCTCGTTCCTCGTGATCGTGGCCATCGTGATCTGGGCCGCGACGCTGGTCTGGCTCATGGGCGAGTGCGCCGAGCTCGGCCCGGGGATCCACGAGGTCGACGGGCGTCCGATCGAGTGCGTCGCTCCCGCCGGGTCCTGACCAGCACGTCCCACCCCTCGGCCCCAGCGTGGATCTCCTCGCGCTGCGCTCAGACCGACGGCGCGAGGTCCGGGCTCTGGACGCACAGCGCCCCGCGGGCAGCACCCGCGCGCAACGCCTCGACGACCGTCGCTCCTGACAGGTACGCGTCGAGGAACCCCGCGAAGAACGCGTCCCCCGCCCCGTTGGTGTCCACGACGCGCTCGACCGCCACGGCAGGCACGTCGAACCACTCGCCGTCCGCCGTCAGGGCGCTCGCTCCCCGGGCTCCGTGCGTGCAGACCACGAGCCGCGCGCCGGCCGCCACCCGCTGCTCCATGAACGCGCGATATCCCGGCAGCCGGTCCGAGCTGAGGAAGAGGAACGTCGCGGCGTCGAGGAACTCGCGGTGGAACGTGGCCTCGCCGTCGTAGTCGTGCACGTCGCACCACACGTCCTTGCCCAGTCGTCGGGACTCGCGCAGCAGCGGCAGCGCCGGGACCGCGAGGTCGATCACGACCGCCGGGGCGGCGCTCAGCGCCGCGACCGCGGCCTCCCAGGTCTCGCCACGAGGCACGTCGCCCGGGGCCTGGAGGTAGATCGACAGCCGCTCGCCCGCGCCACCCATGAGGTTCAGGTGCCGCTCGGTCCGGCCGTCCGGGGCCGGTTCCACGAGGAGCGCGACCCCCGCCCTGCGCAGGACGTCCTCGACACGGGGAGCGACGTCGTCGGACCCCAGGACCGTGCGCAGCGTGACCGCGCGCCCCAGCGCGCGCAGGTTGAGCGCCTTGCCCGCCGACGTGCCGCCCACCGTGGCGAGGTGGCGCTGCGCGAAGAGCGTCTGCGAGCGGGGCTCGGGCAGGGTGTCGAGGTAGACGAGCTCGTTCCACGACACGGGGCCGGCGACGAAGACCGGGGCGGGCTGATGTTCCATGCCGCCCGACGCTACCCGTCGTCTCCCGCCGCGACGGTCGGCTCGGGCGCGGGGCGCTCCGGCGCGTCGACGCCGGTCCCTGGAGCACCCTGCTCGCGGTCCCGGTCCGAGAGCTGGGCCTCGAACATCGTGTAGTACCTGCCTCGCAGGGCCACGAGCTCGGCGTGCGTCCCCTGCTCGGCGACCACGCCGTCGGCGAGCATGTAGATCACGTCGGCCTTCTCGATGGTCGCGAGCCGGTGGCTGATCGCGATGATGGTGCGCGACCTGTCCGCGAACAGGCGACGGAAGATGTGCGCCTCGGCCAGGGCGTCGATCGCCGACGTCGGCTCGTCCATGATGACCACGGGCGCGGCCCGGTAGAAGTTCCGCGCGAGCGCGAGGCGCTGCCACTGACCGCCCGAGAGCTGTGTGCCGCGCTTGCGGCTACCCTTCTCTTCCATCCAGTTGCTCAGGTACGAGTCGATCCCGCGCGGGAGCTTCTCGAGGAACTCCTTGGCCTCGGCGTCGTGCGCGGCGGCCAGCGCGCGCTCACGGCTGGGCGGGTCCTCGATGTCGCCGTACTGGATGTTCTCGAGCGCCGTCGCGAAGTCGTACTTGAGGTAGTCCTGCTGGAGCACCGCGAGCTGCTCGTGCCAGGAGTTCACGTCGAGCTCCTGGAGGTCCACGCCGTCGAGCCGGACCGCTCCCGTCGTGGGCGCGTAGAGGCCCACGAGGATCTTGACGAGCGTCGACTTGCCCGCGCCGTTCTCGCCGACGATCGCGACGTGCCACCCACGGTGGATGGTCAGCGACACCCCCTTGAGGACGTCGACGTCGGAGCCCGTGTAGCGGAACGTGACGTCCTCGACCGCGATGGTCTCCGGTGCCGCGGCGAGCTGACGTTCACGCTCGCCCCGCACGGGCAGCGCCATGAACGCCTCGTAGTCGAACAGGTTCGCGAGGTCCTCGTCGATGCTGCTGAGCGAGTCCACCAGTCCGTTCGCGCTGTCCAGCGCACGCGACACGACCTGCTGGACCAGCACGAACTGCCCCACGGGCTGGGCCTGGAGCACGATCTGGCGCACGACCCAGACCAGGGCCGTGACCTCGGCCGCCGCCTGGAGGCCGTCGCCCAGGAGCTGCTTGGGGATGTACGTCTTCTCGAACTCCATGCGACGCTTCTCGTCCTCGTCGCGCAGGTCCCGGCGCAGCCCCAGCAGGTGGCGGACCATGCCGTAGACGCGCAGCTCGGAGATGTACTGGGGCTGGAGCAGGCCGCGCTCGATCATGCCGCGCCGACGCCGCACCTCGATGTGGGAGTTCCAGTGCGCGATCTGGGCCCGGGACAGCTTGAACTGCAGGTACACGCTCGGCAGGATCGCGACGAGCACGATCAGCGCGATCCACCAGCTCACGAAGAACAGCGTCACGACCGACAGGACGACCGAGACGACCTGCGTGAAGATCGTGGCGAGCCGGTCCAGCACGCGGGGGTACGCCTCGGAGAACCGCTTGGCGCGGTCGAACAGGTCGACCGTCTCCTTGTCGTCGTAGCGCCAGAACTCGAGCGACATGAAGCGCTCGAACATCATGTCGGAGACCTTGGCGCCCACCTTGTACTGCATCGAACGCTGGATGTAGCGGTCCACGCTGTTGAACGCGACCATGAACAGCCCCAGGGCCGCCGTGACGATCACGTACACGATCGCCCGGTTGCCCGCGCCGTCGGTGCCCGCGTACGCGTCCGCGAGAGCCGTCGTGGTCAGCGCCGCGAAGAACGTCGTCACGAGCGGGAGCGCGGCCGCCACGATCGACCCGACCACCTTCATGGTCACCGCGAGCGGCGACGTGCGCGCCGAGAGCCGGACGATCTCCGACAGGGCGCGGACGTACTGGGCGGGCTCGAGCTTCTTGGGCCGGACAGCGCCCTCGGTCGTCATCCGACCATCGTAGGAACCGGCGAGCGGATCGGCCTGGGCTGCGGCTCAGGCCTCGTACTGGGCGGGCAGCAGCCTCGGGGCGTCGGTCTGGCCCTGCAGACCGTTGAGCACGAAGAACCGGTGCCCCGGCTCGGGCGTCACGACCGGGCGGAGCGTCCGCCCGTCGGCGAGTGTCACGAGCCGGTCCGACGCGAGCATCTCGTCGACGCCCCCGACGCGGAACCCGAGCCGGTCCCAGAAGCCCGCGGCCTCGGGCGGCGTCTGGCCGTAGAGCGTCGAGACCCCCGCGGCACGCGCCTGCTCGACGACCTTGCGGACCAGGTAGGAGCCCAGCCCGGCGCCCGAGCGCTCGTCCGCGACCGCGATCGCGTTGAGGCACCACCACGGCTCCGCGACGCCGGCCTGCTCGTCGAGCGCGGCGTCGACCCAGGCGAACGCGACGACGTGCTCGTCGCGGGAGTCCGAGCCCTGCTCGCGCAGCACCGGGAAGTACCGGTCCCGCGGGTGGAAGCCCGGCCCGAACCGGTAGGTGGTGCTCCAGAGCTCCTCGTCGTGCAGGTGGGGCATGGAGGGCAGGCGTGCACGCGAGAGGTCCGCCAGCCCGGGGCCGTCGTGGTGGCACCCGATGGCGAGCGCGAGGGAGTCAGGAAGGAACGGCTCGGTCATCCCGCGACAGTACCCGAGCGGGGGCCGCGGGCTGCGGTCGGGTCCTGGGCGGGGGCGTCCCCACAGCGCTCGGCGGGAGGTCCTCGAGCGGTCTTGACCGGATGTCACGATCCGCTAACATTCCGGACTGGCACTCGGTGCCGTGGTGCAGATGTTCCTTGTCGTCCGATGCATGAAGGGGGTCAGCGAGCGTGTCCAGGACTCGAGGCTGGAAGCAGGATCAGCTGTGCGCTCTGTGCGGCGGCGTGGTGCTGGTCGAGTGGAGCATGCAGGTGCCGGAGGCTCCTGGGGAGTCGGTGGACGGGGTGGCTGTGGGGTTCGACGCCGCGGGCCACGAGTTCATCTGATCGGCGAGGCCGGTTCGTCGGCAGCGACCCGGTCAGGACAGGCTCAGAGGCGCGGCGACAGGATCCCGCCAGGAGTCTGGAAGTAGGCCCTTCGCTTCCCTGCACCTAGGAGTTGAGATGACGACTTCGTACAACGTGGCTCGCCCTCTTGATGCGGACCTCATGGAGGTTCTGCTCGCTGGGACTCCTCAGCCGGTCGGCCAGTTCGTCCTGACCGTGCGCACCGGCGAGTGGTGGTGGTCCGACGGGCTCTATGCGATGCACGGCTTCGAGCCCGGCGGCGTCGTTCCCACCACCGGTCTCATGCTCGCGCACAAGCACCCCGACGACCGATCGCGCGTGGAGTCGGTCCTTGCGCAGGCGTGCTCGTCCGGAGAGCCGTTCGCGTGCGTGCACCGCATCCTCGACGCGAACGGGCACACGCGCACGCTCGGCGTCGTCGGCCGTGGTCGCAAGGAGAACGAGACCGGGGAGGTGGTCCAGGTCTCCGGCTACTTCGTGGACCTGACCATCACCCAGCGCACGCTCGCCCAGCGTGAGGCGACCGAGTCGATCAGAGCGTCTGCCGAGAGTCGGGCCGTGATCGAGCAGGCCAAGGGAGCGGTCATGACGGTCTACGGGATGACCGAGAACGAAGCCTTCGACCTCCTGCGCCATCACTCGAACGTCACCAACGAATCGCTGCGCAGCCTCGCACGCCGCCTCATGGAGAGCATCGCCGAAGGGAGCGACGTGAGCTCTCCGACGCCGGGCGACCTGGACCTGTTCTTCGAGGCCCCGCCTGCGCCGGCCGATCCCGCCTAGGACCAAAGAGGCCACGGCAGCGGCGCCCGTCGCCACCTGCGCAGCTCGATCACCAAGACGACGACGGCGCCGACATCGATGGCGACCATCGCGCCACCACGCGCGTGGTGGTCGTCTCCGCCATGGCCGACCAGACGAACGACGAAGGCCCGGAACCGTGAGGTTCCGGGCCTTGTGCCTGGTGGAGCTAGGGGGATTCGAACCCCCGACCTTCTCATTGCGAACGAGACGCGCTACCAACTGCGCCATAGCCCCAGAACGAGGTCAACATTAACACCTGACCAGCGCACTTCGACAAATCCGCTCCCCCGGCGGGGTGAGCGGCCCGCGGGCTACTGCCCCGAGACGCGTCGGCGAGCCAGGATCTCGTTGAGGTCCAGGCCCAGCGTCTCGGTCCGGGGCTTCTTCTCGTCCCCGGGGGCGGGCGACGGCACGGGCTGGTCGCCCTGAGGAGCCCCGACGCCCGACGGCGTGCCCTCCGACTCCGCGGACCGCGGAGGGGCCGGGTTCGGCTGGGCGGGCGAGGCGGTCGGGACGGCCACCTGGACGGGCGGCACACCCGTCTCCTGAGCCGTGGGCTTCATGGTGTACGTCGGACGCGGCACGGGCACCGGGTCCCACGCTGCGCCGATCTCCGCCTCGGGAGTCTCCGGACGACCAACGGGCACGACCGGGGTCGGTGCCGACGCCGGGGAGGTCGGCGCCGCGGCAGAGCCGACGTGACCAGGGGCGCCGGGTGCCGTCCCCGCACGGGGAGCGGTACCGGTCTGCTCCGCCGCGGAGCCTTCCGAGCCCGTCGAGCGATCGCGGTCGTCGAACAGGTCGCCGCCGCTCGCGCCCGTCCGGGGCCGTGCTTGGTCGGGCTCCGTCGAGGACTCGACGCGCGCGGTCGACCCGGTCGCCGGGCGCTGGTCCCTGCCGCGCGCGGCGCCACGGGCCAGGTCCTCGGCGGTCACGCGCGGGATCATCTGGGTGCTCGTCTGCGAGGAGCGCACCGCGTGCCCCGTGACGCGCGAGGGGTGGACGTTGCGCGGCGCGACCGGGCTGCCCGCGACGGGCCCCCGGGCGGCGCGGGCGGCGTCGCGCGCAGCCGTGCGGCGGTCCGCATGCCAGGTGGCGTCGGCCCGCTTCCCGGCGAGCGCCGCCTGGCGGCCCAGGACGAGGACGAGGACGAGGACCGCCGTCGGGCCTGCTGCGGCGTACCACGGCACCAGCCCGTACCCGAAGGCCACCCACGCCCCTACGCTCGCGAGGAGCAGCACGACCGTCAGCGCCAGACGACGGCGCGCGGCCTTGGCGCGGCGTTCCAGCATCGCGATGCGCGACGGGGACGCGGCCTTGCGCGGGGGGAAGGGGTCGTCGAACCCTCCACCGGCCGGCTGGCGGCGCGGTGGGATGCTCGGGCGAGGATCGCTCGCGCGGACGTCTGTCTCCATGGTCTGCGGCTCCTCCTCCGACGATGGCCGGCGGTCGGTGGTGACCCCGGTCGTGACCTGCAGGACGCGTGACGTCGACCCGGACGCGTCGGACGCCCTCGACATCAGGGCGACGTCCGGCTCGCTGACCGGGACCGGGCCCAGGAGCAACGAACGCCCCTCGCCCGACGACGCGTGCTCCGCGCCCTCCCCCGGTGCCCCGCGCCGACGTCCCGAGACGACCGCGAGGACCCGCAAGGACCCCGAGAACCTGTCCTCGACCCGGGCGTCCTGCAGCTGCTGGCGCTGCTTGACCCGGTGGGGGACGTAGTAGGCGAACCACAGGACGAACAGCGCAAGGACCGCCACGCCTCCTGAGCCCGTCGTCGAATCCACATCCCGACCGTAGGCGAGGCCCCTCGCGGTCGACCGGACGCCGGACGGCGTGTCGGTCCTTTTCGCGGTCGCGTCCGTGCGCTAGGAGGCCGAGCGCCGTGTCTCCTGCCACCGCGCGAGCAGACCGTCGGGGACCTCCTCGGCCGTGATCGCGAAGGTCCGGTGGTCGCACCACTGCCCCTGGATGTGCAGGTATCTCTCGCGCAGCCCCTCGTCGCGCAGCCCGAGCTTCTCGACGACCCGGATGCTGGGACCGTTCTCCGGGCGGATGTTGATCTCGATGCGGTGCAGGCCCAGCACCTGGAAGCAGTAGTCCGTGCTCATGGCGACCGCGGTCGGGATCACCCCGCGCCCCGCGACGTGCTCACCGACCCAGTAACCGATGCTCGCCGAGCAGAGCGACCCGTAGGTGATGCTCGAGACCGTGAGCTGACCGACCAGCTCGCCGTCGAGCTCGACCGCGAACGGCAACGACGTCCCCGCGCGCGCCTGGGCGGCGAGGATGCGCGCGTACTCGCCGAACGTCGGCGGGCCGCCGGCCCCCGTGCCGGGTCGGGGCGAGGTCGCCTCCCAGCGTTCGAGCCAGGACGCGTTGCGGGCCCGCAGCGTCATCCAGTCGTGGCCGTCACGACGGTGCAGCGGGCGCAGCACCACGCTGCCGTCGACCGCGTCCTCGCGCAGCGTGACCGGCCAGGGCTTCGACATGCTCCATGCTCGTGCGATCTTGTTGGTCATCCTCGTGCGCCCATCGATCATCCGTTCCCGGCAGCAGAGCCCGAGACGTCCTGCCTCCGAGCACCAGGATCACTGACGTGAGGCCCGGTGGACAGGGTGTATCACGATCTGGCGCACCGACGATAGCGCCGCGCGCCGAGTCACGCACCACACCCGTCGGCACGCGAGCCCCCACGTCCCGGACCCTTTCCGTCCGACGACGGGACCCCGGACACTTCTTGCCCGAACCTTTGCGACAATAGGCGCATGAGTGGCCCGGTTCAGCCCTACCCCTTGCACGGAAGCATCGAACCCGAGGACGCGAAGGAGATCCTCCGAAAAGCCATCCGCACCGCCCGATCCACGCGTAGCGAGAGGCGCCGCGACGAAGCGGCCGTCGCTATCGCGGACGTGATCGAGACCATCCCCGAGGTCCTGTCGGCCCGCTGCGTCGCGACCTACGCCGCACGCCCCACGGAGCCCGGCACGACCGCGATGCTCGACCGCCTCGCCGCGCGCGGCGTCCGGGTCCTGCTCCCCGTGCTCGGCGCGGGACTGCAGCGCGACTGGGCCGAGTACGCGGGCTCGCACGACCTGCGCGAGCGCGCCCCTGGCCGCCCGCCCGAGCCGAGCGGACCTGCGCTGGGCGCGGCCGCGCTCGTCGACGCCGACGTCGTCATCGCGCCGGCGCTCGCCGTCGACACGCGCGGTGTCCGGCTGGGCCAGGGCGGCGGCTGGTACGACAGGGCCCTGGAGCACATGCGCCCCGGCACCAAGGTGATCGCCGTGGTCTTCCCCGACGAGGTCTACGACGCCGACGAGCGTCCGCTCCCCCTCGAGAAGCACGACCGGACGATCGACGGAGTCGCGACCCCGCAGGGATGGCGCTGGCTCGTCCAGGACTGACCCCGCACCTCCCCGACGACGAAGGGGCCGGTCCGGGCGCATCGCGCCCGGACCGGCCCCTTCGTCGTGCTCAGCCGGCCGCCCACCGGGGTGGGCCGGGCGGGCGGGTGCGTGGCGCCGTCGGGCAGCAGGTGCCCGACGGCGGCGCGCCCGTCACGGGACGAGGCGGAGCTCGTCCTTCGTCTGGTCGGCGACGGCCGAGACCGAGAACGGCCACGCGTACGTCTCGCCCGCGGCCCACGTGCCCAGCTGGTCCTCGTAGTGCTTCGACGCCGGGTGGCCCGAGACGCCCGTCACGGTGACCCAGGTCGAGGAGTCCAGGTCGTCGAGGTCGACGACCATGCGCATCGACGGGCCCGAGGTGACCTCGAAGTTCCCCGACGCGGCGTCCCACGACGTGGCGTTGACGATCGAGGACCCGCCCGGCATGCTCACCGTGCGCGGGTTCATGTACGCGCGGACGACGCCCGGGACGGCGTCGTTGTCCAGGACGAGGTGCCCCAGGGACAGCGTGTGCAGCTTGCCCCACTCCCAGTCGGTCGTCTTCTTGGAGAGCTCGGTCGTGAGGTCGAGGCGGGCCGAGACGAGCGCCTGGTTGAGGACCTCGTCGCGGGTCTCGACGACGCTCACGGTCTGCCGGTCGTCCCAGAACGCGTTGGTCTCGTCCAGGAGCATGTTCTGGACCACGGCGAGCCAGCGGCTGCCGCCTGCGGGGCGGATCTCCTCGGGCAGGTCGTCCCAGAAGGTGATCTCGAGCAGGTTGCGCCAGACGGCCGCGAAGTACGCCGCAGCCGCGGAGTCCTTGTCCATCGAGCCGTCCCAGTCGGCCAGCAGGTCCTGGCCCTCGGCCGCGAAGTCGTTGCGGACGCCCTTGCTGTTCTCGATGTCCTGGTCGAGCAGCGACGGGAGCAGGGCGTCGGCGAACGGGCTCCAGTCGTCGTTCTGGATGGTGTTCATCATCGCGACGTCGACCTTGCGGCCCGAGTCGATCTCGGTCTGCAGGAGCGTCCGGATGCGCTGCGAACGGTAGCCGTAGTCCCAGTCCGTCGTGAGGAACGGGGTGGTCCCGGCGGGCAGCACGGCCTGGTTCGCCGCGACGATGAAGCCCTCCTCGGGGTCGACGACCCCCGGCATCTGGGCAGCGGGCACGTAGCCCGTCCAGTCGAAGCGCTCGTCCCAGCCCGGGCGGGGCCAGGTACCGTCCGAGGGCACCGGTCCCTCGACGACCTCGCGCACCGGGATCCTGCCCGGGGCCTGGTAGCCGATGTGGCCGTCGGTCGTCGCGAACACGACGTTCTGCGCGGGTACCTCGAAGAGTGCGGCGGCCTCGCGCATGTCGTCGGCGCTCGCCGCGAGGTCGAACGCGAAGACCGCGTCGGCCGTGCGGCCGGGCTCGAGCGCGGTCCACTGGAGCGCGACCTCGTAGTCCCCGAGCGGGGTGCCCTCGGTGGGGGCCTCCGCGACCTTGTCCAGGGGCAGCACGGTCGAGACGATCGGGCCGTGGAGCGTCGACGAGACCTCGAGCTCGACGTCCTGTCCCCCGTTGACCTTGATGGTCTCCGTGCGGGTCTCGAGCGGGACCCAGTCGTCGCCCCGCAGGTACGTCTCGTCGCGGACGCGCTCGATGAAGAAGTCGGTGACGTCCGCGCCCATGTTGGTCAGGCCCCAGGCGACGTCGGCGTTGTGACCGATGATGACGCCCGGGAACCCGGCGAACGAGAAGCCCGCGACGTCGAACCCGCACGAGGGGCTCACGGTGTTGCAGTGGAGCCCGACCTGGGCCCAGACCCCGGGGGCCTGGAGCGCGAGGTGCGGGTCGTTCGCCAGGAGCGGCTTGCCGCTCTCGGTGTGCTCGCCCGAGACGGCCCAGGAGTTGGAGCCCGTCCCCTCGCCACGCCCGACGAGGACCGGGACGGCTGCGAGCGCACGGTCGGCGGCGCCGACCGCGGACTGGAGCTCGCTGCCCCCGAGGGTCGGCATGTAGCTCGTCTGCTCGACGTCCTCGACGTCGACCTCGGCCGGGGCGGTCGCCGTCGGGACCTCGGCGGGGTCGAGGATGGGGAGGTTCACGTCCGACAGGTAGGCCGGGAAGAGCGTCCCCACGCGGGCGACGTCCTGCGCGACGCGGGCCGGGTCCTCGGTGCCCGTCCCGCCGCCGGCGAAGCTGCCGTAGGCGATGGCGCGCTCGAGCTCGTCGTCGTAGTTGCCGCGCAGGTCCCAGGCCATGGCCTTGAGCCAGGCGAGCGAGTCGATCGGGTCCCACGGCTCGGGGTCGGCCACGCTCACGCTCGTCCCGAGCACGGTGTACTCGAGCGCGATCTCGCTCGGGTCCCGGTCCTCGAGGTACGCGTTCACGCCGTCCGCGTACGCCTGGAGGTAGGCCTTGGTCTCGGGAGCGACGATCTTCCACTCCTCCTCGGCGACGAGGCGCCAGCCGAAGGTGCGGGTGACCTTGTCCGCGTCGATCGCCTCCTTGCTGTCCCCGACCAGCTCTGCCAGGCGACCGGACGTGACGTGGCGGCGGTAGTCCATCTCGAAGAACCGGTCCTGCGCCTGGACGTAGCCCTGCGCGCGGAACAGGTCCTCGGGGGTGTCGGCGTAGATCTGCGGCACGCCCTGGGCGTCGCGGAGCACGCTGACCTCGCCGTCCAGGCCGGGGACCGTGAGGGTGCCGTCGGTCTGCGGGAGGGGGCGGCGGACCGTGACGAACGCGAAGATCGACACCCCGACGAGCAGCACGACCAGCAGCGCGGCGATCGCGATCGTGGCCCGGCGGGCTCGGGAACCTCCCCGTCGGGACGTGTGGGCGGGCGGCGACGGGTCGCCGTGGACTCCGGCAGGGACTTCAGCAGACACGGTGCGAGACTACCCCGGGCGGGCCAGGCGTATGATTAGCACTCAGAAGCCCCGAGTGCCAGTCCGGCCCTGCCTCCGAGCGGGCGCCGGGCACCCGGTCCAGGCTCGCGCCCGGCCCGCGACGACCGCACTCCCCCCGCGACCTCTTGAGGAGAGACCGTGCCCACCTACGCGTACACGTGCACTGCCTGCGGCCACGCCTTCGACATCCACCAGGCGTTCACCGACGATGCTCTGACGGTGTGCCCGGAGTGCGGCGGACGCCTGCGCAAGGTCTTCTCGTCGGTCGGCGTGACCTTCAAGGGCTCGGGCTTCTACCGGACGGACTCGCGGTCCTCGAAGTCGTCCAGCATGGGAGCCGGCAGCGCGTCGACCACGCCCTCCGCGGGGTCCAAGTCGTCGGACTCGTCGAGCAGCGGCTCGTCGTCGAGCGGTTCTTCGTCGAGCGGCTCGACGGGCACGTCCTCGTCGAGCGGGACGTCGGGTTCGTCGAGCTCGTCGGGCTCCTCCGCGAGCTGACGCGCCTCCAGGCCGTCCACAGGCCGTGGGCGGCGCGGTCCGTCCACAGATAGCCCAGTGGCGGTGCACGACCCCCGCCGGGCGCCCTACGGTCGCGCCATGCCTCCTGCCTCAGAACGCTCCCGGCGCACGTCCCGGCCGCGGTCCTCAGCTGCCCGACGGCGCCTGCACGCCCTCGCGTGGCGGTCACGTCCCGTCGTGGTCGCCGTGGGATGCGGCCTCGTGGCCGCGGTCGTCGTGGGCAGGGTGAGCCCACCACCCCCCGAGACCAGCCCCGTGGTGGTCGCCGCCCGGGACGTCGGTGCCGGGGTCGTGCTGACCGGACGCGACCTCCGGGTCGAGGACGTCGCGTCGTCGCTCGCACCGCAGGTCTCCCTGACCAGGGTGAGCGACGCCGTCGGGCGCACGACGTCCGTCGCACTCCCGCGCGGGCAGACCGTCTCCCCCTCGCTCGTGACCGCGGGCGAGCTCGCGGCGTCCGCCCCCGCCGGGACGGTCGTGGCACCGGTGCGGCTGGCCGACCCGGCCGTGGCGACCATGCTGGGCCCCGGGGACCGGGTGGACCTCCTGGTCGCCGCGTCCGGTGGCGACGAGTCCTCTGACGGGGCGCCCGGCACGTACGTCGCGCGACGTGCGCTCGTGCTGGCCGGGGCCCTCGCCAAGGAGCCCGCGGGCGGGCTTCTCGGCGGCGACACCGCCGAGAGCGGCGTGACGCTGGTGGCCGTGCTGCCCGAGGAAGCGGCGTCGCTCGCGGGGCTCGGCCAGTGGGGCGGACTGTCGGCCGTGCTGGTGCCGTAGTGGCGGGTGGCGGCCGCGGTCGTGCCCCCGCCGGCGGCGGTGCCCGGACGCGCGGCGCGCCGGACGTCCAGATGCGCGACCACCCGAGCATGGAAAGATCACGTCAGGACAAACCTGCCGGCCGGACGCCGCCGAGACCTCGGCGCGCAGACCGGGTCTGCGCCCCTCTCGAAAGGACCCTGGCATGAAGAACGTGTTCAACGGCTTCAAGGAGTTCGTGCTCCGCGGCAACGCGATCGACCTGGCGGTCGGCGTCGTGATCGGCGGGGCGTTCACGCTCGTCGTGACGTCGATCGTCGACGGCCTCATCAACCCGCTCGTCGCCGCCATCTTCGGGAAGCCGGACCTGACGGGTGTCCTGAACTTCAGCATCAACGGTGCCGACTTCAGCATCGGTCTCATCCTCGACGCGCTCTTCAAGTTCCTGTGCGTCGCCGCTGCGCTCTACTTCGTCATCGTCATGCCCATGAACCACCTGGCATCGATGCGCAAGACGGGTGAGCAGGCCGAGCCCGAGGCGCCGGCCGAGGACGTCCTGGTCCTCCAGGAGATCCGCGACCTGCTCGCGGCGCAGAACGCACGCGGCGCCGGCCCGGGTTCCGGTCCGGTCGACGGGCCCGGCATCCGCTGAGGTTCGTGCTCGCGCCCTCAAGGCGGCGGCCGCGTGCCGCCGACCTCACCTCCGGGTAGAGGAGGGTGGTGTTTCTGCGTAGCCACCACAATCGTGGTGGCTACGCAGAAACAACACCGCCCCCTGGCAACACCGACCCACCGGCGCGGCCCGCAAGAGCGCCGGCCCGACCGGGCAGCCCGCCGAGCAGCGGACGACTCAGGACCAGTGCGGCGGGACGTCTCGCAGAAGCTCGGCGTCGTGACTGCTCTCCGCAGCCCCCGGGCGCGCGTCGCCCCAGGTCACGGCGTCGTCGTCGGACCCCAGTCCAGCGACTCCTGCCTGCTCGGTGCCCCGTCGCACGACCCGGCGAGACCTGCGTCGCGGCGGATGCCCGCTCGGCACGCCCACCGCCGGAACGTCGCCCGCAACGTCTCCCGCAGGGTCCGGGGCATCGGGGCGGGAGGCTGGGTCGTCGGGGAGCACACGCCCATTCTCTCAGCCGTCAGTCGGTACCGAACTCGTCGTCCGCGACCACGGGCACCACGACGATGCGGTCGCCGCCCCCCGTCTGCGCGATCCCGCCCCGCTCGGGCAGCCGAGCGTCGCGCACCGCCTGGACCACGCGGCGGATGCGCTCGGCCTCCTTGGCCGGGTCGAGGAACGCCGCCGCCGACCACACCTGCGCCACGACCCATCCCGCGGACTCGAGCCGCTCGGCGATCTGCCGGTCGCGGACGCGGACGCTGCGCTCGGCGACGTACGCGTCGTCGTCGGTCAGGACCGCCACGAGGAGCTCGCCCGGGAGGTCGGGGTGCCCCACGACGAGCGGGATCCGGTCGCCCCCGGCCACGCCGTAGTCGGTCTCGACCACGAGACCCGCGCGCCACAGACGCTCGGCCAGGTCGATCACGAGGCGGTCCGGGTTCCCCCCGACGTCCACGCCGTTGCCGAGCGTGACCTGGTCCGCGCGGCCGTTGCGCTGCTCGGCCAGGTCCAGGACCTCGGCGAGCAGCTTGGCGCCGTGCCCCCGCAGCCTCTCGGGGTCGAGGTCGGCCGCGGTGAAGCACGTGACGACGTGCAGCCGACGGCGCGTCGAGCCCAGCGTGTCGAGGAGCATCGCGTCCCCACCCGCGGCGTTGAGCACGCCGAACCGGTGCAGGACCCGCCCGTGCGGGGTGCGGCCGTACCCGACCGACAGGACGATCGCGTCACGCGTGAGCCCCGCGACCGCCGAGACCTCGGCCACCACGACGGGCTCGGCCCGCGCACCGGAGAAGAACGCGGCAAGGGCCGGGTTCTGCCGGACCTCGGCGAGCAGCGCGTCCCGGATCCGGTCGGCGTGCACCGCGCTCACCGTGACGATCGCGAGCGACTCCTCGGGGCGCGTCATGGCGTGCTCGATCGCGATCTCCACGACCCGGTCCACCTCGGCCTGCGTGCTCTCGACCGCTCCCGAGGTCGGGTCGGGCATCCCTGCGCCGTCGACCAGGTCGAGGTGCACCAGGGGCTCGGCCCGCGGCAGCGGGCTCGGGCGGAGCACGCCCTCGTACCCGTGCGCGACGAGGAAGGCCGTCAGGTACGGGTCGCGTCGCGCACCACCCGCGGACAGGGCGACCGTGGGCAGGACGGCGGCGAGCTCCTTGACGGCCGACCCGGACGCTGCACGCGGGTCCCCGACGACCACGACCTGACGGCCGCGGGCGAGGGCCGACAGCACGAGCTCGACCGGCAGGTGCTGGACGGCGTCGAGGATCACGAGGTCGACCGTGCGCGCCGGGGTGAACAGGTGCGGCACGAGCGTGGGCGACGCGACGACGCACGGGCGCAGCCGGCGCAGGACCTCGGGGTAGAGCTCGTGCGCGTCGCGCAGGCTCGTGAGCCGCCCCTCGAGGAGCTCGGTGAACAGGGCCTCCGCCTCGGACCGGTGATCGCGCATCGCGCCGCCGAGGTGCTCGCGCACCGCGACCCGCACGGGGGCCGAGAGCGCGGTGATGTGGGTCCGGTCGAGCTCGCGGAACCGGCCCGCGAGCGCCTCGAGGCCCGCACCGTCCTGACCTGCCAGCGCGGGGTCCTGCGCGAGGATCTGCTCGAAGACCGAGCTCCACCACGCGAGGTCGAGCTCGGGGCCCACCAGCTCCTTCTCGACGCGTCGGGCCGAGAGGTCGTCGAGCAGCTCGCCGAGCCCCTCGTCACGCAGCGACCGCAGCGCCGCGGTGCGTGCCGGCAGGTGCTCGAGCGCGTCCTTCTCCTCGCTCAGGCTCACGAGGCGCGCGGCGAGCTCGGGGAGCGGGAGATCCATCAGGTCCGCCCCGACGGGGGTCGTGGACAGGACCGGCTCGAGGTACTCGAGGTCGAGACGCACGGCCTCGAACGTGTCCTCGATCGCCGCGAGCCCCTCGGGGAGGGTGGGCCAGCCGCCGCGGGGGCACTGCGCCTGCCAGACCGCGCGCTGCGCCTGGACCTCGACGAGGGCCGCGTGGAGGTCCGCGACCCGGACCCCGGGACGGAGCATGTCCTTGGCCTGCTTGCGGAGCCGTCGCCGATGGGCCCAGCCCATGTCGATCCCGTTGTCGGCGCGCCACTGGCGCGTCCCGGTGGCCTCGACGAGGTCGGTCGCGGTGCGCTCGAAGATCAGGGGCTGGAACGCGTCGAGGGTGCCGCGCATCCCGCCGAGCATCGTGAGCTGCTCGCCCCACTGGCGGACCGACGTGGCAGGCGTGAGGCCCGTGGTCCGGGCGACCGACTCGACCTGCTCGCGGAGCTCGGGCAGGGTCCGCGCCGCGAGCCGCTCGACCCGGACCAGTGCGTCCTGGGCGCCCTCGCTGCTCGTGATGTCCGCGCCGAACCAGGGCGTGGACGTCGAGCGGAGCGTGAACGCGCCGACGTCGGCCGCGCCTTCGAGCCGCGCCGCGAGCTCGGCGCGGCGCTCGGCGCCGATCCGGAGCGTGACCTCGGGTCCGAGTCGGACGGTCGTCGCGGGAGCGGGGCGCTGCGCGGTGAGGCGTGCGAGCGCCTGCAGGGCCGCGTACGCGGACACCCCCCACGGCTCGCGCACCAGGTGCAGCGACTCGACGTAGCCCGAGAGCTGGGCACGCGCACCGAGGAGCCCGTCGCGCACGCGGGCCACGGCGTCGGTGTCGACGACCTCGGCCTCGGCGGCCATGGCCGCGAGCAGGCGGTGCGAGGCCGTGGCCCGCCACGTGGGCTCGGGCTCGATGTCGAGGATCAGTCCGTCCAGGCCGAGCGTCTCGAGCCGGTGGGTCAGCGAGTCGGCCGCCCTGCGGTGCCCGGGGACGTAGAGGATGCTGCGCCCGCTGGCCGCCGCCTCGGCCACGACGGCCGCGAGCGTGCCCGCGACGTCGGACCCCGCGGGAGCGTCGACGAACAGGTGGCTGCCGGTCGCGAGCGTGTCGATCACGTGGCGCTGGGCGGGGTCGAGGTCGCCCACCCCGCGCTCCTGGGTGGGGTCCGCGTCCCCGACGCGGGGCGCCGGGAGCTCGCGCTCGAGCGCGGTCGCGGCCTCGTCGGAGCCGGCGAGCGCCGCGACGACCTCGTGCCGCTCCAGGCCCGAGGCCAGCTCGTCGAGGTCGTCGACGAGCACCTGGCCGGGGTGGACGAACGTCCCGACGAGCACGCGCTGGGTCATCTCGAAGTCGCCGAGCACGGCCCGGCCCACGGCCGTGATCCTGGTGAGCGCGTCCGAGGGGTCGAAGCCCGCGGGCGTGAAGGCGCTGCGGGCGAGCGTCACGGGGTCGATCAGCCCGCCGTGGGCGCGCAGGGTGCGGGCGAGCAGGGGGTTGATCTCGACGGTCGGTTCGAGCGTGAGGTCGTAGTCGGTCTCGCTGTCGCCGCGCGGGGTGAGCGTGAGAGGGCGTAGCAGGACGGGGGCGCGCACGGTGCGCGGCAGGACCGGGTCGGGCGCGGTGGCCCCGCCGGCCGGGTTCACCGTGGCGTCCTCGGGCCCGACGGCGCCGCTCACCGCGTGCGGCGCGCCGGCGGCGGCCTCGTGGTCGCCCTGCGCGGCCTGGGCCGGGTCGGCCGAGGGGTCGTGAGCCGGGTCCGCGGGATCGGCAGGCAGGCCGGTCGCCCCGTCGATGGTCCGGCCGTGCGACGAGCCGGCGACGTGCGCGAGCGCTGCGACGTCGTCGGTGGGGAGCCGTGAGGGCTCCTCCTCGGTCCAGGTCGTGACACCGATCGCGAGGTAGGTCGGTGCGACGCCGTAGCGCTGGGCGTGCTCCTGCGACCGGACGACCACGGCGCGGGCCCGGCGGCGAGCAGCGGGCAGCGACGCCCCTTCGCGGAAGAGGTTGGACAGGCGGGTCGGTCGGCCGGCGAAGAGCTGCGCGACCCCCGACGGGTGGGCCGCGGTGAGATCGATGACGGCGTCCCCCAGGAGCCCGATGTCCGCGAGCGAGGAACCGCCCGCGAGCTCGACGAGCGAGGCACGCCAGGACCGGACGGCGTCCTCGACGAGCTCGGCGGTCGTGGGGGGCTCGACGAGCACGGGCGGCCCTGCGACGGTCGCGCCGTCGGACCCCTTCGGCGGGGCACCGGCTGAGGCGCCGTCGGGCGCGGTCTGGTCGGTGAGCGGCCGAGCGGAATCGGCCACGGACTCGTGGGCAGATGAGGTGCGGGCGGCTGCGTTCACTCTGGAACGCTAACCGTCGCGGGTGGCCGAACCGGCACCGGCACGCCGTGGGCGGCCGTTTCGGGTTGCTCGGGGCGACGAGAAAGGCCACCAGGGCGACTGCGGGGAGGGAGGTCCGGCTCCTGTGAACTCGCTGTGAGCGTCATTGCGCACCGAGAACGGGCCGAGAAAGTGTGAGGACGGTGCGCACCGCGCAGGGGGCAGGCGATACGCACCGTCAGAGATGATTCTGCAAGGTCTTCTACGGTTCGTCAAACCTGTGAGCGGACGGCAGCGGGTGAAAGTGGACGAGCGTCCAGTTCGCCGCGGCAGATTCTTCCTGGACGGCCGTCAACGTGGCATTCAGTGCCACATCGGCCACATCGTGTGCTGACGCACGAGCGGCCACGCCCCGGGTGGGGCGTGGCCGCGAGGGTGAGTGGCGCCGTCGGGCAGGAGGCTCTTCCCCGCCCTGCGCGGGGCTCAGCCGAAGAGCTTGGAACCGTGCTTGAGCACGACGCCCGCGATCATCAGGACGACCCAGGCCGCCGTGAGGAACACGTCCGCGTCGGAGCGGACGAACGACAGCGCGCGCTCCTGCGCCCTGGCCGGGAGGTAGAGGTTGTTCTCGAGGATGTTCCAGTGCAGGAGCGTCATGAAGACGAGCGTCGTCGAGAGCGTGACGAGCAGGCACCAGGGGCACAGCGCGCCGATCACGAACATGGACTGGTAGAAGAGCCAGTACGCGAAGATCAGTCCCAGCGTGTAGACGACCTGCGCCGAGAACATGAACCAGCGCGGGAACCGCACCCCGCCGAGGCTCGCGACCGCGATCGTGATGACCACGGGTTCGGCGATCAGCCCGAGGAACGCGTTGGGGAAGCCGAACAACGACGACTGCCACGCGACCCCCACGGCGCCGCAGGACAGGACCTCGTTGACGTTGCACGAGAGCTCGGCCGTCGGGTTCGCTGCAAGGAGCACCGCGTCGTAGGACAGGACGAACGAAGCGGTCAGGCTGACCAGCGCCGAGAACAGCATGGTGCCGAACACCCACTGACGGCTGTGCCGGAAGCCCTTCACGGTCAGCGGGTCGAGGGTCTGGTCGTCGTGCAGAACGTCGCTCATGCGTGCGGCCCTTCAGGCAGTGGCCCCGGCCATCCCCGGGGCGCCTCCAGCCTAGGGGCGTGGTGCCCGCTGCACGTGCGGGTGCGGCTTCTCGCGGACAATGCGCGATCAGCAGATGGACCGACCGCGCGGGCACGGTGCACGGAAGAAGCCGTGCACCTCCGGAAGAAACACCTGGCGAATTCGCCACGGATGCTGGGGCGAACATTCCTGACGCCTTTGTCAAGGCTGCCCGGAAAGAGACCGCTCTGGAATTCGGTATCGGACCTGCCCCTCGTCGGGAGGGGCAGGTCCGGCGAGGCGACCCGGGCACCGGATCACCTTCTTCACGTCATGGACCGCGGGTGCTCGCCGTTCACGCTGCGGGCCGGCGGGAGGACCACGCTCACCCGCAGGCCCCCGCCCTGGCGCGGCGCGAGCCGGAGCTCGCCCCGGAACCGGTCGACGATCGCCGCGACGATCGACAACCCCAGTCCCTGTCCGGCCGAGCTCGCATTCCTCGTGCGCCCGGTTCCTCTCATGAACGGATCGGTGAATCTCTCGACGGCCTCGGGATCGAGGACCTGGCCGGAGCTGACGACCTCGATCTCCCATCCCCCCGGAACGTCGGACGGGGCGGCCTCGACCGCGAGAAATCCGCCGGGCTCGTTGTGCCGAATCCCGTTCTGCACAAGATTGGTGACCAGCTGGCGGAGCAGGACGGGTTCGCCGTCGATGGTCGTCTCGGTCAGCCGGTGCTCGATCCGCACGTCGTGGGCCGCTGCCTCCTCGGCGCACGACTCGATCGCCTGGGCGACGACCCTGGACGGGTCGAACTGCTCGAGGCGCGGTGGCGACGAGTCGATCCTCGCCAGGTCCAGAAGGGCCGTCACCGTCTCGATGTTCCGTTCGTTCATGACCCGGAGGCGGTCGAACACGACCCTCTCCTCCGGGTCGTCGTGCTGGGCCAGGGCGACGTCCAGCATGGCCCGGGTCGTCGCGAGCGGGGTCCGCAGCTCGTGCGAGGCGTTGGCTGCGAAGCGGCGCGTGGCCGTGAAGGACCGGTCGAGGCGATCGAGCATCTCGTCGAAGCTCTCTGCGAGCTCCGAGATCTCGTCCCGGGGTCCGGACAACCGGATCCGCTGCGCCAGGTCTCCCTCGCTCGCCCGGTGCACGGCCGAGTTGATGTCCTGCAACGGCCGGAGCATCCGGCCCGCCACCGCCCAGCCGACCGCGGTGCCCAGCACCGCCAGGACGACGAGCACGACGATCGAGGTCACGAGCAGGAGGTTGAGGAGCTGCTCGCTCGACGTCACCAGGAGCTCGGACGCGGGGACGACCACCGCTGCCGGTGCCGTCGGGTCGTCGGTGGGGACCAGCGAGCCCCCGGGGGCGACCGAGGCCGCGTCGGTGGACGCCGTCGTGGCCGCGGCGAAGTCGTAGGTGGGGACGTAGCGCATGAAGACGTAGACGATCGCGAGCAGGACGATGCCCGCCCCCGTCAGGAGCGCCGAGTAGGTCAGTGCGAGCCGCGCGCGCACCGTCAGGCGGTAGCGCTTCGTCACCGGCTCCCCGCCGTCGAGGTCCGACGGCGGCGGGGTGGGCCGCGGGCTAGTCATCGCTGATCACGTACCCCGCACCGGGCACCGTCGTGATGACCCCCGGGTCGCCGAGCTTGCGCCGCAGCGTGCTGACGGTCACCTTGACGGCGTGCGTGAAGGGGTTGGCGTTCTCGTCCCAGGCCTTCTCCAGGAGCGTCTCCGCGCTGACCACGGCTCCGTCGGCCGCCAGGAGCAGCTCCAGCACCGCGAACTCCTTCCGGGTCAGGGTGACGCGCCGACCCCTGACCGTGACCTCGCGGCGGAACGGGTCAAGGCGGACTCCGCGTCGCTCGAGCACCGGAGGCCGGGACGTGAAGCTGCGCCGGTTGAGGGCGCGGAGCCGGGCGATGAGCTCGGGGAACTCGAACGGCTTGGACAGATAGTCGTCGGCCCCGAGGCCGAGCCCGTCCACACGGTCGTCGAGGGTCCCCGCTGCCGTGAGCATCAGCACCGCGGGCCCGGCAGGGTCGGCCGCCAGGCGCCGGCAGACCTCGTCCCCGTGCACGCCGGGGATGTCCCGGTCGAGCAGTACCACGTCGTAGTCGTACAGGTCGACGGCGAGGAGCGCCGCGTCGCCGTCCGGGGCCACGTCGGCCGCGATCGCCTCCATGGCCAGACGTGCCCGGACGGCGTCGGCCAGGTACTCCTCGTCCTCCACGATCAGCACTCTCACGTGCGTGTCCACCCTTCTTCCTTCGCTCAGGAAGCCCGTTCGCGGCGCCTCGCCGATCCATCTCCCTCAGGAGACCACGGAGAAGGTTGCGTCGAGGTAAGGCGCGGACCTTACGTTTCCGCAACCAAGGGCTTGATGAGATCGGCGCAGCACGTCAGGTCGCCCGACCTCGACGCGACGAAAGGACAACACTGTGCGCACGACGACCATCCGTTCCCTCACCGCGCTCCTCGGGACGGGCCTGCTCCTCGCGGTCTCGGCCTGCTCCCCCGCTGCGGACGCCGACCCCGAGCTCGACACGGGAGCCGCCAAGATGACCATCGAGGAATGGCGGCAGGACGTCGACGACTGCATGCTCGACGCCGGCTACGACCTCGTCGCCATGAGCGAGGGGGGTGGCAGCACGCCGTCGATGACGAGCGAGGAGTCGGCGGCGTTCGACACCGAGTACACGGCCTGCATCGACGAGATCGGCGAGGCCCCCGTCGACGAGAACATGCCGTCCGAGGACGAGATGTTCGAGGCCCAGCTGGCATTCGCCGCGTGCATGCGCGAGGCCGGCTACGACTACCCCGACCCCGTCAAGGGATCGGGCATGAGCGAGGCGCTCGGTCCTGAGATCGACCCCGACGTCGTCGACACCTGCTACGCCAAGAGCCAGGAAGCCGTCCAGTGAGCGCTCCCACCACCACCGACCAGTCCTCGGCGACCACCACCGCCCGCCCGCACCGAGCACGACGCTGGATCCTGACGACCCTCGGCGCCCTCGCAGCCGTCGCGGCCGTCGTCGGCGTGGTCGCTCTCACGCGTCCGCCCGCGGCCCCCGACCCCACGAGCACCCGGCTCGAGCTCGAGACCGTCACCGTGAACCGGGGTGACCTCACGGAGCAGGTCCGGACCCAGGGCACCTTGGCCCACAACGCGCAACGCGACCTGGGGACGGAGCTCACCGGGGTGATCACCGGGCTCCCCGCACCGGGCACGGTGGTCACCGTGGGCCAGGAGCTGTTCCGGATCGACGACCTCCCCGTGACCCTGCTGCGAGGGCCCCTGCCCGCCTGGCGCGCGTTCACCGCCGGGATGTCCCCGGGGAACGACGTCCTCCAGCTCGAGCAGAACCTCGCCCAGCTGGGCTTCTTCGTCGCGAAGCCCGACTCCACGTTCAGCGAGAGCACGACGGCCGCGATCAAGAAGTGGCAGAAGTCGCTGAAGGTCGAGCAGACCGGCACGATCGACCTGGGCCGGGTCGTCTTCTCGCTCGTCGACGTCCGCGTGCAGTCGCACAAGGCGCAGGTCGGCGACACCGCCGGTCCCGAGATCCTCTCCGTCACGGGACCGGACAAGCAGGTCCAGGCCTTCCTCGACCAGGCACAGGCACCCATCGCCCCCGTCGGCACCAACGTGGCGATCACCCTCCCGGGAGGCGTCTCCACGACGGGAACGGTCGCCGAGGTGGGGGCGCCGGTCGAGCAGGAGGGCGGCGACGACAAGACGCTCAAGGTGCCCGTGACCCTCACGCTCGACGACCCGGCTGCGGCCGAGTCTCTCGACAACGTCGCCGTCACGCTCGTGCTCACCCGGACCCGCGCGACCGACGTGCTGACCGTGCCCGTCCTGGCCCTGCTCGCGCAGCCGGGGGGCGGCTTCGCCGTCGAGACCTCGGACGGCGACAGCACGCACCTGGTGCCGGTCGAGCTCGGCACGTTCGCCAACGGCCTGGTCGAGGTGACCGGGGGCGACCTCGAGGTGGGCGACACGATCGTGGTGGCCAAGTGAGCACAGCGATCATCGACCTGGAGGACGTGACCCGCACCTACGGGTCACCACCGACGGTCGCGCTCGGTGGAGTCACCCTGAAGATCGACGAGGGTGAGATGGTCGCGATCGTCGGCCCGAGCGGGTCCGGCAAGTCGACCATGCTCAACATCATCGGGTCCCTGGACCGCGCGTCCTCGGGCGCGACCAGGATCGCCGGGAACGACGTGACCGCCATGAGCGACGCGAGCCTCTCGGCCCTGCGGGCCTACACGATCGGGTTCATCTTCCAGCAGTTCCACCTGTCCGACGGCGTCACGGCCCTCGACAACGTCGCGACCGGTCTGCTGTACACCGGCCTGGCGCCCCGCGAGCGCCGTCGCCGGGCGCGCACTGCTCTCGAACGCGTGGGCCTCGGCGCACGGTTGCACCACCACCCGCGGCAGATGTCGGGCGGAGAGCGCCAGCGCGTCGCGATCGCGCGCGCCGTCGTCGGCGAACCTCGCCTGCTCCTGGCGGACGAGCCGACCGGCAGCCTCGACACCGCCTCCGGCGAGGGCGTCGTCGAGATCCTCCACGACCTGAACAGGTCCGGGACCACGGTCGTGGTCATCACCCACGACCAGGAGCTCGCCGACCGCCTGCCCCGGCAGGTCCGCATCCGCGACGGCAGGATCCTCTCCGACGACCGGGAGGACAGCCGATGAGCCTCGACCGCCGTTCCAGGCTCCGGCCCGGCGACCTCTTCAGCCTCGGCCTGCACGGGCTGCGCGCCCGCCCCATGCGCGCGATCCTCTCGTCCTTGGGCATCGCGATCGGTATCGCCGCCATGATCTCCGTGATCGGCATCTCGACCTCGAGCCAGGCGCTCATCAAGGACAAGCTGTCCGCGCTGGGTACCAACCTGCTCACGGTCACGGCCGGCACGGACGTCCTCGGCCAGGACGCGCCCCTCCCACCGGACGCGGTCGCGCTCGTGCGGCGCATCCCGGACGTCCTGCACGTGAGCTCGATCGGCACGCTCGACACGATCACGATCTTCCGCAGCTCCGAGGTCGATCCCGGCCGCACCGGAGGGTTGACCGTGGCGGCCGCCGACCTCGACCTGCTCGAGGCGACCGGTGCCCGGCTCATGCACGGGTCGTGGCTCAACGAGTCGACCGCGCAGTACCCGGCCGTCGTCCTGGGCCGCGGGACGGCCGAACGCCTGGGGATCGGCACGGTGGGCAGCCTCGTGTGGGTGGGCGGTCACCCGTTCACCGTCGTGGGCATCCTCGAGTCGTCGCCCCTCGCCCCGGAGCTCGACTCGACGGCACTCGTCGGCGAACCGATCGCCTCCGACCTCTTCGACCACGACGGTGCGCCGACGACGATCTACGAGCGGTCCACGGAGGAGAGCGTCGCCCAGGTGCGCAAGCTTCTGCCGCCGACGATCCACCCCGACTCGCCGAGCCAGGTGCAGGTCAGCCGCCCCTCGGACGCCCTCGCCGCGAAGAACACGGTCGACCAGGCCTTCACCGGGCTCCTGGTCGGGGTGGGCTCGATCGCCCTGCTCGTCGGTGGGATCGGGGTGGCCAACACCATGGTCATCTCGGTCCTGGAACGGCGCCAGGAGATCGGTCTGCGGCGCTCCCTGGGCGCCACGCGCAAGCACATCCGGGTGCAGTTCCTCTTCGAGGCGATGCTGCTCTCGGCCCTCGGCGGGGTCGCCGGAGCCGTCCTCGGGTGGGTCATCACGGCCGTCGTCGCCAGGACGAACGGGTGGAGTCTCGCGATCCCCCCCGAGGTCCCCGTGCTGGGGGTCGTCGTCACGATCCTCGTGGGGGCGGTCGCGGGCGTCCTGCCCGCCGTGCGCGCGTCCCGCACCTCGCCGACCGCGGCGCTGAGCAGCTGACCGACGCCCCGTCGGTGCGGCGACAGGTGCCGCACCGACGGGAGGACAGAACCTGACGCCGTGGCCGTCAGCCCACCCCGGCTGGCCGGCCGCGGCGTCCGCGCGTGCGGACCTGCCCGCGCGCCGTCGGGCCCGGCGGTGTAGACCGGAAGACGCGGACGACGACGCGTCCACGCGCGGGCGGCGAAGGAGCGGGCCATGGCGATCGGGTACCTCGTCCCGGTGCTGCTGCTCGCGTGCTGCACCACGACGTCCCTGGTCCCCGCCCGCCGGCCGCCCGGACTGGGACGGTTGAGCTTTCGCCTGAGCGTCCTGGTGAACGAGCAGCCGTTCGTCATGCTGGCCGCGCTGACCGCCCTGTCGGTGATCGCGGTCGGCGACGGCGACGGCGCGACGCCCGCCGGCCGCGTCGGGCTCGCCCTGTCCGTCCTGACCGCGGCCGGGCTCGTCGTGGTCGCGCGACGCGGCCTGCGCGCGGTGCCCGCGCTCGACCGCACGCTCGTCGCGGGACTCGCGACCGCGCCGGGAGCCGTCACGGCGCGCGGGCTGCCCTGGCGCCGGATCCTGCTGGCCCCGTTCGCGGTACGGCGACGCGACGTCGCGCGTGTGCGCGACCTGGCGTACGGCGACGGCGCCCAGCACCACCGGCTCGACGTGTACCGCCCCCGGTCGCGCCCGCCCGACGGGCCGACGCTCGTGTACTTCCACGGCGGTGGGTACGTGAGCGGGCGCAAGGAGCTCGAGGCCCGGGCGATGCTCTCGCGCCTCGCGAGCCACGGCTGGGTGTGCGTGAGCGCGAACTACGGACTGCGCCCGACGACGAACTTCCCCGGCCACCTGGTCGACGCCAAGCAGGTGCTGGCCTGGGTCCGCGAGCACGGCGCCGACCACGGGGCCGACACCGCTCGTGTCGTCGTCGCGGGCAGCTCGGCCGGCGCGCACCTCGCGGCGCTCGCCGCGCTCACCCCGGGAGACGCCCGGTTCCAGCCCGGGTTCGAGGGCGCCGACACGTCCGTGGTCGGGGTGGTCTGCCTCTACGGCTACTTCGGCGAGTACTACGGCAGCGGCCGCGACCTGGCCGTCGACTCGTCGCCGGCCGACTACGTGCGGCCCGACGCTCCCCCGTTCCTCGTGGTGCACGGCGACCAGGACACCCTGGTGCCGGTCGAGGGGGCGCGCCGGTTCGTGCGGCACCTGCGGGAGGTCTCGTCGTCGCCGGTCGTGTACGCCGAGCTGCCCGGGGCGCAGCACGGGTTCGACCTGTTCCACTCGATGAGGTTCGACGCGGTCGTCGCAGCGGTCGAGGAGTTCGCCGGGCGGGTGGTGGCGCGGGGCCGCGCGCCGGAGGCGACGAGGGCGTCGGTCGAGCGGCGCGACGAGCGGTAGACCCGGGGGCCCAGGCAAGCCGGGGAGATGCTGGTGCGCCTGGCCAGATTCGAACTGGCGACACCCGCCTTAGGAGCCCGGTTGTCTTTGAGTTAGTCGCGCAGGTCAGAGGCTTGCTCGGGAGCCTCAGGGGATTTTCTGGGGACTTTGAGCGCAGCCTTCGCACGCTCCGCAGCCACGTAGTCCCCTATCTGCTCCCTCGCGGCGGTCCAGTCCTCCCCCCAGCCAGTGCGAGTACACGTCAGGCTCGTAGACAGCCGCGAGTGGCCGGCGATGCGCTGGACAGCGTGGACATCGAGACCGGATGCAATGGCGCGGTGTGCCGGAGCTCATGGACGGTCAAGTCAGGGATTCCGATGGCCGCCGCCGCGGCGGCCATCTGCCGCTGCCCCAGGTTCCGGCGGTTCAGGGTGGTGCCCTGTTCGTCACACTGCGGACGTTTCTCACGACGACGCACGCCACGACGTCCAATCTCGCCCTGACTCGGCGTTGCCGAGAACGCCTCCACTCTGGCGCCGTGGGGGCTTTGCTGCGCGCGATTTTCGCGCTGGTCGAGTTTCGCTCGGCTCCGCGGCGGCGCTCCGCGTTGCGCACGTCGGGACGGATGACGGAGCCCCGCGCCGACTCTCTGGGAGGTGTTCCTCATGAGTGACGTATCGACCATCACTGCACCGTCGGCGGGTGTGCATATCGGTGGGAAGGGCGCTGACCCAGCCGCCCGTGATGCTGCTGTGCGCGCTGACCCAGCCGCCCGTGATGCTGCTGTGCGCGCTGTGCAGACGCGGGCACTTGGACGCTCCCCTCGCGCCGCTGCTTTGGCGGCTGCCCGTGCCGTGCAGTACGCAGATCGTGCGGCTGGTGCGTGCGACGCGGACGACATCAAGGCTGTCGTGGGTGTGCTGCGCCAGGCACGGCCCATGACACCGGTGCGGCGCTCGGGTGGGACCCGGCGACAGTGCGCACGGCGGTTCGTCGTTATGCCGGTCCGTCGAGGGTATGGGTGGTCCGTCGCGACTACGGCCGTAGCTCAGGCCTCGGCTTCCGGGTGGCCCTCAATTATGCGGGTTCTGCGTCGCCTCTTGCTCAGCTGATGACCGAAGACGTGCGCTCCGTCGCACGGCTGGTGACCCACGACGTCTTCGAGGGCGCTGGGCTTGGTCGCATGGGCTGGTGGGCACTGATGCGCACTGCGCTGTCTCGCGCGCTTGTCGCTGACGGCCGCGAACCGCACGCCAGGGTCGCCGGCGGCCTGGGTAAGAATACCCGCCGGGCTGTCGCCGACGCCGGTGTGGATCTGGAGACGTGGACCGTCGCAGACCTCGACCGTGCAGCGCTGGCCTCTGGCGCCGCCGAGGCACGAAAGACACGCAAGACGCGACGAGCGGAAGCGAAGGCGGAGCGCACTCGCGCGGTCCGGCTGCACCAGCAGAGCAAGCGCGGCCTACCGATCATCGACGAGCAGACCGAGCTGGTGCGCGCGTACGGGAAGCTCCTGCCGCCTGGCATCCGGGGCCTGGTCCTCGGTGGCCCCGGTGCTCGTCGGCGACAACCCTCCTGAGGGATTCGCTGAAGTGCTGCGCGCGTGGATGGAGGCCGCCGCGGTGCTCCCTGCGACCGTCCCCGACGACCGCAGTGACGCGGTCGGCACCGTCGTCGCGGAGACCCTCGTCCTGCACGCCCGCTGGCCGCAGGGCGGATTCGGCTGCACGACGCCTGCTCGGCGGTACAGAGGAAGGCACCGCTGCTCGGACCGACGCAGCGGACGACGAGGCGACGGGGACGGCTCCGTCGAGAACGGAGACGCAGTCATGACGAGCACCGGATGGCGGGAAACCGCTGCCCGCGGCCAGTACCTCGCAGCGCGAGCCGAGCGAGCAACGGAGGACCTGCTGCACGAGCAGCTGCCCCACGCGGTGGCACTAGGGCCGTGCACGATCCCCGGATCGCGAGGTGCGGATGTGGACGGCATCTGGGTTCACGGTGGGCGCGTGCTGCTGGTCGACGCGAAGCTCTGGGAACCAGGCACCTACTGGGGTGGGTGGCTGGGCGTAACCCCGCGCAGAGGCACGGAAATGTTCGCTCCGGCCACGCACCGTCACGCACAGCTGGCCGTCGACAGGATGGGCTCGTACGTCCGTCAGTCCGGCGGCGTGCTGGTGCGCCCGCTCTGGATTGTGTGGCCGAGCAAGGCTGGCGAGAGCGCGAGCGTGCGTTGGCTGAGCGTGCCTGGTGCCGACGTCGTCTCGCTCGACGGGCTCGAGGGCGCGCTCACTCGGCGCGGGTTCGTCACCGACGCGCCGGACCCGGCGACCCCCATTGTGGCTGCGCGGCTCGGCCTCGCGCTCGAGCGGTGGCTCCGGCGCCAGCCGGTCGATCGGACTACTCGCGGCCCTATCGCACAGATGCACCCGACCGGCTGACCAGCGTCAGCGGGTCTCGAGCATCGAGTACTCCAGCCAGCTGCGATCACCAGGATCAATCCCGGCGAGGGAGCTGACGAACGCCGCCTCGCGCTCGTCGATCTCCTCCTGGCTCATTGTCCGAATCGCGAAGGGATCGTCGCCCATGCTCCAGACGGGGTGCACGCTTAAAAGCCGGTCGTACGAGAGCACGACGCGCGTGCGGACCCCGGCGCTGTCCCGTCGCTCAAGACCGGCGATGTCGGTCTCGACGTCCTTGTTGTACGCGGCGTACGCAACGACGGACCAGGGTGAGTGGAGTGCCTCGCAGAGCCGATCGAGCTTCTCCATCTCGCCCTCAGTCAACCCGGTCGCTGAACGTTTGAACTCTGCCGGGATGAACTCCCCGGCACGGCTGAGCATGAGGAGATCTGCCTCTCCGAGGGGGTCAGCAGTTCCGCGCTTGCGCACCTCCATCCCCGGACTCATACCTACGAGGAAACCCCCGCCGCCCGGACTCGGGTGGAAGACGTACCTGAAGAGCCGGAGCAGCAGCAGGTGACCCATCGCATCGCACTCGAACACACGTCTCATGCGCTCGGACAGCCGGTACCGAAAGTCGACCGAGGTGTGCTGGCCGAACGGGTACTCGATGTGTCCGGCGCAGCCACGGCACGTGATCGGTGGGGCGAACGCCGAGACGGGGAGCCATTGCTTCGCCCCGCACACCGGGCACGAAATCTCGAAACCCTTGACGACGACGTTTGCCTTCTCGGCCCACACCAGCCACTGGCGCGCGGCCGCCGAGTTCTGGCCGAGCACCTTTCTGAAGTCGTTGAGGGTCTTGCGAGGGAGTTCGTCCACTGTTGGGCCGACTGCGTCGAGCGGGTCTGCGGTGTCCCCCTGAGATCGCAGGCGGCTCTTGTACCAGTTGAAACCTTGCCGTGCCGCCATCTCTTCGAGGAGACCGAGCAGCGGGGCGTGGATGAGCATGTCGATTCCAGGAATGCTTCCCATGGCGGCGAGCGCGAAGCGCGCCACACGGCCCGGATCAGACTCTGCGAGATCGTAGCCGCGCCTCGCCGCCAGCGACTGCGCCATGAGCAGACGCGAAGGCCACTCAAGATCCTCGATCTTGGACGACCGGTCTAGGACTGTGAAGGTCGTGCGTGACCCTGCGTAGAAGTCTCCGACCCTGTAGTCGGGGGCCTGGGGCAGGGGGCTGTCATACACCTGCACATCGAGGTACATCCGGGTGAAGTCGCTTGGTGCCCCGCGCTCGAAGATCCGTTCCACTGAATCCCGGGGCACCATCTGAACGCGGGACTTCCCCTCTGCCCAGATGAGCACCTCGTCTCTGCTGATCGTCCCCGGCCGTCCTAAGTCAACCAATTCGGCAGGCTCGACTATCTCTGCCATGTCCTGCTGCGCCACGGCGCTGCGTAGGTCGGCGGCCGAGACGCTGGTGCTCGTCACGTAGAGCGAGCGGTGAGGCATTCCGTTGATCGCGATTCTGCCCTCACGCAAGATCTTCGAGAGCGCGTCGGCATCGAGGGATTCTGCTGGTACGCCGATCGGTACGGAGAAGGCGTCGCCGTTCGCCGCGCGCAGGTTCCACAGAAGCGCCAGGTCGTCGGTGCTCCCAGGAGAACACACGACGACGACGTTCGGGCCAGCGTCGTTGCGGGCGAAACCCTCCTGAGGAATGACGTCTGTCCTCGAGCGGATCGAACTGCTCCCGCTCGTCCCGTACGCGAGATGAAGCATCGACATGCGCCTCGGCGTGGCAGGCGTACGAGCCACGAGACGCTCCAGCAGGTCGTCCAGCGAACCCATGACTCGTACGCGGTCAACGTGTGCGAAATCCTCGAACGCCAGATCTGGGTTGTAGTGCTGAGTCCGTAGGTACTCAGCATCAAGCGACTCGGGCAGTGCCCCCAAGCAGGCGGCGTAGATTCCGTCCCACGGGTCGTCCAGCTCAAGCGTCACAACCTCAAGCTTCGGGAACTCCTCTTCTCGCCGGTACGGCAGCAGGGTGATCGCGAGCTGGTCCCCGTAGCTCGGACCGGACCTATCGGAAGTGACCCGGAGCTCTTCGATCTTCGCGAGATCGAAGGGGTGGGCGCCGTCCAGGCCGTCCACGTCTGCTCCCGGCAGGACGCCACGCCACAGCTCGCCGACGCGCCCTTCGCGGTCGACGGGGATCAACGGCCTCGTGGCCCCACCCCACACTTGGCACACGTGCTCGACCTGTCTGCGGAAGTCGCCACCTCGGAGCGGCATCGCGATCCGGGCGGGCCTGTACGAGATCCGAGCCTCGTGCGCCCCCTCAAGCAGCTCTCCGTCTAGAAGCCCGTCCAAAACCCCTCCATGTCGTCCTCATCGACGTGGACGCGAACGCCACAGCACCGCCCCACCGGGGCACACTACCGGGTGTCGACCAACAACCGTGCGCTCAGCCGGCGCCGGGCCGAGCGAGCAGGTTGAGGTGGTCGAGCCCGAACTGGTGAAGGAGCCCCTCTGCCAGATCGACGGCCGCCCTGCGCTGGTTGCTCACATCGCGAGGCGCATCGCATGCTGGTTCTGCCACAACGAAGGCGCCGTAACGCCGCAGAGTGTGACGCCCGCAACCGGGAGCATGCTCAAGACGGAAACTGCGGTTGCCGTCATACGTGCCGCGATAGTGCTGGGCTCACACCACATCTACATCACCGGAGGCGAGCCGCTTCTGCACCCTGGCGCGCGCACCATCCTGGAGTCGATCCCAGAGCACTCGTCGAAGGACTACTCGGTCGCACTGGTCAGCAACGCCACCTTGCTACCGCGAGCGATCGGCTGGCTCGAGGAATGCCACATCGAAAAGATCAAGCTGTCGCTGCACTACCTGTCCGACTCCAGCTTCGCGTCCATTGCCGCAACCCGCATGCCCGTGCGCGCGGTGACCAACGCCATCCGGCTTGCCGCAGAGCGACTACCGAAGGTCGAGATCAACACGTTGGTGCAGCCGCAGAACCTGCACGAGATCCGAGACATCATGCTGTTCGCCGACGAGGTCGGCGCGGATCTCCAGCTGCTCCAGCTCGTCGAGACCGAGTTCAACGCTCGCAGCGAGAACAGGGTGGACGGTGACACGATCAAGTCGCTGCTCTCCGCGGAGTGCGGTCGGCCTGTCGACGACTCGCGCGTCACAGGACAGACGAAGCTGCGGTACCAGTACCGCGGAGTGAGCGTCGTCCTGATCGACTCGTCCAGCCCCGCGGTTCCTTCCTGACCCAGCCTGCGCAGACTGCCCTGTACGCGCTCAGTGCGTCGAGGGTTTCTGGGCGTTGCGGGTGACCGCGTCCCAACAGGTCCAGCCGTGCTTGCTACGACCAGATCGTGCTGTCCCGCTCGGTTCACCGAACGAATTTGCGGATGCGATGGAGCGAGCCGTCGCGCCGTTCGTCGCCGAACTCTGAGGGCATGTCCCGACGGGGCTGTTCAGTCAGAGTCGACGAGCTGGAGGGCGACGAGCTCGGCAAGCTCTGCGGGGTTGCGGGTCTGGTCGAACCGGCGCAGCGCGGGGATGTAGAAGCTCCTGTCCAGGTCCCAGTCGAACACCACTGCCGGTTCGTCGTCCGGGGAGACGGTGAGGAGGACGAGGTCGGCCAGCAGGCGCGTTGACCTGCCGTTGCCGTCGACGAACGGGTGGATCCGTACCGCCTCGGCGTGCCTCGCGATCGCCAGCTCGGCTGCGGTCCAGTCGTCGGTGTGCTCCCATCGGTAGCGCAGATTGTCGAAGGTCGAGCGCAGCTCGACGGCGATCATCGCGGGGTCGATCCCGAGAAGTACGCGGTGTGGCGGGTCAGCCACCCCTACGTGCAGGGAATCGCCCTGCGGCTGATCTGCTGGTTCCCGGACGACGAGGACACGGTGGTCGTCGCGCTGTTGGCCGGGGACAAGGCAAACATGGGCGACGTCTTCTACGAGAGCGTGGGCACCCGCGCGGACCAGGTCATCGACCGGTGGCTGCGAGAGAGGGAGAAGTGAAATGAGCGAGAACGAGTTCGTGCGAGGCAACGACAAGCTTGCCCGCACACTCGCAGACCCAGACCGTGCGACACGGGTTCAGGCCATCCGGGAGCAGATGCGCTCCGAGGACGACACCTACGCCGCGACGCTGTCTGCCATCCGCAGGGCGGGAGCCCAGACCCAGGCGCAGATCGCAGAGCAGCTCGGCGTGACGCAGGGCGCGGTCTCGCAGATCGAGCGCCAGAGCGACATGCTGCTGTCCACACTGCGCAACCATCTCGTCGCAGCGGGCGCCGAGCGACCTCGGCTGGTCGTGACGGTCCACGGCGTCGACATCGACGTCGCGATCTGACCCCCGTCCCGAAGAGTCCCTGGGGATTTTCTGGGGATTCGTGGAGTTGACAGGTTCGAATAAGTGCAGATCACCGCGGTGCGGCTTTAGTCCCCAGAATCCGGCCTCTTCGGAACTCAGATCCAGGGCCTCCGAGCCTCTGAACTGCGCTCTTACCTCGGTGCGCCTGGCCAGATTCGAACTGGCGACATCCGCTTTAGGAGAGCCGCGGTAGATCGGACGTCTTTGCAGGTCAGCATAGATGCCCGGTTGGTCCGCCGCAAGAGAGACGACCGGGCCGGGTTGACGGCGTCCGCGCCCCGCCCAGGTCAGTTGGAGGACCGCCCCTGGTCGCAGCGCAGGCCCTTGAACTACGAGCTGCCCGGACGTGCGCCCGTCCGCCCGTCGGGCGACCTACCGGCGATCGTCAGGCTCCTGTGAGACATGCACGAGGAGCTACTGCCCGCGGAAATGCGTTCATCATCGTTGCGACGCATGGTCTTCGTCCGCGATTCCGGGAATGTCAACCGTCGTGGGTTCGCAGTATGCCTTGATCCGACTGAACATGTCTGCGGTATCCGCCTTGTGCTCCTCGCGGATGCGACCCTTGCTGTCTAGCAACCCGACCTTTTCTTCACGAGGAGGCTGGGCCTCTTTGGTTCGGATGTCCGCTGCTGGGATGCACTCAAAGTGGTACTCGGGGAAGCGAGTCCTAAGCTTGTCACGCTCTTCCGTCTTGTCGTTGTCCAAGATACCGACGACGAACTCGTAGCCAAGGTCGCGCAGGAGCCCTGCGAATGCGCCCATCTTCCCGGCCCCGCCAACACCCCAGCCGAAGAACGAACCAGGCAGCTCAACGCCCAGCGCCTTCATCACGAAGTCAAAGAAGACCACGTCCTCCTGCCCCTCGACGAGGATTACCCTGTCGTGCAGGAAGAACACCTCGTTCGCCTGAAGACCCAGGGTGTGCGGGTTATTTGTGTCGCGCACCGATCTAGCAACCGACCGGAGCGAGTCGCGCGAAGCGGCGCGTACCTGGCAGCCGTCTGGTGAGCGGTACGTCCGAACGACGCAGGCACCGTTGCTGATCGCCTCCCACGAGATGAAGTACGGGGAATGCGTTGCACAGACGATCTGTCTGTCTTTTGACAGGTCGACAAGGAGCGCGGCGAGTCGACGCTGATACTCCGGGTGCAAAGACAACTCGGGCTCGTCGATCACGATCATGGTCGATGGCTCTGAGTCGTACAGAGCATCGATGATCGACAGGAGGCTCGTCAGCCCGTCCCCGAGCCCCTCGCTCGAATGGTCACTGTCGAGTCCGCCGGGGCTGGGCCACCGGTACTTGAGGAAATGCTGCCCATTGTCCGACTGGTCGATCGTCCACTCCGGGGGCGGGTCGATGACTCTGGACATCATCTTTTGGAACGTCGCTCTGCGACTCGCATCTCGGTCGATGGAGAACAACCGAATCTCGAAATTGCTAAGGTTCTGCTGGCGAAGGCTTTCGTCCCTGTACCTCCCGAGGTAGTTGACCCGATCTCCGGGGGTGTTTATGGAGGCGTGGAACAGGTGCGCGAAGCTGCGGCGTGACGGCACGACGAAGAGGCTGCCGGACTCAATCGTCCCTTCGGCCGTTGCTTCACTGCCACCGGGTCGGACGGATTCCAGCCTCACGGTAGGCTCCCCGTCTGCGCCCTCCAGCCGTATCATCACTCGGTCGCCGAAGGCACGGTTCCGTCGACCGCTGGAGAACGCTGGCGGTGCGGACTGACTGAGCGCTCGCAGACCCTCGATGATCGTCGACTTGCCGGAGTTGTTGGCACCAACCAGCAAGGTCAGCCCGCTTCCCTGGGAGCCGTTGGGCTGCGCGAACTCAAGACTCTGCTCCTGGGCAAAGCCTCTGAGGCCACCCATCGTCAGTCGTACGAAGTTCGCCACTTGGCCTCCTATGTAGCCGATCAAGGGTCCGAAGGGTTGGATCTGCTTGAAGTAGCGGTCAGCGCGCACCCGCCCTGCCGTGAGGATGCCATCGAAGGAGCGGATCTGGGCTCGCCGACGCGGGTGAACTGTGTGGTGTCTCGTGGATAGGCGCGGCACGGGTTCGTAGTTCGGGGCTCGCTGTGGAGCGCGCACGATGTGTTGCTGTCCGCAAGGGCGGTCAAGTGGACCGACACCCACGTCATGAGCGCACCCGGGGGTGCGTCAGCGCGATCTGGTGGTGTGGTTGCGTGCGGAGGACGCGTTCCGGACCATCGCCCGGTGCCCCCCGGCGAGATTCTGACCGGCCCGTGGGGTTCCGCGGCCTGTGAACTCCAGGCCGCCAAGAAAGCTGGTCTAAATGGGTCTAACCAGGACGTAGCGGCACGGTTTCGCTCTCCGGGGGAGGTCTTTCGAGATTGGCGCCCCTGTCACCCGCGCGTTCCCGCGCTCAGGATCGGCTTGATAGCGCCGTCCCGCCGCACCCCTAGACGCCCGCTCTACAGGCTCCCCTGGGGGAGGTTTGGGGGAGGTCCAGAAATAACAAGTTTGTATCAGTGCAGGTCAAAGCGTCGCAGTTTGGTGCAGTTTCTCTCCCCCGCTGGGGGAGGCGCAATAGCCAGGGTGTTAACAGAAAGTGCCTTTGACCTGCGGGTTCGTTCGGTGCGCCTGGCCAGATTCGAACTGGCGACACCCGCTTTAGGAGAGCGGTGCTCTATCCCCTGAGCTACAGGCGCGTGGGCACGAACACGGAGGATCGGGCCCGGTGGGACGCCCGACAGCCTAGCGTCCCGGCCCCGGACTGTCCCAACCGCGCCCACCCCGGGCCCGATCCTCCGTGTTCGTGCCCACGCGCCTGTAGCTCAGGGGATAGAGC